>CAYWUT010000001.1:0-103166 GCA_964460545.1 uncultured Spirochaetota bacterium
GACCATTACGTACCGTATGGTTTTTACATAACGCCGTAATTCCTTTTTAATGGCAGTATGACAACATAAGCTCTCGCTCTTGATTCTTTTATATTCTTAGACAAAAGCCGTCACTATTAATATGTAAAACCATATATAAATCAAAGAGAGACCTCTTACTGAAAAAATAGAGTTCCACCTTTTTGAAAGCACACCTGAACACCCTGTGGGAGGGGAACATGCCGGTCCTGGAAAGAAAACGCTGCCTCGAACTCACTGCAAACGCCGTTACCGTTCTCAAGAAACGGTATCTGAAAAAGGACGATAAGGGCAATCCGATCGAGCAGCCCGACGATATGTTCAGACGAGTTGCGAATAACATCGCACAGGCCGATTCCCTCTACGAAGACGGGGCGGCCGCGGAAAGGACCGAGGAAGAGTTCTACGAACTCATGACCTCGCTCCGGTTCCTGCCGAACTCGCCCACTCTGATGAACGCGGGCAGGGAGCTCCAGCAGCTCTCCGCCTGTTTCGTCATCCCGGTGGACGATTCCATTGAAAGCATATTCGATGCCGTAAAGTTCACCGCGATGATTCACAAGAGCGGCGGTGGAACGGGCTTCTCCTTTTCAAGGCTGCGTCCTAAAAACGACGTAGTCAAAACCACGAAGGGCATATCCTCGGGCCCCGTTTCCTTCATGCGAATATTCGACACCGCGACAGAGACGATAGTACAGGGGGGAACACGCCGGGGCGCCAACATGGGTATTCTGAGCGTCCACCACCCCGACATACTCGAATTCATCGGATCAAAATCAGAACAGCACCTCCTCAACAACTTCAACATCTCCGTGGCCGCAACCGACGAGTTCATGAAGGCGGTCATGACGGACGACGACTACAAGCTCATAAGCCCGAGAACGGGCGAGGTCGCGGGCACGCTCAAGGCGAGGAGGGTCTTCGATCTCATCGCGGACGGGGCGTGGAAGTACGGAGATCCCGGTGTGGTGTTCATTGACGAGATCAACCGCCACAACCCGACGCCCCTGCTGGGGAGCATAGAATCCACGAATCCCTGCGGAGAACAGCCCCTCCTTCCCTTCGAGGCCTGCAACCTCGGTTCCATCAATCTGAAGTGTTTCGTACACGAGAGGGTAATCAACTGGGAAGGCCTCAAGGACACGGTACACTCGTCCATTCACTTTCTCGATAACGTGGTCGACATGAGCAGATTCCCGCTCGAACAGATACAGGACCTCGTACGCGCGAACAGAAAAATCGGCCTCGGCATCATGGGATTCGCCGATATGCTCATCATGCTCGATATTCCCTACAATTCCGAGGAAGCGCGTGATACGGGCAGAGAAGTGATGAAGTTTATCGCCTCTGAGTCCGACCGGGCTTCACTCGCGCTCGCCGAGAAACGGGGTGTTTTCCCGAACTGGGAGAAGTCCATATACGCAAAGAGCGGGAAGCGGTTCAGGAATGCAACCCGTACCACGATCGCTCCTACGGGAACAATCAGCATCATTGCGGGATGCTCCTCGGGAATCGAGCCTCTCTTCGCCGTTTCATTTGTCCGGAACGTGCTCGACAACAACGAGCTGCCGGAAACAAACCCCCTTTTCCTCGATGCCGCGGTGCGCGAGGGTTTTTACTCGGACGACCTCGTCAGGGAGATAGCCCGCAACGGTACGGTCCGGGGTATGCGGGGGATACCCGCCCGCTATCAGAACATCTTTGTCACGGCGCACGACATCGAAGCCATGGATCACGTGTTCATGCAGGCCGCCTTCCAGGAGCACGTGGACAACGCGGTATCCAAAACGGTCAATTTCCCCAACACGGCCACGGTTGACGCGGTTAAAAACGTTTATATCGAGGCGTATAACCTCGGGTGCAAGGGGATAACCGTTTACCGGGACGGTTCACGCGACGTACAAGTACTGACCACGGGCAAGACTAAAGAGAAGCAGGAGTTCGAGAAGCAGGCGCCCCGTGAACGCCCCCGGATAACGCATGGTTACACGGAAAAAATTGAAACGGGTTGCGGAAATTTATACGTCACGATCAACTCGGACGATTTTGGACCGTGCGAGGTTTTCGCGAGCATGGGAAAAGCGGGAGGATGCGCCGCCTCCCAGCTCGACGCACAGGCCCGCCTCATTTCAATGGCGCTTCGTTCGAATGTAAATCCCAGCGCCGTTGTAAAACAGCTCAAGGGCATGCGCTGCCCCTCACCCTCGCTCCTTCCCCGGAAGGGGGGCAAGGTCCTCTCCTGTTCGGACGCGCTCGCCAAGGTCCTGGAAAGATACCTCGAAACCCATCATTACGGTACGGACGAGGAGACCGACGAGAACGTCAATGAAGATGAAATGGTTGACGATTCAGCCCAGGGCTCGCTCTTCGATAATGAAACGAAGAATATCGCCGGAATCTGTCCCGATTGCGGCGGCATTCTCGAACATGAAAGCGGCTGCGTCGTATGCCATAACTGCGGCTACTCGAAGTGCTGACGGCACGGATCTAAAAAAATATCCCTGAAACCCCTTTGACTCCCTCCCTAGGGCACGCTTTTCCCGCCCGGCATATCCAAATATTTCGTATAATGTACTAATAACATTTAATAATTTAATTGAATTTTTTATTGTATTATTAGTGATAAGCCCTTATACTGTAAAGCCGTCAGGTTCCGCCGGATGAAATTTTTTTCCCCTTTTTCCTGTTTATATATGATGAGGCCCGCCTGACTTCATATTAAATGGGGGAACGGTATCGATGAAAGGACATGTCTGGTTCTCCGTTATTCTACTCATCATTTTAGAGACCCTTCTCTTTGGGTTCGGATGTACAAAAATCGACAAACCCGTCAGGGAGGACGAGAACGGCGGGACGGACCTGTCGGATGATTCCGGTGACGAAGCCGGGGATGCGGACGGATGCGCACTGACAATTGAAATCGAAAAGAACGAGATCCTCGATACCGAACCGCTCATTCTCCGCTGCGAGGGGGAAACCGGAGACGTGTCGTGGTCCGCCCAGCCCCTGTCCGGCACCTTTCAGCCGGAAACCGGATCTCCCGTACTCTTCATACCCGCGGATGTTTCCGAAACGACGTCTGTGATCATCCTGGCTGAGGACGAAGAAGGTTACAGCGGCTCCGTAACCATCACCATAGTGGACGAGGGCGACCCTCCCTCCCCGGGGGACGTGCTCATCAATGAAATCGGTTGGGCCGGAACACTGACAAGCTCGTACGATGAATTCATCGAGCTCATAAACAAAGAAGACCGTCCTTTCTACCTCGGAGACTGGATAGTGGAAAACGGGGGCGGCTCCGGAGTTCGGCTCGGCATATACGGAAGGATCGAGGCCGAATCCGTCTTTCTCGTGACCAACTATGAATATGAAAGCGGGCAATCCGCGATAACGGTCCGTCCCGACATGAGCGACGCCCGGCTTTCCCTGGTCAACTCCGCGTGCGGGCCCTATATCCTGAAAGATGGAAATGAAACGGTTATGGACACCGTGGGTGACGGCGGCGGTTACCTCTTCGGCGCCAACGAGGAGGGCATGCGCGCCTCAATGGCGCGGTACAGTGACTCGTGTGAAAACTCCTGGAACCCCGGATCGTGGTATACCGAGGGCCTTTCCGTCAATCTCAGTGACTCCACCCTCGGTACCCCGGGCGGGCACAACAGCGATACGCCCCAGGGAGCCGGTCCCGCCGATGACTCCGCCTGCGCGCTCGTCACGGAATACAGCATAGATCCCGAGGACCCGCCCGAGTTACTGGGCATGGACTGGGCGGAGCTCTACATCACCAGGGGGGGATCGATCTCGCAGTTCACGGTCACCGACATCGACGGCGAAGATTCTCCCATAACGGGGGGCGAGGAAATAACCGTTCAGGCGGGAGACTACCTGCTCGTGGTATGGCATGGCGGAAAAGATCCCTATGAATCCGGCGAGTTTTACAGAGAAGACAACGTCTTTTACATACCTGATACCACCCCGACCGGTACAAAGGACCAGGTTGTTCTCTTGTCCGGGGACCTGTTTGTGGACGGGCTCGCCTACACTTCCGTACAGGAGCTCTGGGATTACGATTCTGACAGGGACTACATGCTGGGCTCGGGGTGGTCGGGAGACCCGATACGGGCCAAGCACGCGTCGAGGATGAAAAACGGGGAAGGGTACGCTGAGGAGCTCTGCGCCGGAAGCTGGGATACTGCCGCTCCAGCCACTCCCGGAGCGGAGAACTGACCGCCGCGGTTCACGATGACTGTTTCAATGGAAGTGGTACATCAGTCCTTACATCGACCGTACGATCCGATGTATTCTGAAAGAGTCGGTTTTACACCCCGCCAGCGCCGGAAGTGTCGATATGAAAGGTTATGGACATGCTCTCCTGGGGCTGGAGACCCGCCCCGGAAAGGTCCGCGCGCACGAAAAGGGTATGTTCTCCGTCCGACAGACCGTAGATGTCCACACTGTACTCCCACTGAATATGGTCTTCGCTGAGCGAACCGTCGCCCGCGTAAACGGAGTCAATATACACCTGTACCAGTACATCCCCGTATGATTCGGCCAGCCCGCCTGAAACGGTGAAGTTGTCGTACATGGTCTGACCGTCCGCCGGATCGCGTATAAAAACCATGGCACCGTCATATTCCTCGAAACCGACGGAAAAAGAATCGATCTCCGCCCCGCCCGCGTCATAACCGCGCGCCGTAATGGTGTGCCAGCCGTTCTGATGATCATCCAGCTCTATCTCGTTGAACGGGTTGTCTTCACCGGGATACATCCAGGCTTCATCCCCGCCGCCCCACCCGCCGATCTGCGCCGAGCCCCACAGCTCGTTTCCGTCAAGCTCGAGACCGATCGACTCCACGGTCACGGAGCCCGTGTTCGATATGCCGCCGTAAACATAAAAATCACTCGTCATGAGCTCCCCGTTACCGGGTGAGACGATAAATACATGGTGCCATTCGTAATCGTCGTTCATATCCATGAAAATGGACTGGTCCGAATAGACAAATACCGAATCGAAACCCCCGCCCGCCTGAAAGTAATCGTAGTAAATGACGTAGTTTTCCAGGTGGGAGAGGTTTCCGTTCGAATCGGCGTCGTGAAAGAGGAGGACCCCGTACGTACCCTCCTCGATCTCGGCTACAACCGTGCCCGCGGGCAAATATCCGTTCACGATAACGAAATCCGACCTGTCTTCCGGGATGTTGCCGTTCTCGTCCACGGGCATGATGACGAAATAGAGCGGACTTGCTGCCGACACCGAACCGGACCCGACATAGCGGTAGTAGATAGTGAGCTCGTGGACCCGAGGCTCTTCGCTTTCGTCTTCCTGCCCGTTTTCCTCTTCTCCGCCCTCGTCATCACCGCTGAAAACACTGCCGATGAATCCGCAGGAAGGAAGGAAGGGAAGCGTTATGAGAAAGAAAATGAGAAGAAGAAGTGTAATAGGGCGAGTTTTCATGTTTCGCATACCGCCTCACCGCGTCGGAGACCGGGTAAAACCGCTTCACTAGAGTATCGGACATGAAGGGTTAAAAATAGAGTGACCCCGTCCTATGCGCCGAGTTCCTCCTCCAGCCGCTTTATCGCTTCCGCAACGCGTTTGAGCGCGGTCCCTCCCTCGACGTCATGCCTGTTTACGGAAGTGAGGTAGTCGAACACCCCGTATACCTCTTTATCGAAACGATCGCTGAAAGAGCGGTACTTTTCGATCGATAGGGCGGAGAGGGAAATATTCCGCTCGGAACAGTA
This sequence comes from uncultured Spirochaetota bacterium, assembly GCA_964460545.1. GTDB lineage: Bacteria > Spirochaetota > B62-G9 > B62-G9 > DRHN01 > CAYWUT01. The sequence continues at coordinate 5,764 of CAYWUT010000001.1, forward strand.
CCTGACGATCGACCCCACTATGGAGTGAGCCTCCCTGAAGGGAACCCCCCGCTCCACGAGATAATCGGCGATATCCGTTGCAAAGAGCGCCCCTCCCGTGGAGTCTAGAACACGGTTGATTCTTTCCTCGTCAACCTTGAAGCCCCCGATCACATCCGCCATGCACTGAACGGATAGAATAGTGCTGTCGGCGGTATGGAAGAGGGGTTCCTTGTCCTCCTGCAGGTCCCGGTTGTACGTATAAGGGAGCCCCTTTTCCAGTGTGATGATTGAGACGAGACTTCCCAGGACCCCCGCCGTTTTTCCCCGTATGAGCTCGAGCGAATCCGGATTTTTTTTCTGGGGCATGAGTGAAGAGGTCGTACACAGCTCGTCCGGGAGCCGCAGGAACCCGAATTCCCCGGAGGACCAGATGATGAAATCCTCGGACATCCTCGAAAGGGTCACGCAAATGCCGAGGCATATGAACTCGAACTCGGCGATAAAATCACGCGTTGCAATCGCGTCAATGGAGTTCGATGAAAGCGTATCAAAGGGAAGCTCCCGGAGGAGTATCCCGCGGTCTATGGGGATCGACGATCCCGCGACCGCTCCGGAGCCCAGTGGAAGGACTTTGAGTCTTTTTTCAAAATCCCCGATCCTGCTCTTCCCCCGCTGCAGCGCCCCGCAGTACGCGAGAAACAGATGTGCGAGACTCACGGGCTGCGCGTGCCTCAAGTGGGTGTAGGCCGGAATAATGGTCGAGAGATGGAGCTTGGCCTTTCCGGCGAGCGTGCGGAGCAGGGTTTCCAAAACTTCGCGTAATTCATCCGTCCGTGCAATAAGATAGAGCCTTTCATCGAGCACGACCTGCTCGTTCCTGCTCCTTCCGGTGTGGAGCTTCAGTGCCGGTTTCCCGATCTTCTCCTGAAGCCTCCGTTCCACGTTCATATGTATGTCTTCATCGGCATCGCTGAAACGGAATTTACCGGATTCGATCTCCTCCTCGATTTCCGTCAAACCGTTCTCGATCTTTGCGAGCTCGTCCTTATCCAGAAACCCCGCCGTATTGAGAGCCCTCGCCCACGCCCTGGAACCGCGTATGTCCTCACGGTAGAGCTTCCTGTCGAAGGAAATAGACGGGTTGAGTTTCGCGAACGGGCCGCTCACACCCTTTTTAAGCCGTCCGTCCCTGAGAGCCACCGCATCCCCCTTTAACCTCCATTATACACCATTCCGCGTGTATTCCTCGACCTCGTCGTCGCTCATAATCATGGTCCCGTTCCCACTGCGGGTGAACACCTCCTCGAGCAGGGACGATTTCCGTCCGCCGTTCAGTACGTGAACCCGTGTGACCCCGTTTTCCACGGCGTGGATGCACTCCCGTATCTTCGGCACCATACCGCCGCTTATGACTCCGGATTCGATGAGAGACTTCGCCTCCCCGGGCGCAAGAAAGGATATCCTGCTCCCCGGATCATCGACATCCCGCAATATGCCGTCTACGTTCGTCATGGTTATATACTTGTAAGCCCCGATCGCCACCGCCACGCGCGATGCCACCGTGTCCGCATTCACATTCAGAATATGTCCATTCCCGTCGTCTGCGAGCGACGCGATGACGGGTATATAGTCCTTTTCCAGAAGCACCTCGAGCAGTCCCGTATCTATGCTGACCACGTCCCCCACATGGCCGAAATCGATGTTGTCGACCTCACCGGTTTTCCTGTTCACGTATTCCACCGTTTCCCGGCGCTTCGCGACGACCACGTTGCCGTCTATACCTGAGAGCCCGACCGACCGGGCGCCGTGCTTCCTCAGCAGGGTAAGAATCTCATGGTTGATCTTGCCCGCGAAAACCATCTTGGCGACTTCCAGCGTCTCCTCGTCGGTTACGCGTCTCCCTTCGACGATCCTGGGCGCGATTCCGAGCTTTTTCGAGAGCTCGGTTGCCTGCGGTCCGCCCCCGTGAATCAGAACGACCCGAATACCGATCTGGTAGAGGAGGGAAACGTCCTGTGCGATATCGTCCAGAACTTCGGTATTCCGGGCGAGCTCGCCGCCGAGCTTTATGACGAAGGTCCTGTTCTTGTACCGCCTTATATAGGGCAGGGCCTGTTTCAGTATGCCTGTGTTCTCCATATCCTCTACCTCGGCTCAATCCGGCACCCGTGTGCCGGGCTACCGGCCGAGCAGAAAATCGAGCACCGCTTTCTGTACGTGAAGGCGGTTTTCAGCCTCATCATAAATGATGGACCGTCCGCTGTCAATCACGCCGTCGGTCACCACGACGTTCCGCCTGACGGGCAGGCAGTGCATGAAAAAGGCCCGGTCCGTCAGGGCCATCTTCTTCTCGTCCACGATCCAGTTTTTCAGTCCCCGCCTGTGCTCGCGTTCCCGCTCCCGGTTTCCATAGTAATCGAGACTTCCCCAGCTCTTCGCGTACACAACCCTCGACCCCTCGTATCCCTCCTCCGGGGAGTCGGTTACGCGCAGGGATCCTCCCGCCTCCCGGCACAGCGAACGGGCCCTTTCAATGATATCCGCGTCCAGGTCGTAGCCCTCCGGCCTCACGAAGCGTATGTTCATGCCGCAGAGGGCGCAGCCCAGAAGAAACGAATTCGGCACCGCCATGGGAAGGGGGTTGGGATGGGGCGCCCATGTCAGGGTCACGGGCAGGCCGTCCAGCCCGCCGCAGCGCTCCCTTATGGTAAGCAGGTCCCCGAGCGCCTGGTTCGGATGGTAGAGCGACGATTCCATATTGATGACCGGAACACCCGCGTATTTTACGAAGGATCCAATCACGGAATCGAGCCTGTCGACTTCCCAATTTTCACCCTTCGCAAACGCCCTTATACCGATCGCATCACCATACCTCCCGAGTACGCCCGCGGCGTCACGGATGTGCTCGGCACAGCCGCCGTCCATTACGACACCCTCCTCCGTCTCGAGCTTCCAGGTGTCCTCACCCGCGTTGAGTGTCACCACGTTTCCCCCGAGCTGCTGCATGGCGAACTCGAAAGAGGTCCGCGTCCGAAGGGAGGGATTGAAGAAGAGGAGGATAAGGTTTCTACCCTGCAGTCCCGAACGGGCTTTTCCCCTCTTCATATTCGCCGCAGTATCGAGGAGCCGGTCGATCGATTTCCTGTCGTAATCCGTCAGTGTAATAAAGTGTTTCATTTTTCTTCCCTGTTTTTAATGGAAAAACCCGGAATTCACCGGAGGCTCCGGAGTCTCAATACGCCCCAAGCGCCTCTATGAAAACGTCCGCCTCCTCTTTTTTGAGTATTATCGGCGCAAGCAGTCTCAAAACGTTCCCGTTTGACGAAGTTCCCGTTATAATCCCGCGCTCAAGCAGATAGTCCCTGAGCTTCTTCGCCTCGTCCCGTAATTCCACGCCCAGGAGGAGCCCCCGGCCCCGAACGCGGACGACACAATCCAGTTCAGCAAGACCTTTCGCTATGTGCAGGCCGACCTCACGGGCATTTTCCACGAGTCCCTCTTCCCGTATGGCCCGAATCGTCGCTTCCACCGCGACAGAGGCCACGGGCCCTCCTCCGAAGGTGGATCCGTGCTCGCCCGGTTTTATGGTTTCCGATACGAAATCCCGTATGAGGACCGCCCCCACCGGGATACCGCCCCCGATTCCCTTGGCAAGGGTGATGATGTCCGGAACAACCCCGATTGCGTCTCCGAAGAACCAGCTTCCGGTCCGTCCAAACCCGGTCTGCACCTCATCAAAGATGAGGAGCACACCCCGTTCCGTGCACAGCCCGCGGAGCTTTCTGTAATAGTCGTCATCGGCCATTTCGACTCCCGCCATGGATTGAATCGGCTCCAGTATGACCGCGGCGGTGTCGTCCCCGATCTTCGCGGCTATGTCCTCGAAGGAGCCGAACTCGGCGAAATCATACCCTTCCAGCAGGGGGAAAAACTGGCTCCTGTAGGAACCGAGTGCCGTGGCGCTGAGCGCTCCCGTGGTTCTTCCGTGAAAACCGGCCTGCATTGCCACGACTCTGCTCTTCCCCGTGAATTTCCGGGCTATCTTCATTGCCGTTTCGTTCGACTCCGCGCCGGAATTGCAGAAGTAGACCCTGTCGATCCCTTCAGGGGCGGCTTCAACAATCGCTTCCGACACCGATGCCCGCACGGATGAATATACCACATTCGAATAGAAGACGAGCCGTCCGACCTGCTCCCTGACGGCACCCACCACCGAAGGGTGACAGTGCCCGATGAGGGCGACCGCGTGTCCCCCGTAGAGGTCGAGGTATTTTCTGCCGTCCGAGCCGTATACGTAAACGCCCTCCCCGTGCTCTATCGCGATCGGCAGTTTCGCATAGGTATTGAGCTGATACTTGTCCTCCTGCTCCTTAATATCTTCGAACTTACGATTCATCTCATCTCATCCTCACCGATATTTGAAATACCGCTTCCGTTCTCTTAAGGACGCATACCCGGAAATCCGAGTCCCTCCGCTTCGTCGAAGCCGTACATAATGTTCATGTTCTGTACGGCCTGCCCGGAAGCGCCGCGGACGAGGTTATCGATTGCGCTCATCGATACCGCGAACCCGCCCCTGCAGCAGCATGACACCTCCACATAGTTCGTACCCCGGACATGCGCGATTTCGGGCGATCCCTCCACGATCCTGATAAAACGCTCCCGCGCATAGAGCTCGTGAAGGCCCCGCTCGAGACCGTCCCCGCTCAGCGCTTCGTTATACAGCACGGCGGTGGTGTATATACCCCGCACAAACGGTCCGGACTGGGGAACCATGCCCAGCTCGTAATCCCCGGACGCGAAGGAATCGTTCAGGAACTGTTTGATCTCCGGGAGATGCTGATGCTCCAGTATCTTGTATGATTTGAAATTTACGGCCCTGACCGGGTGATGGGTCACATCCTTCGGCAGCTCTCCCGAGCCCGAGGAGCCGGTCACCGATACGATACTCACGTCGCGAATCACCGCATTCATGCTGAAGAGCGGGTAGATGGCGAACAGAACGCTCGTAGCGAAACAGCCCGGGTTCGCTATATACCGTGCTCCGCCAACCGCCTCTCTGTTGAGCTCCGAGAGGCCGTAAGCAAAGGTGCCGAGCAGGTCCGGGGCCGCATGCTCCTTCTTGTAGAACCGGCTCCACATATGGGGATCTCTGAGCCTGAAATCCCCGCTCAGATCGATTATCCTGACGTCCGGCAGAGCCTTCAGAAGGGCGGGCACCATGGTCATGGAAACACCGTGCGGGGTAGCGAAAAACACCAGGTCCGTATCTCCGGGAAAGGCGGAGATATCCGGTTCCACGAAACGCAGGTCCGTCGATTCAGTGAGAAACCGGTTGACCTCACTCACCCTCCTGCCCCCGTGCCTTCTCGAGGTCACAAACACGAGATTGACCTTCGGGTGAAAGAGAAGGAGCTTGATGAGCTCAGAGCCCCCGTAGCCCGCGCCGCCTATAATTCCGACGTTAATCTTTCTCATCCCACCAATCCCCCTACCCGTTTAAAACGGACCAGACGTAATCGCCGAGCTCCTCCTGCTGATAAACGCTGTTCAAGGCCCTGAGATTAAGACGTTCGATGAAATCGGTTCCTACGATATTGTCCGTGACCGGACCCGACACGAGGTGTACGGGCAGCCCCTCGTGTTCCATGAAATTGACCATACCCCGCGCCCCCACGGGATCGAGCGCGCACACGATATTGCAGCCGATTATTTCTCTGAGCTCTTTCTCGCGGAAAAACTCCGCGACACCGTAATCCCCCAGGACCCCGTCTCCGAGTTCGATAATGAGCACGTCGGGTTCCGATTCCGACAGCGCCGTGATCGCCCCTCTGGCAATGAGGGGTACGTCTTTCGTATCCACCGTTGACGGATACCCGAAATCCAGGAAGGAGAGCGATTCAACCGCTCCGTGGTCCTGCATGTTCAGTATGTCCTTCAGCGCGGCGATGCCCGATACCTTTGCCGAGCAGACCCTGCATCCCCTCCACGTCAGCTCCTGCGTGATCTTGGAAGCGACCGCGGTCTTTCCGCAGTTCATCGATGTGCCCGAGACCACCACGACACCCGCCCGCGGCGCATCCGCGAGGGCCGCGACCGTGGGCAGAGCATTGTCCCTGATATTGACGGGCTTCCCTCCGTCCACAACCGTTCCCAGATACTCCACACGAAGGGGCGGCCCGAATTCGCGGTTGAAGGAAACGGCCCTTCCCAGCACTCCTCCGATATTCAGGACATGCAGTACGTCCCCTTCACGGATCGAATCCGGTATGATCCCGGCAAATCCCTGAAGCGCGCGTCTCTGCCCGAGCGCGCCTGCAATGACGTCGCCCTTCGATATTTTCGCCATCCTCCCGGACACGAGCTCTATTCTGTCGTATACGCGCTTCTCTTCGAGCGCTTTTACAACGCATACCAGCCCACGCTCGGGCGTCCCCGAAGCACAGGTCGGCTCGCAGGAGACCTCCCGCCCGAGTTGGATATTTATGGTGACTGACGCCCTCTTGTCGATCCTTATCTTCATACGTTCGTGACCCGTAAAATCCATTGAAAGACCGCCCCCTTGATAAAATAGAGGGGGCCGGCGATTCCCTTAAAGGAAATGTATTTCAGGAAGAAAAACAATACATTTTTCCACAGGAAAGGGAACCGGGGGACGGTCCCTATCTCGTCTTCGGAGATCTGTCCCTGACGATACTGTGGAGCATGGAGGGAATCCCGTATATCCTGCTGAACCCCTCGGCGTCCCGATGGTCCCAGAGGTTCTGGGTTTCACCGTAGGTCGCGAGATCGGTCCGCATGAGGGAGTTCCCGCTCCTCACGCCGACCACGAGATAGCCGCCCCCCTGGAGACGGACCCTCGCTTCACCCGTAACCGCGGCCTGCGAGGATTCGATGAACGCCTCCATATCACGCATTACGGGATCGAAGTAGAGCCCTTCGTGCAGCAGGTCGCCGTACACCTGGCCGAGATGATCCTTCCAGAAGCGCTGTTTTGCCGAGAGCACGAGCTTTTCGAGCTCCCGGTGCGCTCCAATGAGAATGAAGGGAGCGGGTGCTTCGAATACGATCCTTCCCTTGATACCGAGTATGGTGTCTCCGATGTGCACGCCCCTCCCGATACCGTACTCGCCCGCGACCCGGTTGAGTGTTTCCACGAGATCGATGCCGGCGTATTTCTTTCCGTCGAGTGTCACGGGAAGACCCTTTTCGAACCCGATGACGATCTCACGCGGCTCCCGGGGCGTATCGTTGATGTTCTTCGTTTTCTTGAAAACATGGTCAGGGGGGTATTGCCAGGAATCGTGCGTCTCCTTGCCGCCGATCGTGGTTCCCCACAACCCCTCGTTGATTGAGTAATCCCTGACAGAAAGGTCCACTTCCACGCCCCGCTCCTTGAGCCAGGAAGCCTCACGATCACGGCTCCACCCGAGGGTTCGTATGGGCGCCAGTATATCTTTATCGGGAAGCAGCACGCGCAGTGCAACGTCGAACCGTATCTGATCGTTGCCTGCTCCGGTGGATCCGTGCGCAACCGCGTCGGCGTCCTCCTCCACGGCCACTTTACCCACCTCGATGGCCTGGGCCACCCGTTCCGCACCGACCGAGAGGGGATAGGTATTGCCGCGCAGCGAATTGCCCCTGATGATATAGGAGATGAAATCGTCATAAACGCGCGTTCTCGCATCAATGGTTATATGGCGGGAGACACGCAGGCTCTTCGCCCGTTTTTCGATACGTTTCAGCTCATCTCCGGAAAAACCGCCCGTATCGACCGTAACGGATATGACCTCGTATCCGAGGTCGGCGGCCAGATAAACGGCGCAAAAAGAGGTGTCGAGACCGCCGGAAAACGCAAGAACGATCTTTTTCATCGAATACTCCAGGAAAAACCGGGAATCAGAAAAAAGTACCAATCGAGGATGGAACACGTCAAGGATTTTACCGCCCGCGCTCCGGGGGCTTTGAGTCGAGCAGCAGGCGGACAAGCGTCTCGTCGGGCCTGACCTCCACCATCCTGTTGTTATGATAGATCACACGCCCCGGCCCGGCCCTCCTGGGTTTGTACACGTATTTACACCTCGTGTAAACCACGGCCGCCCCGCTTTTCCGATACCTGCTGAAATGAAGGGCGAGCAGGGACGCGTCCTCGATATCCTGCTCGAGGAACTCGCCGTTCTTTTCATAGCGGAGAACCACGTGGCTTCCCGCGCCTTCCTCGACGTGGAACCAGAGGTCGTTTCCCCGTGCGTGGCTTACCGTGAGGAAATCGTTGTCCCGCGCGCTTCTTCCCACGAGTATGGTTTTTCCGGATCTGGCGGTAACCGTGTGAAAGGGCGAGCGCTCCGCCGGGCCGGTTTTCCTTTCCTGCCGCGGAAGTATGCTCCTTCGCACGCGTGTGAGCAAAGCCTCGTCCGCGCCGAACCCGGAAAGCACGCGAAAAATCTTTTCAGGCGGTGAAGATATCGACAGATCGATGGAGGAGATCTTCCCTGCGAGTCCTTCCAGAAGAAGCCGCTTGTCACGCACCTCTTCGAGCCGGGAGGAGAGCTTCCCCGTTTTCCTTCCCAGCTTCCGGTAGAGCATGAAATAACGTTCCATGTTCGCACGCGCGTCCAGGGCCGGATCGAGCTCCACATCCATTTCGCTTCCCGAATAATCCCTCAGTCGAACGCTGCGCCGCCCTTTCGGCACGGATGAAAGATTATACTTCAGAAGCTCTCCCTTGCTCTTATACTCCCCGCGCCGGTCGAGCTCCTCTTTCTCTTCTTCCAGCTTGCCGACGAGCCGGTCGGCCTTCCTCAGCTCGCCCCGGATGACCCTGCTTACGGACCGCTTGAGCTTTTCATGCTGTTCCGTAAAAAACCTTTCCGACAATCCCCGGTTTACCTCCAGGCTCTCCATTGAGGTCCGGCTGTACGGGATCCCTTTTCCGTAATCGGGCCCGGATTCCGGGTCCGCGCCTCTCCCGCGAAGAGAGGAAACCGTCTTCCCGGACGGGTCCAGAAGCACGAGGTTGTTCCGGTTTGCATCCACGATGAAACGTTCCCCGCGCTCGAACAGGACCGCCACACCCTTTTCAAGGAGCATGGCGTCGGCGATCCTGCTTCCGCCCATATGTCTGTTGATCGATCCGCAAAACGGTGAATCGTAGAGGTACGCCCCGTCCACGGCCTCGAAGAGGAGGTGGAAAGCCCCGGCGTTCCTGCGTACCGAGCAGAGAAGACGTCCGCCGTGAACCCGTAAAATGAGGGTAGAGGGATCGAATTGAAAGGCCTTCTGAAACCTGCGGCCGCTGATCCACCCGAGCTCCGCCACGACCCCGTGTATTTCCTCTCGTTTCACGACCGGTCCCGTTCAAAAATCCCCGTTGCGGGAAGAAAGCGTGTTAAATTAGGTGTTGACGCGACCCTAATATAATACAATAATGTTCTTTATCAAAAGGAGGTCCCCATGCCGAGCACCTTGAATGAAATGATTACGGAAAGCGCCCGTAAATTCGCGGACCTTCCCGCACTGAAGATTCGCGAGGGCGAGATTTTCAAACCTATTTCCTACCGTGAGCTCAAAACAATCATTGAAAAGCTCGGGACTGGTCTCATCGATATCGGAGTCGGCAGGGGAGACCGCATCGGCCTCATATCGGACAACCGTTTCGAGTGGATCATGTGCGATCTCGCCGTGCTGGGTACGGGTGCATGCGATGTGCCCAGGGGCAGCGATACGACCGTAAAGGAGCTGCAGTTCATCCTCGAGCACGCCGAGGTGAGTATCACGTTCGTGGAAGACAAAAACCAGCTCGACAAGATCTACGCGATCGCCGAAAACCTCCCGGGACTGAAAACCCTCATCCTCGTATCCACCGAGGAACCCGTCAATGCCGGGGACTACAAGTACATCCAGGTGCTCACCATGGATGACCTCATCAAACGCGGCACGTCCCTGCTCGAACGCGGCGACCGGCGTTTTGAGGAGGCGTCGGCGTCCGTATCGAGGGACGATCTCGCCACTATCATCTACACATCCGGCACCACGGGCGATCCCAAGGGCGTCATGCTGAGCCACGGCAATATCATGCACAACGTGGTCCAGGGCCCGAAGAGCATCCCGATCACCACGGGCGACCGTTTCCTCTCCATTCTGCCCGCCTGGCACTCCTTCGAAAGGACCTGCGAGTACATTCTGCTCCATGTGGGCGCGTCCAACGCATATTCCAAGCCCACGGCACAGGTGCTTCTTAAAGATTTTGAAACCGAGAAACCCCAGTACATCATCAGCGTTCCGAGAATATGGGAATCGCTCTACAACGCCATACTCTACAAGATCAGCAAGGACAGCGCAGTCAAGCGCAGGATATTCCACACCTTCGTGAAGGCCGGGATCCGGTATCATAAAAATAAGATGCGGATGAATGACCTCATGCCGAGGTTCAGACAGCCGCGTATGTCCGAGCGTTTCGTGGAAAAAATCACATCAACGCTTGCCGTTGCCCTGCTGAAGCCCCTTACCAAGGTCGGGGACAAGCTCGTGTACGGGAAGATCCGTGAAAAAACGGGAGGCCGGCTCATCGCGGGGATCAGCGGAGGCGGGGCCCTGCAGAGCCACATCGACGATTTCTTCGCAGGTATAAACCTCCGAGTCCTCGAGGGATACGGCCTGACTGAAACATCCCCCATCGTAGCCGCCAGAACCTTTGAAAGGCCCGTCCCCTATACCGTAGGCCCCCTCCTGCAGGAGGTCGAGGTCAAGATCGTGGACGAGCAGGGGAAGACCCTTCCGGCCGGGGAGAAGGGAATCATCATGGTGAAGGGCGAACTCGTCATGAAGGGCTACTACAAGAACCCGGAAGCCACGGCACGGGTCCTCGATAATGACGGCTGGCTCAACACGGGCGATATCGGAAGGCTCACCATTGCGGGAGAGCTGCAGATAACGGGGAGGGCAAAGGACACCATCGTTCTGTCCGGAGGTGAGAATATCGAGCCCCTTCCGATCGAGCAGAAACTCTCGGAGAGCAAATACATCAGCCAGGTCATGATCGTGGGCCAGGACAAGAAAACCCTCGGCGCGCTCATCATCCCGCACCGTGAAAATCTCGAGGATTTCGCGCATGACCGGAATATTTCCTATACGGCACCCGAGGATCTCTTCGAACAAGATGAGGTGAAAAACCTCTTCAAGAAGGAGATCAGGGAGCTCATCTGTGAGCGTAACGGGTTCCGGCAGGTCGAGTCCGTTTCCTCGTTCAAGCTACTCCCGAAGGAGTTCGAGGTCGGAAAAGAGCTGACGCAGACGCTCAAGATGAAGAGGAACCTCATCATGGGTGCATACAGCGCTGAAATCGAATCACTTTACACCTGAGCCTGAGGCCCGTAATCTCCGTCACCGGGCCCGAGGCACATGTAAGGGGTTAATACCTGACCCATGGATTGAGAACACGTTAAATAACAGCCCTCCGGACTCTCCTTTCACCGGTTATTCGGTTGACGTACACACTGTTCTTTCTTATTTTTGACGGGTCAAATCAATGGGAATTCGTTAATAAATTAACATAAACAGGAGGCTGCCATGAAAAAGGTCGCAATAGGCTGCGATCCCAATGCCGCCGATCTGAAAGAGGTCATTAAAAAACACCTGGAGGACCTCGGTTACGAGCATGAGGATTACGGTAGTGACGATCCCATCTACGCAAACGTGGCCTTCAAAGTTGCGGAAGCGGTCGCTGAAGGAAAACATGACAGAGGAATACTCATATGCGGGACCGGAATCGGCATGTGCGTGGCCGCCAACAAGGTACCGGGCGCTTACGCGGCTCTGTGCTCAGATGCGTATTCCACGGAACGGTCGAGAAAGAGCAATAACGTGAACATCATGACACTGGGCTCGCAGGTTACGGGGGTTCAGCTCGCGAAGACGCTCGTCCAGGTCTGGATGGCGTCGGATTATACGCCGGGCGGACGATCGGAGCCCAAGATTCAGCGGGTATACGAATATGCAAAAGAGCATCATACCTGAGGGAGCATATAAATGCACACATTGAACGGTGACGAGAGGGCCGCTCTTGAAGACGCCGCCCGGAGAGTACGGAACAACGTGCTGCGGATGATAAAGGCGAGCAGGGCCGGCCATGTGGGTGGTGCGCTCTCCTCCGCGGACATCATCGCCGCGCTCTACTTTCATATCATGCGAACAAATCCGAGCGATCCCGGGTGGCCGGAACGCGATCGTTTCGTGCTCTCGGCGGGGCACAAGTGCCTGGCACTCTACGCGGTACTCGCGGAAAAGGGTTTCTTCGACAAGTCGATACTGGATACCTACGGGTCCCTGGGCTCGAAGCTCCCGGGCCACCCGGACATGCACAAGATACCGGGAGTGGAAACCAATACGGGTGCCCTCGGCCACGGGCTTTCGATAGCGGGCGGTATGGCCATGGGGCTCAAGATGGATTCAAAGGATTCGAAGGTCTACGTCATCATGGGAGACGGCGAGCTCGCCGAGGGGTCCAATTGGGAAGCGGCGGCGGCGGCGAGCCATCACGGGCTCGATAATCTCCTCGTGTTTGTCGACAGGAACAGGCTCCAGATAAGCGGACCGACCGTAAAGGTCATGTCCTACGAACCCCTCGTCAAACGATGGGAAGCCTTCAGATGGGTGGTTCGGGAGATCGACGGCCACGACATGGACCAGATCGTCCGGAACGGGTCCGATATTCCGTTCGAAAAGGGAAAACCGTCGGTAATAATCGCGAACACCGTCAAGTCCAAGGGGCTCTCCTTTGCGGAGGACAAGGCCGAGTATCATTACTGGAAGGCGACGGATGAAGAGCTCTCCATTGCGGAGAAAGACATGGGAAAAATCGGGGAAGGGGTATGAGAATGGGCGAGAAAAAGGATCCTCGAAAAACATTCGGCCAGGCGCTCGTTTCCGCGGGTGAAAAATACGACAAAATCGTGGCCATATCGGCGGACAGCTCAAAGGGCTCGGGCATGTCACCCTTCAGGGAGCGTTTTCCCGAGCGCCACATCGAGTTCGGCATTATGGAGCAGGGCATTGTCGGGTTCGCCTCCGGCCTGGCCACAACGGGAAAGATACCCTTTGTCGCCGCGATCGCCCCGTTCGTTACCGCTCGTCCTTTCGAGATGTTCAGGAACGACCTCGGCTACATGCGGCAGAACGTCAAGATCGTGGGACGCTGCGGCGGTCTCACCTACTCGGACCTCGGAGCCACCCATCAGTCTCTCGACGATATAGCCATAATAAGGACCATTCCGGGCGTAACCGTGATAAACCCCTCGGACCCGGTGGACATCGTAAAAGCGGTACACGCGGCCGCGGAGCATGTGGGGCCGGTTTACATTAAGATAGGAAGCCCCGCGATGCCCGTCATCATGGACGAGAACTATGACTTTACCATAGGCAGTGGCGTAACGGTCATTGAAGGGGTGGATGTAACCATCATCGGAACGGGAACGGTCTTCTCAAAAGCTTATGAAGCGGCGGCCCTTTTAAAGAAAGTGGGTATTTCGGCGCGGCTCATCAACATGCATACCATCAAGCCCTTGGACGCCGATCTCATCGTTCAGTCCGCTGAGGAAACCGGCAGAATCGTAACGGTCGAGGAGCATTACCTCGCGGGCGGTCTCGGAAGCGCCGTTGCCGAAGTGCTCTGCGCCCGGTGCCCGGTGCCTGTCAAGTCGATCGGCGTGGACGATCAGTACGCGAGCAACGGGCCGTATGAAGAGCTGCTCGGGCTGTACGGGCTGCAGTCCCCGCAGATCGCCAAGACGGTCGAGGAATTCCTCTCTTAATCCCAAAGTGCCGTTATTTTAAAATTTCCATATACCAGATGCCCTGAGTGAATCAGGGCATTTTCTTAAAAAGCTTCTCCATCGCCACTGGATCACCCGCATAAAGTTTACCCTCAAGTGAGCTTGCCCTTGAATGAGGCGGGTTACCGCCGAATGAGAGGGGGGACCGGGTGATGATAAATAATTAATATATTTCCCTTAAACCGCCCTTAATTCATGAGGTATTACATCCATCCCCGATGGCAGGAAAAGGAGGATATTTCATTTTTCACCGTATACGCAGACGAACCGATCGTCATAGGAAGCGTCCGTGAAATAGAGCGATCCCCTGACCGGCAGACCTGAAATGCCGGCAATCGCGGTGCAGTACGACACTATCTGCTTTGTATAGGTTTTTACATGCCGTGCCAGATCCCCGGGATCTTTGATCCGGTCGGTCTTGAAATCGACGACGTTCACCCGTTCTCCCCATGAAATCCTGTCGATCCTGCCGATGAGGTTCTCGTACTGTTTCGAGACAAGCCCGAACTCCGCCGAGGTGTTCCCTCCGAAATACATCCGGAGCCGCTCGTCGCCCATGACGTCAAGAAGGATGGACCGCGCTTCCGCCATGGCTTCGTCCAGCTCCCGTGCAGTGTATCCCGCCATCTCCATTCCCGCGGCGTAGAGAAGCGCGGAATCCAGTTCCCCCTTGCTCAGGGGAATGGTTTCCGCGTTCTGCATAACACGGTGAAAAAGAAGACCGCGAAGCAGGCCCGCCCTGCGTTTCCGCACTTCCGGCCCGGTGTCCTTTACCGGCCCGGCCTCTTGTTCCTTCCCGGTACGTACGGGAACCTCTTTCCCCCTTTTCACATAACGGTACGAGGAGTGAACACGCTCCTCCTTCTTCCCGCTCTTTACGGGCGCTCCCCTCTCAATCCGGAGAAGCTCTCCGCGGCCGCGGGCGGGCGAACACGCATCCATGAGCAGGTCGCCGATGTTCTCTCCCCTCGATCCGGAGGGCAGCAGTACGAGGTTTTCACGCGCCCTCGTCATTGCCACGTAGAGCGCGTTCACCTCGTCGATGCGGTATTTCAGGTTGTAGTCCTCCACCATCCGTTCCGCCGCTTCACGGTCGGTGTAGTATTCCAGGTACCGGTTTTTTCTGATGAACCACCCGTCAACACGGCCCTCATCGTCCGTGGAGAATATGAGCGAGCCTCTCATTTGCGGTTTGACCGGTTGCGAGAGGAAAGGGACGAACACGGTGTGGTATTCGATCCCCTTGGAACTGTGTATGGTCTGCACGGTAACGCCCGAGGGAGCGGAGGCCTTCAGTAATATGGATTCCTTCTCCCGGTCGAGATAGTCGATGAAATCTCCGAGCGTCGCCGCCCCGCCCGGATCGAGCGGTGCAGGGAAACCGTGAGCCAGGTCGTAGAACTGAAGCAGGGCCTCCGTGCTTCCCGGGTAATGATGAAAAACATCCAGCAGTCCGAAAAGCCTTCTGACGACGCCTCCCGGTGTTTCATAGCGTGCCGCTTTAAGTATCTCCTCCGCATCGATTACGTATTCCCTCTCCGGTCCCGATTTAAGGAGGTCGTTCAGCCTCCGCAGCCTCCCCCCTCCGTTACCGTTCCCACCCAGGGCTTTTTCTATCCCGCTCCAGCGTGTGCTCCTGCGATAAAGCGGGCTCCTCAGGAGGGCCGTGAGGTAAAGTTCGTTCGGCTCGATAATGAACCTGAGCAGGTTCACCACATCGGACACCGCGTAATCTTTCAGGAGCTCCATTCTGCCCGCGGTGCTCAACGGGATTCCCTTCGCTCGAAGGACATGCTCGACCATCGCTATCTCCGCATTCGTCCTGCAGAGAACGGCCATGTCCTCGTACCCAACGCCGCTTCTCCCCATCTCCTCTACACGGGAGGCGAGCGCGTCGAGGCTTGCATCCCTGGATTCGGTACCTTCCAGGAAGACGTATCCCCTTTTTGCTTTCCCGGCGGCGTCCGCGGGCAGTGATTGCGGGTTATACACGTAACCCGGGCCGAGGTTATTCCCGATTGACTCGAAGACCTCGTTCACGAACGCGAGGAGAATCCCGTTCTGCCTGTATGAATGGGGAAGCCTCGCCTCGCCGATTCCGAGCTCCCTTCTCACCGCATTGAAAAGACCGGGCTCGCCGCCGCGCCAGCGGTAGATGGACTGTTTCCTGTCGCCCACATAAAACACGGTACCGCCCGACCCGAGGCAGGAGACCGCAATGGGTCTGAGCCCCTCCCACTGCAGAACCGAGGTGTCCTGAAACTCATCGATGAGCACATGAGTGATGGTTCCCCCGAGCCTGAAGAAAAGCGTATCGAGCGATTCCATCTCCTTTATGAGACTGCAGGCCGTCCGCTCCATATCGTGAAAGTCGACCGCATGCATCCGTTTTTTCAGGAGACTGTAGTGGCGTTCGATGCGGGTGTATATTTCATTCCACAGCTCCATGGAGGAGCGCATTGCAGCCGTCTGATAATTCTCAAGGGCCGACCTGATCTCAACGAAGAGATCCATGAACCGGTCCGCATCCACGGCCGGGAGATCCCTGTAAAACTTTTGCAGGTAATTCTTCAGGCCTTTTTCTCCGAAATCAGCGAACTGCCGCGCTTCGACAAGGATGGACGGCCTGCCCGTCTCAACGAACTCGCGAACCGTTTCTCTGAATTTTGCAATAGAGACGTTTTCTGATTTCTCGAGCATCCCCTCCAGCCCGGCTGCCTTTTTTCTCATCGCTTCAGACCTGAGGCGGCGGTCGGCCTCCCTGAAATCCCCGTCATATGAAAATGTCTCCGGGTTCAGAACCACGCTGTCCGAGACGCTGCGCAGGGTGCCGTATATATCAGCCAGTGTTCCGGCAGCGTCCAGTTTTCGCTCCTTGTAGTGTTCCATGAAATGAACAACCCGTTCAAAAAACCGCCCGTCCCGCTCCAGGTCCTCGAAAAAGTTTTCCATTGCGTCCCGCAGGAGCACATCCCTGCCGCCGCCCTCCTCGAGCACGGTACAGTCCATCAATCCTGTTTTTCCCGGGAATGCGCGTACGATGCGCCCGAAGAAGGCATGTATGGTGGAAATATGAATGAAGGAAAAACGGCGAATGAGCAGGCGTTTAATCTCCCCGGCCCTTTCCACAAGGACATCGGGCTCCATGGACGTGATCGGGGAAAACATGCGTATTTCGTCATCGTCCCTTTTCTCAAGCGCTGTAATTCTATCGAAGAGCCGCTGCCGTATCTCGTTCGCCGCCCGCTTGGTAAAGGTGATGGCGAGGATCTCGCCCGGACGGGCCCCGTTCAGGAGCAGGGAGATGAGGCGCGTCGTCAGTGCGTGGGTCTTGCCGCTTCCCGCGGACGAGCTGAGCGCGAGTGAGCGGTCCGGTCCGTATATTCCCCAGTCCGTCATGGTTCGAGTATCCTGCATATGTCATGATAAGGGCAATATCTGCATGTTTCGGGATCGTCCGCCAGGGAGAGCGTCTCCCTGGCATTGAAATCGTCCAGGATGTCCAAAAGATGTCCTTCGAACTCACCCATATAGGCTTCAATCATGTCGGAACCGACAATATCGACGTATCGGGACCCGTTAAAGTCGTAGTAGCAGAGCTGTTCCAGCCGGAGGCCGGGAAAGCTCCGCTGAAAGAGCAGCCCGTAGAAACCGAGCTGGATACTCCGGAAGTCCTTCTGACCGGTGTGGTCCTTCTTCCCGGGCAGCGAGCCCGTCTTGTAGTCTATGACGGCATGTCCCCCGTCGGGCGTCCGATCAATCCTGTCTATTCTTCCGCTCAGGGTATACCGGCCGAGGGTACAGGAGAAAGGCTTTTCAATGAAATCCCGGCATATCCGGTACCCCCCCGAGAAACGCACCTTGTCCCTGTCGAGCAGGCCGATCAGCCTGTTCCGCACGAACCTCCGCGTCAGCCCCTCCTCGCGGGTGAAGAAAAAGCCCTTCGGGAAGCGGGAGTCCAGTATCCGCAGCAGATTTTCCCGCAGATCATCCCCCGAAGCATCTTCCGTCCAAACGTCCCGGTAAAAGGCCGACAGCACGTCATGCACGATTTGCCCCACTGCACGCAGCTCTATGGTTCGGTCGAGTCCGGACGGCTCCCGTATTCCGAGCACTCTTCTGATGTAATACCGGGTCTCGCACTCCTTTATACGCTTTACGTCCATTCTGGAAAAATCCGTGATTTCCCTCTTCATTCGCGGGGGATCCGGGGGTTCAGGCGGGCCCCCGGGCTCCGAGGCCGGGACCGGCAGTGTGTATTCCCTCCGCGAAATCCTTTTCACATCGCCGAGGGCGTAAAAAAACCTGCTCCGTGTTCCGTCACCTCCCTCGGGATCATCGATCGTCAGAAAGCTCGTTCTCCGCGACCCGTCCGCGAGACGCTTCAGGTAATAGAACTCGAGTTCCTCGCGCTGGGCGGGGCCCGCAAGTCCGAGCTCCCGCCTTACCGCCGGTGGGAGAAAGTCAGTCCCGCTTCGAACCGGGAAAAACCCCTCGTTGAACGAGGGGACGATCACCCGCCTGAACCCGATCCCCCGGGTCTCGAGCAGTCCCAGTATCTGAACACCCTCTGTGTAATCTCCGAGGAGCGGGTATCGGGTCGCAGCCGCGGACGAAAGCCACATCTCCCAGGGCTTCTGGCCCATCTCCTCCTGCAGATCTTCCAGCTCGATCGCCGTTTCTATGAGAAGGTCCCGCACCTTGTGAAAAGCGTAGGGCCTTCTTTCCTTGAAGCGGAAGAGGAACAGCTCGAGTCCCCTGACGAAGTCCCCCATGGTCTTCGAACCGTACAGCGTCAGCATCTCCTTGAAAACTCGGGCGCCCTCTCCGAGCGCGCGTATGTATTTCGATTCGATCGAAGGGAACCTGAAGACCCGGTCCTTCTCGATGAGAGCCCTTATAATCCCGGATTCGCCCGTGTCCGCGAGCTGGAGGAAAATATCGTCGTTCAGTATCTGCAGAAAGGGCGCCGTGTCGTACCGGGATTTGAAAAAACGGTCCATGCATGAAAAAAAACGGAAGAGTGGGGCTCCCGCGACCCTCAATCCTCCGGAATAGTTCACCATCACGCCGTGATCCGCGAGCGATTCGCGGAGCATGGAGCTGAAATCCGAATCGAGGTTGACAACCGCTATTTCATGGGGAGGGGTACCGGCGTCCATCTCTTCCATGATCAGGGAAAGGATGAATGCGAGCTGCTCGGCCCGGGAACCCGTTTCCGCGAAATCCGTTACCGGACCGCCGCCCGTTACGGGCGCGGTGCCGGCCCGGAAGGTCATGACCGGCGAAAAATCATATCCGGCCGTGTCCTGGTAGATGACCGTCAGTCTCTCCTCTAACCGGTCGAAAATCCGCTTCTCGAAGCGTGTGAGAGAACCGGGGGAGACGAGCACGACCGACTCCCAGGATTTGAAAAACCGGTCGATAAGACCGCCGTCTATGCGGGAGAGCTGCAGGTCCATATCATAGACCGATGCATTCACCTGTTCGTCCATGTAGCGGACGTAAAGCCGGGACAGGAGCGCAATGTACTCCCGTACGGCACTTCCTCCGCGAACGGACCTCTTTTCCGTCAGCTCGCACTCCTCCCCCGCGATCTCTCTGAATGCTCCGAGCAGGCCGAAACCGATACCTGCAAACGTGGAATACGCGTTCAGCGCGTCATGCGGGAAAAGGACATCGAGCCCTTCCATTTTTCTGCACGCGCGCAGAAGCATGGACAGTTTTTCCATTCCGGCGGCGGGCTTTCGGCCGGTTGAAGCGGATAGGGACCGGACGAGCGTTTCCATGGTCATAAGAGCGGGTGCGTACGCTTCCCGCTCGCCCAGCTCTGAAAGGAGGCGGGAACCGAGGAATGTCTTGAACCGCTGCGTCGGCACCACCACGACCGTTCTTTCGGTTTTCATGGACGATATATGCCGGGCCGTTTCGAGCGCCGGATCATCTGAAAAGGACAGCGTTACAAGGTTCACACTTTTTCCCGGAAAGAAGGCATTACGTATTTCTCGACATACCCCTTTACGAAACCGGATGAGAGGGAAAGCCAGGAACAGGTAAGACCGGCCAGGGGCTCGGACAGCGCAAGACCCGCGGCCTCGGCCGCACCGATCTTGAAGAGCCGCCTGCACTCAGCTGAGGGCCATATCTTCTCGAGCTCCCCGAACAGGGGATAGAAGAGGCGGCGCGCCTTCAGGGACTGCCGGCGCAGATCACGGACCAGATCATTAATGACCAGCGGCTTCGCCTCCTCGATCGCCCCGATAAACCGCTGCTCTCCGTGCCAGAGAGCCCAGCCGACCATACGCTCGTAGTTCAGGTGATAATTCGATACGACCGTCTGCAGGGTTCCGGGGTACGGGAGATTCCTCAAAAAAAATCCCTCCGTAAAGGGCTTCTGATGAACCGGAGTCAAGCAGTCCTCCATGTAATGAAGGGCCCGTGCCGCAAACCGAAGGGTCCAGTAATCGTCTCCTTCCCTTTTAACCCGCTGTGCCGCTCCGTGATAGTAGCGGGCCCGCTCCGCGACACATCCCGCTTTAATCGAAAACAGATGGAAATCCAGGTGCCTGTATCCCTGGCTTCCTCCGGTCAGCCCCTGAAAAGCCGAGAGGGATAACCCTGAGTCCATTCCCCAGTCGGGCTCGGCCGAGTAGAGCGCCAGGACCTCCAGCGCATCAACCTCGCCTCCCGTCGGGGCGCTATAACGCACGTAGTCGCCGTAATACTCGTTCTCATCGTACTGTTCGTTCCGGGAGTCGACGGTCGGTCTTCCGCCCTCTCTCATCTGTGGAACGTAATCCGGATTGAGCGGCTCGGTATCGGCGTTTTTATTAGTAAAATCCGTGATGCGCACCCGTGCTCGAAGACCGCATGTACGCGCGGCACTGTATGTCAGGACATCGTGGCCTATCATTGGACGGCGGATCCCCTTCGGTCCCCTATGACGTCGAGCGGGGGTGCGGGGATGAGATCGAGCATGGCGTTTCGCATCTCGACGGCGGTAACCGCGTTGCGCTGCAGGGCCGCGTTCACGCCGCCGTATATATTCGCCCCGTAAGCCGTCACTCCGATCACGATGAAGAGCGCCGCGAGTACGGGAATACCGAGTACGACCGAGAGAACCGCCGCTCCGGCCAGTCCGCCGTTTATGAAAAAACTCCGAATCCCGTCCATGGTCCTGCCCGCATAGATATGACCCATTCCCGGGACGACCGAGAGGATCCCCGCAACGGCCGGATGTTTTTGACTCGTCTCCGACGCCCGGATGAGCAGCACCTCCAGTTCCGGCACGAAACCGTCATTCATCCGCGCGTCTTCAATGAACTGCAGAGCACCCTCCCAGTCGAATTCTTCTATGAGCAGAGCGGTCCGCATCGCATCCATATATCCTCCGAGAACGGGGCCGGGCTCGGGGTATTCGGCGAAAAAACGATCGCGGGCCAGGAGAAAATCATTCGTATGCTTCTGTCTGAAAAAGATGTTTGCGATCTGAAAGAGGGACATCCTCCGTAAATCTTTATCATTACCGCTTTCATAAAGAAGCGTCTCGAGCTTCATGAGCCCGGAAACCGCCTCCCTGTATCTCCCCGATTGTACATCGGCCATCGCGCCGTAATACCGCGCGCGGTCGGCGAACCCGTGGTCCGGGTTCACATAAACGAAACGTTCGAATTCGACCGCAGCGGCTTCAAACCTCCCGGACCGGAAGAGAATGAGGGCGAATGACGGGTCGGTCTGGCCCAACGCCGTTATCCGGACGAGGAAGCAGAGGAGCGCGAGGGCAGTTGTCTTCCGGAGTATCATCTGCAGTAATCAACCGGTCTGAAGATAAAATTATGATTGACGGGATCCCGGTATCTTCCGGTTCCCGGGTCCTCCTCGTAGTGTACGGTCGACCGGGCGTTCTCCCTGTAAAGCATCCGGTCCGCGGTCATGAGCACCGCCCAGAAAAGACCGTGCATACGGGCGGCTTCGGAAAAAAATTCGGAGCAGGTGGGATAAAACATACACCTTCCCCCGTCATGAACGGAGATACGATCCCTGTAAAATCGGACAAGGGGCTGCACCGGGAGGACGGTCCCCGTCGTTTCACCGTGTCCCAGAGCGTTCCTGCAGCTCTCGTCCGTCCAGCCGTAAACGGACGCACAGGAAAACAGGAAAATGAACCCGAGCGCGAACAGCCTCATATCCGGTATGGTAGTATCCGCACCGGTAAAAATCAACAAACTTATTGAACACCGGCGCACGGGAGCAGTATAATGCAGGTAACGGATATCAGGGACATCCACCGCACGTTCGAAAACGGAGTCTGAACATGGACAGGGACATGCTCTTTCAAAAATACGGACAGGTTGTTGAACCGGGACGGATCATATTCAAGGAAGGTGAGCCGGGAGAAACGATGTGCATCATACAGAAAGGCCGGGTAAAGATAACAAAACGCGTCGGCCAGATCGAGAAAATCCTCATGATTCTGAATAAGGGCGACTTCTTCGGTGAGATGGCCATCATTACCCAGACGCCGAGAACGGCTACCGCATCCGCGATAGACACATGCGAGCTCCTGATGTTCAACCGCCAGGGTTTCACGAGCATGATAAGCAAGAACACGAATATTGCGATGAACATCATCGAAAAGCTCTGTCTGCGCCTCGAAAAGGCGGACAACCAGATACGCGACCTCGCGAAACGGGACATCAAGTCTCTCGTTATCAGCGCTCTCAATGATTTCAGGAAATCAACAAAAACCGGAGAAAGGGACACCGTCCTCTACGGTGAGTCCGTCAGGCACATCGCGGAACAGACCTCATCGACCGCGGAGGAGGTCGAAACCCAGTTAAAACGCCTCATCGAGTCAGGCCTCCTTTCAATGCATGAGAACACGCTTCACATCGTCAAACCGGGTGAACTCGACGTGCTTGCAGGGTACCTGGAGAAGTAGGAAACCTCATGGACCGCTGCCTCATATGCCGGGAAATGAATGAGAGAGACCTCGATGATGTCATGCGCATCGAGAGGGCGGTTTTCAAGCGCCCCTGGACCGAGGAGTTCTTCAGGCTGATACTCTCGGATATGAACAATTATATCATTACGCTGAGAGATCGCGATCTCATCGGGTACGGCGGCTATCATCTCCTGAAAAACAGCTCGAATTTTCTTCATATACAAAAAACCTATCCGAGAATCATCCACCTCATCAGCATCGCCATCAACCCCGGCTTTCAGCACAGGGGTTTCGGCACCATGCTCATGAATATGCTCATGAATGATGCGCTGTCGAAGAAAGCCGGATACTGCTACCTCGAAGTTCGTCCCTCGAACATGAGAGCACTCTCCTTCTACCAGTCCCGGTCCTTTTCCATTATCGGCTTCATAGAGAATTACTACGCGCAGGAGCACGAAAACGCCTATGTCATGGGGAAGGAGATTACTCCCAGGCTGAACCGGTTATAATCGGCCGCTTGAATTCGCCACCCCATTCACCGTTATACCCGTAATGACGCCTCGATCATTCAGCCCCGTTCGCGGGCGCGGCTGCGGGCGCGAATGGCGTCCAGTGAATTTCAACCTGTGTGGTATGAATGACGAGATGGAAGGTCCCCGCGGTCAAACCGGCCGGCGGTCATGGATCGCCGGCCGTCTTCATGCGGATAAGCTCAGGCAACCGTGACCGTTTTATCGAGATACACGTCCTGTATGGTATTGAGGAGCTTGACACCCTCCTCCATGGGACGCTGGAAAGCCTTCCTGCCTGAGATGAGTCCCGTGCCGCCGGCACGTTTGTTGATAACTGCCGTCCGAACCGCCTGTGCGAAGTCGTTTTCTCCGGAAGCGCCGCCTGAATTGATCATACCTGCCCTGCCCATATAACAGCCCATGACCTGGTAACGTGTCAGGTCTATGGGATGGTCGGACGTGAGATCGGAATAGATAAGCTTATGGGTCTTGCCGAACTTGAGGGCATTGAATCCCCCGTTGCACTCCGCCTGTTTCTGCTTGACGATATCGGCCTCGATGGTGGCGCCGAGATGGTTCGCCTGGTTCGAAAGATCGGAAGCGAGGTGATAATCCGTCCCCTCGTGCTTGAAAGCATTGTTTCTCAAATAGGCCCAGAGAACGGTAAACATTCCGAGACTGTGCGCATACTCGAACGCCTCGGTGATCTCGACGATCTGCCTGCTCGATTCCTCGGAGCCGAAGTAGACCGTGGCGCCGACGGCAACAGCACCCATGTTGAATGCCTGGTCCACGCTCGCGAAGAGAACCTGGTCGAACTTGTTCGGATAGGTCAGAAGCTCGTTGTGATTGATCTTCACGATAAACGGAATCTTAAACGCGTATTTCCGCGCCACTGAACCGAGCACCCCCAGTGTCGAGGCGACCGCATTGCATCCCCCCTCAACCGCGAGCTTTACGATGTTTTCAGGATCAAAATAGATCGGATTCGGTGCGAATGCGCTGCCGGCCGAATGTTCGATACCCTGGTCAACGGGCAGTATAGAGAGATACCCGGTTCCTGCCAGACGACCGTGGCTGAATACGGTCTGCATATTTCTCAGTACATTGGCCGACCTGTCCGTGTGGACCATAACACGCTCTATGAAATCCGGTCCCGGAAGGTGCAGTAAATCCTTCGATACCATGCACTTGTGTTCGAGTAGGTTTTTAGCTTCATCTCCAAGTAGTTGTGAAACTGAACTCATTTCCTCCTCCTCGGCGAGTATTTTTTTACAATATACTAATAATTGTCCTGAAAAACAGAAATTGTTTGTAAAACATCATGTCCGGCCGCTTTTTTATCTCCATCTCTTTCGAAGCGGATGAAGTTTCAGCGTTTCCTGTACCAGATCCGCGATTCCTGCGGCGCCGTTTCTCTCTGCGAGCCGGGAAGCGCTGCACCCCATGGAACGGAGAGTCTTTTCGTCCGAAAGCAGCCGGGTAACGGCCTCGAAGAGTGATTCTCCGCACAGGTCGTCATCCTGCATGACGACCGCACCGCCGTTTTCCTTAAAAAAGGCGGCGTTGCGCACCTGCTCGCCCCTGCTCTTGGAACGGGGAAGAGGAACGAGGATTGCAGGTTTTCCCGCACACGCTATTTCAAAGAGAGCACCGGCACCCGCCCTGCTTACGACGATATCGGAAGCAGCGAGGACATCCCCGATCTCCGCGCCGATAAAGGGAAAACACCGGTACTGCCGCCCGCAAGGCTGCCGCCCGTAAGGCTGTCGCCCGTAAGGCTGCCGCCCGCCGTCCCCGCACTGATGCACGATGAAGAAGGGAAGATCGCGGCGCGACACCATTTCCCGAACCGCGCTGTTCAGCGATTCGGCGCCGAGACTCCCCCCGAGTACGGTAACCACCGGCTGACCGGGCTGCACCCCGATAAAACTCCTCCCGCGCAGCGCATCTCCCTCCAGAATGAGCTTGCGCACGGGATTTCCCGTATACACGGTTTTTACGTTTCCCAGGCGCTCCGCCGTCTGCGGAAACGAAACACACACCGCTTCCGCAAACCGTGCGATAATGCGGTTTGCAAGTCCGGGATCGATATCGCTCTCGTGCGTGATTACCGGTATTCGGAGGAAAGTGGCCGCAAGAACGGGCGGAACGGCGACGAACCCCCCTTTTGAGAAGAGCAGCGAGGGCCTCTCTCTGCGAAGAATGATGAAGGATTGGACGACCCCGATGATGACGTTGAAGAAATCGGAAAAATTCTTCAGCGAAAAATACCGCCTCAGCTTTCCCGTTCTGACGGGATGAAAGGGAATGGAGAGCTCCCCGGAGCGTGCTTCCTCAGGTCCGCCTTTCTTCCCGATCCAGAAAAATGCACCGAACCCCCTTCTCCGCAGCTCGTCCAGGACCGCAATAATCGGATAGATATGCCCCCCGGTTCCTCCGCCCGTTACACCGATCTTGATTTCCACGACTCTCCCCCGTGCCGGATTCTCCTGAGAACGGGCCTGCCGGTCCGCACCGCTTCTCCAAATATATCCCGTACATCCGCTATGTCCATTAAAAGAGATTCATTTTCATTTCCCGGGTTTCATGGTACACTGAAAAAAAAGCGGAGTTTGCAATGGAACTGAAATCCGTATCGGTTGAAATTCCGGAGGGTGCGAACGTCATTATCGGACAATCGCATTTCATTAAAACCGTGGAGGATATATACGAAGCCGTTATCAATACCGCTCCTTCAATACAATTCGGACTGGCATTCAACGAGGCTTCGGGAGTCTGTCTCGTTCGAAAAGACGGCAACGATGAGGAGCTCATCCGGCACGCGGTGGACACCGCGCTGAATATCGGCGCGGGCCATATATTCGTTCTTTTCATGAAAGAAGGGTTCCCCATCCAGGTGCTGCCGGCGGTTCGAAACGTCCGCGAGGTGGTCGGTATATTCTGTGCGACCGCGAATCCCCTCGAGATCATCGTGGCTGAAACCGGGGGCGGAAGGGGAATCATCGGCGTGGTAGACGGTTCTGCTCCCAGGGGTGTTGAAAAAGAAGACGATAGAAAAGCGAGAATCGATTTATTGAGGAAATTCGGGTATAAACGCTGAGAGGGAAGCGTCCGTAATCGCATGAATAATTCTGTTTACATGCCCGTCCGGACGCATATAATAAAGGGATATGCGGAAGCCGGGTTTCGTCCGGAGCCCGGTATGAAAGGAGGGAGCCGTGTCTCATCTTCTGGGACAGGTCTTGATGGAATCGGGTATGATAACCATAGATGAGCTGAACGAAGCGCTGGAGATACAGAAATCCTCCGGACAGAGGCTCGGTGACATTCTCATCAACCTTAATATGATCACGCCTGAAGAGCTGCAAATGGCTCTTGAATTTCAGGAAGATGCAACTGAGTAGGTGGTTTGGTGTCCGACCCGGTCCGTCAGAGGTAGACCTCTTCACTGCCTATGTTGAGCATCTTGACGATCTTGTTCTTGGCCTCGAGATAGCTGAGGAAAGCGATGATCTCATCCGGTGTCGTACACTTGAGAAGCCATTCGAAATGCTCCATACGGGCGAATATCTTTGACAGCGAATCGACAATTCGATCATAGATCTCACCGAGATACTCGGGCGCGAGAAACGCGAACGCGATGTAAAACCGATCGCTGCCCGGACTCATTTCCACGCCGTCAGGCGAAAGCCCGATAATGGGCACAATATCATCCACGAAATCCCCGAATGCGTGAAACAGGGCGATGTTCCTTCCGATGGGGGTATGCACGATAATTCCGGTCTGCATGAGCTCCGCTTCCGCTTTTTCAGGGTTGAGCATCCGTCCCTTCCCCGTCTGTATGATCTCCCTGATGATTTCTTCCCGCTTTACGCCCCTGAGCCTCGGAATAACGAGATCTTTATGAAACATAAGTGACGCCGTGTAGGGAAGCGGATCGGGCGTGTCTCCTCCCGCATCCGTTTCCGTCTGTTCCAGCATGCGCCGTTGCGCCCTGTACTCGGGTATCTTGATCATGGGCGGGCGCTCGATACCCCATACTTTCATCTTTTCTATGGAATAGACGTCCCTCACGCCCGTCAAAACCTGGAGGGAATCGGTGATGTCCTGAAATATCTCTATCCTCCCCATGTCGTCCGCCCTCTGGAGAAGTATCTTCAGAATCCGGTAGGACATGGACCGGAGTGATTCGATACTCTGGTTCTTGTGTATGCGAACGTCGAGATCGCACTGGCCCATGATATCGAGACTATAGAGCCGGTTGATATCGATGAGATGGCCCGTTTCAACTCCGTACCCGGTAAAGAAGGGCAGCTTCTCGAGCAGGTCCCTCCGCCCGGCGTATTCACCGGAGAGCGGCTGGGCGAAACCCGTAAGCTCGGGGAAGAGAAGATTGAAGAAAGGCCTGACCACCAGTTCCGTAACCCTTCCCCCGCCCGTGTAGTGAATCTCTCCGTGTATCTGAATCGGGCGTTTGTAAAAGGCCTTTACGTATGAGAGGTGCGGATAGAGAAGAAGCGGTCCGACAAGGCCATAGACGAAACGAGGATGTATATTCGTGATATCCGCGTCAATCCAGCATATAATGTCTCCCTTGAGCACATAGAGGCTCTTCCAGAGGTTCTCACCCTTTCCCCTGTACACCCTGTGCTGAGGGAGGATATCCGATGAGTAGTAGAAATCCGCACCCGCGCTCCTTGCGACCTCCTCGGTCCTGTCCGTTGATCCCGAATCGATGACCGCTATCTCGTCGAGGAGCGGGTGCTTCTCCGCGAGCTCGCGCCGCATGAGCTCGATCTCTTTTCCGACGGTCTTTTCCTCGTTCAGCGTCGGAAAACAGAGGCTTATGCTCAATCCGAGCTCATTCTTTTTTTCAATGAGGCTTTCGACATCCTTGAACCGCGAGTGATGGAAGGTGTTCCGCTCTATCCATTCCTTTATGTACGAGGGCTTGTCGAGGTCACGGGTAAGGGCCTCCTGTACCTCGTTCGGACTCTCTTTCTTGTATAATTCCGCCATCTTAGCCCCTATCCCGATATTAATTTAATAACATATATTTACACTTTCATCAATAGAAATAGACAGACGCGTATACACGCCGGGAACGGTTATGTACGGAATAAAGGTCACTTTCAGCCCCGTTTCTTCATTAATAATTGAAAAATCGGACCGCTTTTTACCTTATATACAGTATAATGAGGCGAATGGGGCGATCGAGTTTCAAGAAATAGGTAAAAGAGGGAGATTACACAAAAAATCCCTCAATTCACCCTTTTTTAAGGGTGCCGGGAAGGAAGGTGAAATGTCAAGTACCGATTATGACCGTATGAAAGAACGGCTCAATAAACTGTACGGCGGGCGGAAGGGCAAAACAACGTATGAAAAACTTATACGGATAATCGAACGATACGAGCCGGAGCTCACGCAGCAAACCGGGAGGCTCTCGGAAAAGGACGTCGTGATCATCACCTACGGGGACGCGTTCCGGAAAGAGGGCACGGCACATCTCCGGACACTTCACGGATTCCTCAAGGACCATCTGCACGACATGGTGAGCATCGTTCATATTCTGCCCTTCTTTCCCTACTCCTCGGACGACGGATTCTCGGTAATAGACTATAAGAAGGTCGACCCGAAGCTCGGCTCATGGGACGACATCGGGTTCCTGGAAAAGGACTTCAAGCTCATGTTCGACGCCGTCATCAACCATATATCCGTCAAGAGCGAACCGTTTATGGGGTTCCTCGCCGGGGATCCCAGGTACCAAGGCTTCTTCATAGAGCCCGGTCCCGAATACGATATCTCATCGGTATTCAGGCCCAGGGCCCTTCCCCTTATTACCCGCTATAATACCGACGAGGGAGAGGTCGGCCTGTGGACCACCTTCAGCGTTGACCAGGCGGACCTGAACTACGAGAATCCCGAGGTCCTCCTCTACATCATCGACGTCCTCCTCTTCTACGCTTCAAAGGGCGCATCTATCATACGTCTCGATGCCATCGCGTTTCTCTGGAAGACGAGCGGTACCTCGTGCCTCCACCTTCCACGGACCCATGAGGTCATCAAGCTCTTCAGGAACGTCATGAATGCGGCCGCACCGCAACTCAAGATCATTACGGAGACGAACGTACCGCACAGGGACAACGTCGCATACTTCGGATCCGGCAGGGACGAGGCGCATATGGTCTACAATTTCGCTCTGCCGCCGCTCGCGGCGCACGCGCTCATAACCGGAAACGGCTCCTACCTGACGTCATGGGCCGCGAAGCTCGAAACCCCGGGGGGAAACACGGCCTTTTATAATTTTACCGCTTCCCATGACGGCGTCGGGCTCATGCCCGTAAAGAACATCCTCCCACCCGAGGAGATTTCGGTCCTCGAGAACGCCGCTGTCCGTCACGGGGGGCTGACGGGCCTGAAAAACAATCCCGACGGCACGAAGAGCGTTTACGAGCTGAATATATCCTACTTCGACCTGCTCTCCGATCCCGCTGGACAAGAGGACACCCGCCAGCAGGCATCCCGTTTCATCGCTTCACAGGGTATCGCACTGACGCTCCGGGGAGTACCGGCCCTCTATTACCACTCCTTCATCGGTTCGAGAAACGACCTTGACGGGGTGGAAAGAACCGGAACAAATAGGTCGATCAACAGGGAGAAGCTCGATGTCCAGGAGGTCGAAGAAGGCTTGCGGGACCCCGGCTCTCTCCGTTCACTCGTTTATGACGGTTTGAAAAAGCTCACCCGGGCGAGGAGCAGCCGCGACGCGTTCAGTCCGTATGGAGGCCAGGAGGTACTGAACATATCAAATGAGATCTTCGCGGTTCTGCGGACCTCACCCGACGGCCTGAATAAAATTCTATCGTACATCAATGTCTCGAACAGTGAGGTTTTCGTCAAGCCGCCCGCAGCCGGGATGCGCGATATCATAACCGGCAGGCGTTTCGGTGAGGAGATCGGGGTGAAGCCGTACGAGGTGCTCTGGCTCGAGGAAAAATGACCGCCTGAGGCTATTCGCTCCTGGGATCCATGGATTCGACGATTCCCTCGAAATTGATAAGGAGGCTCTTGAGCTTTCTCTTGAGTACTTCGTAGGAAAAATACTTTGCCGCGAGCCTGTAGTTCTTCTCCGCCCGTTCCCTGTGCGAATTCCCGTCCCGGAGCACCGCTTTAATTTTACTTATCACCTCGTCCGTTACATAGCCCTCCATCTCGATGACCTCGAAACCGAGGGGCTTTATGTCCGTGAGGTATGCCGAGTACCGGTTTACCAGTATGGCCTTCTTGAAGTAGATGGCCTCTATGAAGGCATTCCCGAATCCTTCGTAGGTGGAGGGATAGGTGATGAGGTCGGCGTGCGGATAAATGTCCCAGAGAGTGTACACCTTTTCTCCCCGCTCGTTTCTCCCACGCCGGTCGCCGATGATTTCGGGTTTTAATATGATGGAAACCCCGAGGTGCTCCGCATAACTCAGGATACGCTTCTCATAGGCATCACCCTCGTCTCCCACGGAATGGGTAATGACGAGCTTCGCCCTCGGATCACCTATCCTGGATACGGCCTCTATGGTGTGCTCGATCCCCTTCCTGGCCACGACCCGGGTGGGCTGCAGTATAAAGTAATCGTCCTTTCCTATACCGAACGCCTTCCGTACATCCGCATTGTAGTGGTTGATTCCCGGAGGCTCCTTACTGAAATCGAGTACATTCGGGATAACCACGGGCGAAAGCCCCGTTCTGTAGCTCAGCTGGCGGTCGGCTTCGGACTGGATCACCACGTGCTGTATGGAATGAAGAGAGGGCGGAAAGGCCGTGCTCAGTATGTCCGCCACGGCGTTGACGTAGAAACGGGGCCGCTCCCAGTAGAAATCGTGATGATGCGCTATCGTCGGAATCCCGGTCTCCGCTATGAGCTCGGTCAGCGCGAGCCCGAGCGGAATGTTCATCGGTATGGCGAGGCAATTTTCCGCTATGATGAGATGTATCTCGAACTTATCGAGAAACCGGTAGAGGGCGTCCTTCAGCATCCGCCTGAGCCGGTGTATTTTACCGGTGAGCTCCGAAGTCCTCCTGTACACCTTGAAGCACTGGTCATTGATCTGCAGTATGCTCTTGTGGCCGAAGAAAGCCTCGGGTACGATCATGGTCTTTGCCGGGTCCCGGTCGCTGACCCCGGCAAAATAGAACTTCCTGTACCCCATTCCCCTGAGCACGGCGGCCCACTTTTCCGTTTCGAGCGAAACACCGTCCGTCCCCGCGAAGCGCGTTGAAACGAATCCGATATTCTTGATTTGCCTGTAACCGTTGTACCTGCCCTTTTTCTGGTTAGCCGCTGCCATAACCCCCCCGTATTCGCTCGCGGACGATAATCGGTTTCACCTCATCCCCTTAAGTCCCGTCACCCTGTACTTTTTGGCATTATCTATTAAAATCCGGTATATTTTATCAGAATTCACGAAAGAAGATAATTATTTTTTTATACGGCCTTTTAAGCGTTGATGCTTTACGGAAAGAACCGTATGGTACGTCTTGATTTCGAAATTTTACGCGCTTCATTTTATTTTACGCTATTAATATGTTCGGTTATTTCCGGAAGCTTTAAAACCGTAATATCGGGCCGCACCCCCCCGCACCGTTCGTCTTCCTTCCTGAGGCGCAGCGACCGTGCGTCGCCCGCAAACAGGGCGGTTTGAAAACCGGCCGCTGCAGCCGGCGCGATATCATTCAGCATGTCGTTTCCCACGTAGAGCACGTTGCCGGCGTCTATCCCCCTCACCGCACAGGCCCTTCGGGCCCTTTCAAAGAACAGGGAGGACGGCTTCGCACGGGCCTGCTCGAAGGAGTAGAACGAAAGGTCCCGGCATATCCCGATATCCCCGGGTTTCCCGAGGAAATAGTAAAAGAGCAGGGGTGTGTAGAACTGGGCGTTCGATATAACACCCAGAGGCAGGTCTCCCGCCGCGAGGTCCGTGAAGAGACCGCGGAGTCCGGGCATGGGCCAAGCCGGGTTTACCGTCCACTCGTACTCGAGTGCAAACCGTTTCACGCGGCCCGGGCCGAGATCCAGCACCCGCATCCACACCTCGTCAATGTTCACCTCGGGGAAATCGATGCCTTTCAGGCGGTCGACTTCATGCATCTCCTCTATGACGCTGAAATAGGACGAGAGAACACTCCCGGGATCGCGGCGGATTCCGTACGCGGAGAGCAGGGGGGCGAGCGCGGCCGCTCCGTAATCCCGGCGTGCCGTAGAGATATCACCGGAGCCGCTGATGAAGAGCGTGCCGTAAATATCGAAAAACACCGCGCGTACCGTGCGGCCGAGCGAACCGCTGCTCCGCAGTTCCGTGGCGAGGGGCTGCATGGGAGTCGCGTATTTTTCGATTATGGACATAAATTTATTCTTATGCATAGGATTTTTCACAGAGAAGCAGCTGGTTATGCTCGGGCTTGTTGAACGCCCTCAGTAGTACGGATTTATCGATCCGGTGTACGGGCGACCCTTCAAGCACTTTTCCGTATATTCCCATCATCCGGGCCCCGTTTTTCTCCAGCGAATACGCGTCTTCTATTATTGTACTGTTCCGCTCGATCCGTTCCTCATCGATCATCGTATCTCCGGAAACCGGGAGAAAGGGATTGTATTCCTCAAGACGCTTCCGCGCGGACGGCTCCTTAAGACACCGGACGATCACCCCGCTCTGCAGGTCCTCGCTCAGCGCACCGAAATCGACCCAGCCGCGCGTTCTTATGGAGTCCAGGTAGCCGTCCTCCTCTTCCCGGCGGACCTCCAGGCCGTACCGTTCCGCTTTAAGCCGATGGCACGCGCGCCACTTCATCTCGAAGAGGCTGTAATCGACCATATCGAGGGGAATACGGAGCGCGGTGTAGAGTTGATCGAAGACGATTCCACGGTCGGTAAAATCCCCGCATACATCCGGAAGCAGCCGCCCGAAGAGCTGTCTTTTCCCTGTCCACGGCTCCAAAAAGGTGAGGCCGAAACCCTCCTTGATACTCGTGGTGATCACGAAGCGGGACCTGCCGAGTATGACGGACAAGTCCGTATCCGTGCCGAGCCCGAAGAGCACCGGAAGGCCGTACCGTGAAACGAAACTCCGCCACTCCTCGTAGCTCTGTACATCGAGCATACCCGTCGGCTCAAGGGTCAGGCCGACCGCATCGCCCTTTTGTATGAAGAGCGAGAGAAGCACCGCCTCTCCCACGTTCTTTCTCCGTATCGCCCTTACCGGGTAAAGCACGATATCCCTGTTTCCATTCCGGGCCCGAAGAGGCCTGACCGCGTTCGGAAGGAGATGAAGCCCCTCATCCTTTAAACCCGCTTCCCTCAGTATTTTATAATCACGTGAATTGATAACCGCGTAGTGGCAATCGGAGGGGTACTCTTCGGCCGTATAGTTGTCGGGCCTGCCGTCTTCCGCGAAATCATGAATCTGGAGCAGGACCCGCTCACCGCGGGAGCGTAAAATCCGGACCATACGCACGAACTCTTTATTCTTGCCCAGCGTCGGATTGTGTATGTGCAGTATGTCCGCTCCCTCTTTCCACACCGAGCCGATCGAACGCTGAACATCATCGGCCATCCGTTCCGGGTCGCATCCTTCCCTCCTGTCACGGTCATACCTGAGAGAGGAAACGACCCTGAAGGGCAAGCGAAGATCCTCGTCGGACGGAGG
The DNA here is from genome assembly GCA_964460545.1 of uncultured Spirochaetota bacterium. Lineage (GTDB taxonomy): Bacteria > Spirochaetota > B62-G9 > B62-G9 > DRHN01 > CAYWUT01. Next base: position 39,728 of record CAYWUT010000001.1, read on the forward strand.
AGGGGATTCCCCGGTCAGGATGAGCGGCCTGAATCCGGCAAGGCCGGCGGCGGATGCGATCTGGTCCTCAATTACGCGGGTAACGCCTCCCCGCCGCATATGGTGATGGATAAACGCTACTTTCATGCTCGGGACGTCCGGTTTCAGAGCTCCGTAAAGGGAATGTCGATCCGCTTTCCGCCCGCCATCGCCGATTCATGGGCTGCTATTCCGGCCATGGTCCAGTTGGCCGCCGTATCCGCATCGATCGCGGATTTTCGCCCTTCCCTGATGGCGCTCAGGAATTCATGAACGAGATGGGGATGGGACCCCCCGTGTCCGGACCCCTGTATGAACGAGGTGGATTCCTCGTCGACCACCTCCCCCATGGTAAAGGGGGCTATTTCCTTGGGAAGTATACCGGCAAAATCAGGTACATCCACCCGCTCCGCATCCTCAAATCCTGAAAAACGTACCATGCCCTCGCCCGCCACCTGCTCCCACTCGTAGGACAGCTTTGTCCCGTAAACGTCGAAACTCTCCCTGTACTGTCTGATCGTATCGAAGAGCGACCTCGTTACCTCTATTGTCAGGTTGCTCTCCCTGAGCTTCATGGTGGCCGTTTCAACGGCAAAGGGAGAGTTGTACCGGGCGCGGTACTCCTCCCGTATCCTGCCTGAGCCGTGACACACCACATATTCAGCCGCGCCGCCTGAAAGTTTCAAAAGGGGACTCACCGCATGGGTGGCGTACAGCATGGGCGGATATCCGTACCAGTACTCGGGCCATCCGGGAAGGCTCATGTTCTGCTGATGCGAACCGCGCATGAACTGTATCGCGCCGATATTTCCAGAATTATACTGCTCCTGGACGTAGAGAAACTCCCGTGTGTACACGGCTGTTTCCATCATCATATACACCCGGCCGGACGCCTTCCGCGCCTCCGCGATACCCATGCACTCATCAGCGGTGAATCCCATGGGTACGGTGCACGCCGTGTGCTTACCCGCTTTGAGTGAAGCGATTGACATGGGGGCATGGTCGGCAATACCCGTTACGATGTGAATTGCGTCGATTTCCTCCACCTCGAGGAGATCCTCGAAACGGGTGAACCGCCGTTCCACGCCCAGCTGGTCGCCTATCTCGTCGAGATGCTTCCTGTTGCGCCGGCATATGGCATAGCATTCGGAATACGGATGCTTCTGGTAAATAGGTACGAACTCGGCTCCGAATCCGAGACCGACCACCCCGACCCTTATTTTATCCGCCATGGTTCCTCCTCCTCTTTACCTTTCTCACGGGGTACAAACTCCCCCTGGAAAGGAACGTCATCCGTATTACAATACTACCACGACACTGTTTATTACACCACCACTCAAATACCGGAAGGGTAAATCGTCCGAAGCCGTTTAAAAAGAATGGAACCGGTGGAATCCAGGGGTGGAAATCAGGCTACGCCGTTTTCTTCGGGATCTTCCAGCACCTTCTTGAGGTCCTGAAGAAACCGCGCGCCCGTTGCGCCGTCCACCGCCTTGTGGTCGCATGAGACCGTCATTTTCATGCGATAACCCGCCTGGATGGAGCCGTCCTTCACGACCGGGACTTCCTTGATCGCACCCACGGCGAGTATGAGGGCCTGCGGGGGATTCACAATCGCGGCAAAGTGCTCTATTCCGAACATGCCGAGGTTTGAAACGGTAAAGGTCCCGCCCATCCCCTCTCGCGGCCTGAGCTTCATGTTTCGAGCCTTCTCGATGAGAATGAGCGATTCCTCCTGCAGCTGCTCGAGGTTCTTCGACTCGCAGTTCCTCACCGTGGGAACGAGCAGGCCGCCTTCGACCGCCACGGCAATACCTATATTAATCTCTTCAAAATAGAGCATTTTTCCATCGTCATACGATGCGTTGCACTCCGGATGGTTCTGCAGTGTAACGGCGCATGCCTTGACAATGATGTCGTTGAAGCTGAACGTGCGCTCACGCCCCTCATTCAGCTTCTTCCTGTACTGCATGGCCCGCTCCATCTCGACTTCAATGGTCATATAGATATGGGGGTTCTCGAGCTTGCTCTGCACCATTCTCTTTGCAATGACCTTCCTCAGCGACGAAGCCGCTTCTTCCCTGTACTGTACGTCACTCATACTCACTGTCCTCCGAGTATCCATGGCATTTCGGAAATAATACCCCGCGGGCTCTTTAAAAGTAAAGAACCTTTTGCTCCGCCGGGAACGCCGAACCGCCGTGATAGACATAGAAAACTATTGCAAAATCCCAACGGCCGTGACACTATACGGGTTGTAAGGCCCCGTGCATGGGGCCGCACCGCGGGAGAACCGTGTGGTATAGAACTTTGAATTTAAGGGTATTCATGGTATATTTAATGTACATAGAATCGGTGTGATCACGGAAACTCCCGAAGGGACGAAGGGACGAAGGGAGACCGGAACACAGTGATTATCAAAAATATGCGTGTCATAATTATAAATCGACATCGGTATAAGCGGCATGTTTACAGGTCAAGTAACGGATGACGAAAAGCGAGTTTCAGAAAAAGGTCATAGAGCTCCTCAAGAAATATCGTATCAACAGGAGGATGAAGGAGAGTATTTTCCCCCTCTTCTCACTGGCCGATAATCTATCTCAGGAGGAGATGGTCAACGTCTACAACCTCCTCAAAGAGGCGATTGTAGCCCAGAAGGAGGCGGAAAAACTCTCCACGAGGCTGAATGCGCTTTTCCTTGATTTCAACACCACGATCAAGGACGTTTCGGACGACCTGAGTGATATCAGGAAGAAGCTTAATGATCTGCGCGAATCGGAAGCTCAGACGGGGGCCAGACCGGCGGGGAGAGAAATACGGATTAAACACGGAAATACGATGAAATTCAACAAACAGTCGTTTCCAGGAGAGAAACCGAATTTCGGTCTCAAGCTGAACAAGCTTTTCGCCGCCTTTATAACCGAATACGGCCCGGACCATATAACGCTCGTAGTCAGCGACTCGATTCTCTATACCAACAATCTCATCCTGAGGATCTCACTCCGGACAAAAGAGGTACTCATCGGTTCCAGCAAATCCATGAAGCTCTACGAATCCTCGAACGGAGAAAGCTTCCTCGTCACCGACAAGCCCGAGGTCATTCCCCGGGGAAGCAGAAAGGGATTTTACTTCAAGAACATCACCTACGAGGATATCCTGAATCTTACCAACGGGGATTTCTTCAAGGTATTCGACGAGAACATACTCAAGACGTACCGTGAGTATGAAACCGACCTTCCGAGCGAGCTGGAACAGGTGGGCTACTTCGAATTCGAGTAATATCCATCCCGGCATTCGCTCTCAACATCATTAACGAGATATAAATCGAAGCCGTTGAGCGGTGCACCCCTCCATAATCGTATAATCCGCCTTAATCCGGAGCGGAGAAACGTCCGCCCGCCTCACGCGCCCTCCGCATGAGATCTGCGCTGTTCCGCGCATCACCCGGCCCCTCGATGCCGCTCTCCACCACCTCCCCGGCATGCGATAGTCCGCAGGTAGCGTAAAAGGCCCTGACCACCGCGATGTTGCACCTGAAGATGCGGTCCGTCCCCTTGAATCCGCCGACCGAGAGCAGGAATCCCTTCCGTTCGATCCCCTCCCGCTCGGGTTTGATTCCGAGCACATATTTTCTTATCCAGAGCGCCTGTCCCCTGTCGATGAAGCCCTTTGTAAGGGCGGGCGGGCCGAGAAAATAGACGGGAAAGCTCATAACGACCCGTTCATATTCGATAAGCTTATCGTAAAGTAACTGCATATCATCCCTGACCACGCACATGCCCGTTTTCGAGCACCCGGCACACTCCGAACAGGGGGCTATGTGAAGATCGCGGAGATAAATCCTCTCGATCCCGCAGTCCCGCGTGCCTTCCAGAAATCCATCGAGCAGGTCGTCACTGTTGCCGCCCTTTCTCGGACTTCCGTACAGCGCCAGAAGCTTCATCCGGCTTTCGCTCCTCGTCATCGTCCTGTAAAATCGATACACGGTATCATGAAAGCGGTCTGCGTCCGTCGATCGCCTTGGAGAGGGTGACCGCATCCGCATATTCGAGGTCCCCGCCGACCGGAAGGCCGCTCGCTATCCTCGTAACCAAGACGCCGAGCGGTCCCAGGAGCCGCGCGAGGTAAAGGGCCGTGGCATCGCCCTCCACGTTCGGGTCCGTGGCGATGATGATCTCCTCCACCTCGTCCGTAACCCTCGAGAGCAGCTCGCGAATACGGAGCTTGTCGGGTCCTATTCCGTCGAGCGGTGAAAGCGACCCCATGAGAACGTGGTAGAGCCCGGAATAGGTCCCGGTTTTTTCAATGGCCCACACATCCTTGGGCTCCTCGACGACGCATATGGTCTTTCCGTTTCTGCCGGGATTGGAACAGATCGCGCAGGGGTCCTCTTCCGTCAGGTTCCCGCACACCGAACAGAACGCCACGCGCTCCTTGACCTCCCGTATTGCACGGGCCAGTTCGTCCGCGAAAGAGCCGTTCTCCTTCACTATGAAATAGGCGAGACGTTCCGCGGTCTTGCGGCCGATACCGGGAAGCCTGGAGAGTTCGCCTATCAGCCGGTTTATTGCATTCTTCTGCTGCACTTAAAAGGGCACCTCTAATCCCGGGATATTCAAACCGCCCGTGACCCTGGCCATTTCAGCCTTTATGACTTCGTCTATCCGGTGCATCGCATCGGTCACAGCTGCCACCACGAGGTCCTCGAGCATCTCGATCTCCTCCTTGTTCACGACCTCAGCCGCGATACTGAGACCGATGAGCTCGTGTTTTCCGTTCACCGTGGCTTTCACCATGTCGCCGCCCGAACTGCCTGTCGCCGTCTTGTCGACGAGCCCTTCCTGTATCTTCTTGATCTTCTCCTGCAGCTGCTGAGCCTGCTTGAGGAAGTTCATATTCATTGCCATTATTTACCTCCGGAATTGTTGTTCGAAATTATATCTCCCTTGAATATTTCAACCACCTTCGCCGTATCTTCTGAAAGATCCCCGCCGGCCTCTTTTACCTCCTCATCAATGGAGACCACCAGGCGCAACTCCCTGTTCAATAATTTCCGCATCTCATCCTCTATGAACCGGCGCGTTCCGCGTTCGCTCACACGGTCGTAGCACATCCTCTCTTTCTGTTCATACCGAACGTTCAGGCTGTCCCCGTTCATAGCGCAGCTCTTCGCCTGTATGAGACACTCGGCTATGGCCCTCCGTTTCCCGGTGAGGTGCTCGATTATTCTCCCGGTTTCATCGGCTGCCGCATCTCCCGGTTCTGGGCCCCGTGCAGGGCTCCCTGCAGGGTCCCGTGCCGAATTCCCCGTTCCCCCGAGCTTCTTTCCCAGTTCCTCCATTCTTCTGACGAGCGTTGACGGATGGACGGCATCCCTGAAATGCGCGCACTTGATGAGCGTAACCTCGAAGAGTTCGTAGGCGAGCCCGCAATTCCTCGTATCCGTGTATGCCCGTGACAAAAGCACCAGTATGTTTCTGATATCCGTACTGGTAAACCGCGGAAGCAGGCCGGAGAGTTCCGTCCTGTCGTCTGGAGGAAGATCGATAAGCCCCTCGGCATCCGAGTCGACCGAGAGTACGTAGAGGTCGCGGAAGTACTCTATCAGGCCGCTTATAACGACCGGGACCTCGGTACCGTCGCGCACGAGCGCGTCGAACAGGGAGAGGCAGGACTTCGTGTCTTCATCCGCGATCGCCCGGGCGAAATGATGAAAGGACTGGTAGGCGGGCCTTCCCTGGACAAAGAAAACGTCCTCCTCCTTTATAGTCCCTTCCGCGTAGGACGCCATCTGATCGAGTATGGATTCGGCGTCCCGCATCGACCCCTGGGCGTATCGCGCCATCCAGAAGAGGGCCCGTGCGTCGGCCTTCACTCCTATATCTTTCGCGATTCTCTCGAGCATGTCGATGATGAGGGGAATGGGAATGCGTTTGAAGATGAACTGCTGACAGCGTGAACGGATGGTCTGCGGCACCTTGTTGATCTCAGTTGTGGCAAAGAGGAAAACGACGTGATCGGGCGGTTCCTCGAGCGTTTTTAATAGGGCGTTAAAGGCCTCATGGGTGAGCATGTGCACCTCGTCGATGATGTAGATCTTGTATCTCGACGAGGAGGGAACAAAGCGTACATTCTCGCGGATCTGTCTGACCTCATCAATACGCCGGTTCGAGGCGCCGTCAATTTCGACGAGATCGAGCGCGGTGCCCTCCTGTATCTCGCGGCAGAAGGTACACGCTCCGCACGGTGCGGGCGTGGGACCGTGCTCGCAGTTGAGGGCCTTTGCGAATATCCGTGCCGCGGAGGTCTTGCCGATGCCTCTGGGTCCCGCGAAGAGATAGGCGTGGCCGACCCTTTCCTTTGTAATCGCGTTCTTCAGGGTATTCGCGATATGCTCCTGCCCGACGAGCTCGTCAAAGGTCTGCGGTCGGTATTTTCGGGCTGATACTATGTAGGACATGGTCTACTCGGGGATATTAAACCGCCTTCCGCCAAACGATAGAACCTATATCTCGGCGCCCGCTCCAACCGAGTATCCGCATTCACAAACACAGATCGCTTACCGTTGCTCCCTTCCGGTCCTGGCGGGGTTGGGCGTCGGTGTTTTGAACCGTACCCGGTTATCATCACGGGCACCGAGGTACAGGCCTCAGGAACATGGTACGGAGAGAGTGGGATTCGAACCCACGGTACCCGGTTAAGGTACACACGCTTTCCAAGCGTGCTCCTTCGGCCTCTCGGACATCTCTCCAGGTGAAATGATCACGGGAGAAATCTTAAGTAACAGGGCGAGCTTTGAAACTCGACCCCGGCATTCGCTTTAATATATCATGGGGCAGGTGAAAAAACAACGGTTAATGGGAAACCGCCTGGTCCGGCGGGAAGATGAGGGCGCCGTCCGTGATCTCTATGGTAAGGTTTCCGTTCTCGAGGTCCAGGTCGCGGAATATCCGCGCCGTGACCCCGTCACCGTCCGGCACCAAAGCGTACAGATTGACCTTCTTATGGTTGCGCACGAGCTTGTTGTAACGGCGTTTCCCGATGGTGAGGGTATAGGCCCCTTCCATCGGGACCTTGAACACGAAATTATAATCGACTTTCTTGAACCCGATCTCGTCCAGCTGTTGGAAATAACGCGGTTTCTGATAACCCCGCTTTTCTCCATCCTCTCCGGTGACGTATGCAATCTCGGTCTTCTCCACAATAAGCAGCGTTTTACGTTCGCGCGCCACTCGTTCTCTCACTCCCCGGAGGAAGGCGGAGAACATATCGTGATCGAAATCATACTTCTTCTCGAGGTTCACCGTGAAGATGCACAGCGGATACCGGTACTTCTTCTTAGTGAGATCATACCACTTCATGATATGATCGGCCGAGAAATCGACCACGATATTCTCGGCGTCCTCGCTGAAGATGTTCGAATCCTGCCCGCGTTCCCAGTTGTTTGCGGTGAGGAGCGTGGTCGTGGAGCGATACTCGTTATCGAAATACCCGTACACCACCATTGAGTGGTGCATCTTCTTGCTCAGGTATCCGATGATGATTCGCCGGCCCCGGTCGATCGCGCTCCTTACCGTTCCAAGCTCGTTCGCGAGCGTTTCCGGGTCTATGCCTTCCGACATCCTTATCCTTCCCGAGATGAAATTGGCGAATACGATATCGTTCTGCACGTAATCCATCGCCCGTATGACCGTCTCGTTGAGCTCGCTCAGCTCGTAAACGTCCCCGTATCCCTCGGGAAAGCGTTCCGGATCGTCTAGATAGTAGATCTGCCCTCCGGTGAACCCGTAGCATCGGCCTATGCTCCCCTTGTACAGATCATACATCGAGGAGAGGAGCAGAACCTCCTCTTCCCCGTCAAGGGGTTCGAACCGTTCTCCGGCCCACTCGATGAGCCGTTCCGATACGAAATCGTTGTAATCCTCGTACTGCCCGTCATTGGCGAAGCTGTAATTGTCCCGTCCCCAGACGAAATCGGCGAACGCGACGACGAATGACCGCTCGAATACGCCGAAATCCGTTTCGAGTTTCACGAGGGGCCTGTAAACGCCCGCCTCCCTGTACGGTATGCCCCTGAACACCGTTTCGTTTACCGTTTTGTCAACAGCAAGGTCTGTGTTTCCGTCCCGGTCGAAATCGAAGAGGACACGGCGGACCAGGTTCTGCGGGTCCCGGAGCACGAATTCCAGAACGAGCGGGGTCCCGCTGTGGCACTCGATATCCAGGGAAACCGAACCGTTCTTATCCCCGTACGCTTCTTTCGAAGGACCGCCCGGATCCTCGGCGAACAGGAAGAGGGGACTGAGGGATAAAAGATTGAGGACGATTAAAAAACGGGCGGGTAGTAACCGGAATAATACCATAGGCATGAAGAGTGGCCGATACGGGCGGAGAGTCAGTCCTCCCCGTTTCCTTCTCCTTTTTCTTCGCCGTTTTCCTTGAACAGAAAGGATGGATTCTTTCCCTCTTTAAGGGCCTGGAGAAACTTCAGGCTGATGGACTTCGGAACCATCCTGAGTATACCGTCACCGTAGTACATGAAACCGTAAACGTTGCGTATGAGCGCCCTGGTACAGGTCCTCCCGTCCTCTGCAAAAAACGCTTCGTGAACGAAAGCTCTCTTCTCCGGGTCCTTGAAGGAGGCCACATACACCTCCCTGGAGGTGATGAGGTCCTCGTACCTGTCGAACTTCTTGCCCCTGAGATACTCAGGAAGCTTTTCCTGGCGCTTTCTCCGGTGAATATAGATCGCGAAATAGACTGCAGCGGCTAAAACAACGACTGCGATAATGATCAAGATCCCGCCTCCGGCGTTCCTAACCCGAGATCGAAAGGAGTAGGTTTTTTACACGCTCGCGGCTGCTCTCAAAGGAGGCGAGCCTCGTCTTTTCCTTTTCCACGACCTGCGGCGGCGCCTTCCGGGTGAACTGTTCGTTTTGAAGCTTGGTCCTGCTCTTGTTTATCTCGGCGTCGATCTTTTCCATTTCCCTGGCGAGCCTCTGTTTCTCCAGATCGATATCGATGACCCCCTCGAGGGGCAGATAGACTTCGAAACCTTCTCCCACGGCGGACGCGGACCCTGGCGGCTTGGACAGGTCCCCGCACTCGATGTGCTCCAGGTGGGCGAGGAATTTGATCGTCGTCTCCTTGGAATCCACGATCCCGCCTATCCGTCCGTCGAGGTCCCTGACGAGCACCTTCACCCTGAGCTCCGGGGGCACGTTCATCTCGCCCCTTATGTTCCTGATCGCATACACCAGGGACTGCAGAAGCGCTATTTCCCGCACGCTCTCCTCGTTCTCCTCGTGCTCTCCGGCTACCGGATAGGGAGCGGACATGATGCTCTTCTCCCCGTGATCCACGGGCAGCCGCTGCCAGATCTCCTCGGTGATAAAGGGCATGATCGGATGGAGGAGGCGCATGCATCCCTCGAGCATAAAGACGAGCATGCTCGCCGCGCGTACCTTCTTCTCACCGTCATCGGAATAGAGCCTGACCTTCGTGAACTCGATATACCAGTCGCAGAACACATGCCAGAAAAACTCGTATATAAGGGAAGACGCGTCGTTCAGCCGGTACTCCTCGAAACAGCGGTTCACATTCCGCACGGTCCGTTCGTAGAGCGTCAGTATCCACCTGTCTTCGGTCTCGAGCTCATCGTCGGAGAGACGGCGAATTTCCAGCCCCTCCACATTCGTTAATATGTAGCGCGATGCGTTCCATATCTTGTTCGAGAAGCGGGCTCCCGTGTTGAACTTGTCCATGGACAGGAGGAGGTTCTGGCCGACGGGCGTTATGTTCACGATGGTGTACCGCATGGCGTCGGCACCGTATTTCTCCACGACCTCGATAGGGTCGATCCCGTTGCCGAGCGACTTGCTCATCTTTCGCCCCTGATCGTCCATCACCACGCCGTGAATGTAAACGTCCCTGAACGGCACCTCGTTTCTGAATTTCAGGCCGCTCATGATCATCCGGGCGACCCAGAAGAAGAGTATTCCCGGGTCCGTCACGAGAAGGTTCGTCGGGTAGTAGTAGGCGAGGTCCTCGGTCTCCTCCGGCCATCCGAGCGTGGAGAAGGGCCAGAGCTGCGACGAGAACCAGGTGTCGAGCACGTCCTCGTCCTGGCGGATGACCGAAGATCCGCACTCGGGACATGATTCGGGCTCCTCGACCGAGGCGAACTGCCCTCCGCACGCGTCGCAATAGTAGACCGGTATCCGGTGTCCCCACCAGATCTGCCTGCTGATACACCAGTCCCTGATGTCGTTCATCCAGTTCATGTAGACCTTTGTCCACCTGGACGGATGGAAAACGACCTTCCCCTGCTCGACCGCCTCTATGGCGGGCTGCGCGAGCGGTTTCATGCGCACGAACCACTGGTTCGAGACATAGGGCTCGACAACGGTATGGCAGCGGTAGCAGTGGCCCACCTCCGATTCGTGCGGCTCCTGCTTAACGAGATACGCACCAGACTTGAGCTCGTCGACCATGACCTCCCTGCACTCGTACCGGTCCATACCGATGCAGTCCGCAATACCGTTTTCATTTACGGTCGCGTCCTCGTTGAGAACATTGATGACCGGAAGCCCGTGACGCTTTCCAACCTCGAAATCGTTCGGATCATGCGCGGGGGTGATCTTGAGCGCCCCTGTCCCGAACTCCCGCTGCACGTACCGGTCCGCTATAACCGGGATTTCTCTTCCCACAAGCGGAAGTATTACGGTCTTCCCGACATGGTCCCGGTAGCGGGGGTCCTCCGGGTGGACGGCTACCGCGGTGTCGCCGAGCATGGTTTCCGGCCTCGTCGTAGCCACCACGAGACCGCCGCCGCCTTCCTTGAAGGGATAGCGCACGTAGTAGAGGTACCCGCTGTGCGGCTCATGCTCCACTTCTTCGTCCGAGAGCGCAGTCTGGCAGCGGGGACACCAGTTTATGATGTATTCCCCCCTGTAGATGAGGCCCTCGTTGTAGAGCTGCACGAATACCTCGCGAACCGCCCTGGAGAGCCCCTCGTCCATGGTAAACCGCTCACGCTCCCAGTCACAGCTCGCGCCGAGCCTTTTAAGCTGTTTTATAATATTGGAACCGTATTCCTCTCTCCACTCCCAGACGAGCTCGATAAACCGCTCGCGTCCAACGTCCTGCCTCTTCTTTCCTTCCCGCCCGAGGGCCTTCTCCACCACGTTCTGTGTGGCTATGCCCGCATGATCCGTACCGGGCACCCAGAGTGCGTTGCAGCCCAGCATGCGCTTCCAGCGTACCATGATGTCCTGTATGGTGTTGTTCAGACCGTGCCCCATGTGGAGGACGCCGGTAACGTTCGGTGGCGGGATAACGATGGTGAAGGGTTCTTTCCCTTCGTCGACTTCCGCCCTGAAATAGCCGTTCTTCTCCCAGAATTCATACCACTTCTTTTCCACACGCGCCGGGTCGTACTTTTTTTCCATTTTCCCTCTGTACTCCGAAATCGTCCGGCCGGATCCACCCGGGCCGTTTCTTCAAAATCTGAAAAAACATAATCAGCATAACTTTATATGTCAAATAAAAGGGCCGGGTGCCTTCGCGGGAGGGGAAATCACAATCCGCGGATCATTATTCAGACACGATTATATTTTACATATCTCCCGGACTCGTACCTTCGTACAAAGATGGTATAGAAGAGGGCCGAGATGGGAAACTGCGCGAGCACACAGGCGGCCACACCGAGTATGGCCCTGGTCTCGAACGTGGTTATAACGATGACCATGGCAATGGAGAGGTTTTTCGATCCGTTCTGGTAGATGAGGGGGACGGAGATCTCCCGGTCCAGCTTGAAGAGCGCGGTAATCATCCAGGCCATCATGAAACCCGCGGCGTAGTATATGGACGCGGACAGGACGCCCCACCAGATGATTACCGGATACATCGTCAGTATCTCGGCTCTGAGCGCGATCGATATGAGAATGATGAAAAGCTCGATGATACCGGAGATCGAGGAGAGCGTCGGCCTGATACGCCTCATGATGTCCTCCTTCAAATGCCTGCGCAGGAAATACTTCAAACCGCCCGCGAGGCCGAAGGGAATGACGATGAGGAGGAACAGGTTCCTGGCGAGTATGACGATTGAAAACGGAGCGGCCCTGAGCAGGAGGGCCTTGAGACCGAACGGAACGAGAATGAGGTAGTATATGAAGGTAAAGGACTGTATGATGAGCGTGAGCAGCACGTCCCCCTCGAGAAACGCGGTCCAGGCCGAGAGCATGGCGTTGGGAGGAACGGTCGAGGAGATGATGAGTCCGTTTCTGAGGAACACGAATTGAACCGGAATGATCCTGGAAATCAGTATCCCGAGAACGGGGGAGAGAATGGTGAGTATGAAGCTCACGATTATGGGCATGGCATAGTTTCTGAGCTTGTAGAGCAGGGAGAGGTCCGTGGGGAAGACCATGAGAAACACCATGATAAAGAGGAGGGGGGTCAGAAGAAAACGGAGAGAGGACACCCGCTCCGGATTGAACCGTCCCACGAGGTACCCGACCACCATTGCAGCGAGCGCCCAGAGGAGTATGTATTTCCTGAAACTTATGTTGAAGTGCATGAAGGCGTCCGCCCGCAAAGTTGCACTATTTTAACATAAACGGCGATCAAATAAAATATTAATTAAGGGCGCGCAGTATGCGGACGCAGGTTTTAACGTTTTCCAGCCTGTCGCCGTTGGACAGGGAAACCCTGATCGTGTCGCCTATGCCCTCCGCAAGCAGGATTCCCGTTCCGAGCGCGGATCGTATGATGCCGTCCGTACCGAAACCGGCCTCCGTTATGCCGATGTGCAGGGGATAGTCGACGCGCGCGGCGATCAGCCTGTTCGCATCCACCGTGAGCCTTACATCCGTCGATTTGAGCGATAATACAATATCTTCGAACCCCTCCCCTTCAAGGAGCGCCACCTCGCGCAGGCAGCTTTCCACGAGCGCCTGCGGCGTCATGGAGTATTTATCGAGGATTTCGCGGGCAAGTGACCCGGAATTGACCCCTATCCTTATGGGAACCCCCCGCGCCTTCGCCGCAGCAGCAACCTCTGAGACCTTCTTCTTGGATCCGATGTTGCCCGGGTTGATCCGTATCTTGTCCGCCCCGCTCTTTATCGCCTCCAGCGCGAGCCGGTGGTCGAAGTGAATATCCGCCACAATGGGAACACCCGACCGTTCCCTGATCACACCGATAAGCCGGGCGCTCTCCTGATCGGGAACCGCGACCCGGATGAGCGCACACCCCGCCTGCTCGAGGCGTTTTATCATCTTCACCGCGTTCTTTACGTCCCCCGCGCTCCGAACGGGCGTGGGCAGCATCTCCTGAATTACAACGGGGCTCCCGCTTCCGATGGAGACCGGACCGACATAGACGGTGCGCGTAACACGCCGCCGGACCTGCGTTCTCCCCGGATCCTTCCGTTCCCCGCAGTTCATTCGGCGCCCGGCGATCACGTGAATACCGCCTCCTGTATCTTTCTGAACTGGAGAAGAATGGAGTCGACGACCTCGACGCTGCTTTTCTTTATGACCTCGTCGCGGGCGATATCCTCCCTTACCCGGGCTCCCTCGCAGAGTCCCATGGGAAGGAGACCTTCCTGTTCGGCGGTCGCGCTTCTCTCTATACCGCCGTAAACGCATTCCCCGCCGAAACCGTCGATGACGTCATCCTTTTTCAGGTCTTTCTTCGCACGCGTGATGACCTCGAGCCGCGGCTTACCGGGCGTCATTGAGGCCCTTCCGTGGAGGCACGCATTCGCGACGGTAAGGGGAACCTCGAGGTTGGTGAGGTGATAGGGCCTGACGAGCGCGTAGTTCGGCCCTTCGCCCACCCGCAAATAGCGCAGGGTCCGGTCCGCGACGGGCCCCTTCGGCCTCACAACGGCGAAGACCCCGGGAGCCAGGTCCCCGATAATGTAATCGACGACGCCCTCCTTTTCCAGCACGCCCCCCTCGCCCGTACTGAAGACCTTCGGCAGGTCCGCCACATCGGCGCTCGGTCCGTGCATGTTCCTGACGTCGATATCGAGCCCGGCGGAGTTCGCGGCACAGCACATCTCGACCATGGTTTTCGTACCGTCCACAAACTCGGTAAGCATCTTCGGATTGAGCCCCGACGATTTCGCCCTTTTCTCGAGGGACCGCGGCGTGCCGTGATTATCCAGCGGATTGTTCTTTCCCTTGCCCGCGGCCACGACCGTGCACCCGCAGAGCCGGGCGAAATCGACGAGCTCGACGACCGCCGCGGGCTCGTCGCCCGCGCACACCGTGTACACGGTCCCCATCCGTTTCGCCAGCATGCCCAGATAGGGTCCGACCGTGGCGTCCGTCTCCACATTGAGCATGCCGGTGTGCTTCCCCCGCACCATGCTCAAGAACGCCGTTTCCGCGCCGATCGCAGGTTTTCCGGTCGCCTCGATCACCATGTCGATCCCCTCCAGCCCGGGAATCAGCCTGAAATCATCGGTGATAACGCGCTCCTCCGGGAACGCGATGTCCTTAACCGGTCCTTTCGAATCATCCGTGCGGACCGTGCACGGAATATTCTCGAAACACCGGGCGGCCCGCTCGATGTCGATATCCGCGAGCGCAACGACCTTCATCCCCGGCACGTTCTCCATGACTTCGACGATGCCCCGTCCCATGAAACCGCCGCCCACGAGGCCCACCTTGAAAAAGCGGCCCTGGCTCTGCATATCCTCCAGCTCCCTGTACATACCCATATCGCTCCCCGTCCTTTCGACAAGGAAAATAATACTCCCGTGTCGGGGAAAAATAAAACAAGTTCTCAAATAATTCATGGAACATAAGGGGAATAGTGAGCCGAACAGCGGAAAAGGGGAATAACCGCACGCTACGCGCGAAAAGACAGATTGATAGGAAACGATTTTTTTACTACAATTAACATACCGGTAAAACGTTTACCGTCCGGTAAGCATTTACCGTCCGAATGCTGAGAGGATTGAACATGAGAAAAGCTGTGATCGGATTTTTTATACTGGCGCTCCTGACAGGGGCGTATCCGCTCCTCGGCCAGAAAGTCTCCCTGAATTTCGACGAGGTCGACATCGCCGTCTTTCTTCAAACGATGAGCGAGATTACGGGTAAAAGCTTCGTTGTAAGCGACAAGGTAAAGGGCAAGATTAGTTTCGTCTCGTCGGAGGATGTTCCCGCATCAAAAGTCTATCCCATCGTTCTCTCCATACTGGAAGCGCGGGGATTCCAGGCCGTGCCCGGCAAGGGCGACATCATACACATCTACCCGGCGCAGGAAGCGCTGAAGATGAGCGGGCGCATACACTACGGCACCCAGCCCCATCCCCCCGGGGACGAGGGCATCATCACCCACATCATTCCTCTCGATTACGCGGATGTCAACAGCGTGATCAACGCAATACGTCCCGCTTTCGGCAATGACATCATTCTCACTCCCTACACGCGGATTAACTCCATTATAACGAGCGGCAATCCGGAAACCGTCAACCTGATCCTCGATATGGTGGGGTACATGGACACCTCGGTCCCGACCGAAAAGTCGGATATACACATATACAACCTCGAGAACTCAGACGCCGTAACCATGGCCAAGACCCTGTCGACCCTGGCGAGCAGCATACAGTCGCGGCAGAGCCAGAAGAAACAGAAGACGCCGGAACAAGAGGAGGATTTCCTCAGCGACCGCTTCAACGTGGTGGCCAACGAGGAGACCAACTCCGTTATCATAATCAGCGCTCCGGATGACTGGGAAAAGATCGAGAATATAATCGTTGAGCTCGACATCAAACGCGACCAGGTGCTCGTCGAGGCGCTCATCCTGGAGATAACGCTGAACGACGACCAGATACTGGGATTCGACTGGAACGTGCTGGTCGATACGGGTGTCGGGGCGGACGTGGTGGCGGGCTCGAATACCGGCCTCATGGCCGAGGGCCTGCAGACGGGCGGGCTTGCCGGGCTGACGGTCGGGCTTCTCAGTGGAGACCTGCCCAACGTGTACGCGATTCTCAATGCGAACAAGGAGAAGACGAACCTGAAGATCCTCTCCACTCCTGAAATCGTGACCGTGGACAATCACGAGGCAACGATCGAGATCGGCGAACAGATTCCGTTTCTCACGAGCTCCCGCGTCGATGAAAACAACAACGTGGTTCAGACCTACGATTACAAAAACATCGGGATCACCCTCAAGCTCACGCCCCACATAAACAAGAACGGCTACATAACGATGAACATAAACCAGCAGATAAAGAAGATCGTCGAGGGCACGAGGGCCCTGGAAAACCCGTCGGTCTTCAACCGCGAGGTGACCTCGAAGGTCACGGTCAGGAACGAACGCACCATCGTCATCGGAGGGCTCATCAGGGACGATATTACGACGAGCGAGCAGAAGGTCCCGATACTGGGGGACATACCGATTCTCGGCCTTCTTTTCAGGAAAGAGGTGGAACAGCGGACGAGAACGAACCTCCTCATATTCATCACTCCGCACCTTATAACGGACGATACGCAGATCAGCGAGATCACGGAGCAGAAGAGGCGGCAACAGGAAGATTTCGAGGCGACGCAGCAGAAGAAAAAGCTACTCAGGCGGAAGGAAGATGAAAAAGACGGAGACTGAGAGAAAGTCTTTTCTGGGGCTCAGGTTCGGCGAGATCCTTCTGCGAATGGGAAGAATCGACGAAGAGGATCTGGAGTCACTGATCGCCGCACGGAAAAACGTGCGTACCCGGATCGGCGAATTCCTGCTCCAGCGGGGAGTCATATCCGAAGACGACGTGCTCCGCACCCTCTCCGCGCAGCTCGGAATAGAGTACAGGGAGGACCTCCTCCTTCGGCACTCCGTCGTCATCGCGGAAAACCTGCCCAGACACTATATCAAGAAATACAACGTCCTCATCCTGAGCGATTCCGGAGATTTCGTGGAGGTCGCGATAAACGACCCCTTCCAGTTCGATGTGGTCGAGAATATCAGGGTGCTGACCGGCAAGGACGTGCAGCTCGTCCTCGGCAAGAAGCTCGATATAATGAAGCTCTCGGATATGCTCGCCGGCGAGGACGGTGAGAGCGCCGACCAGGTCATAGAGGACATGATGGGCGGGGAGGGGGGCATCGAGATACTGGGCGAGATAAACGAGACCGGAGAGGACATGCTCGACCTCGCCAATGAAGCGCCCATAATCAAGCTCGTCAACCTCATGATAACCGAGGCCCTCAAATCCCGGGCCAGCGACGTTCACGTGGAGCCGAGCGAAGAGGGGATAGCGGTTCGGTACCGTATCGACGGTGTCCTCTACAACGTGCTCTCCCCACCGAAGAAATATCAGCAGGCCATCGTTTCGAGAATCAAGATCATGTCCAATCTCAACATAGCGGAGAACCGGCTTCCACAGGACGGCCGCATAAAGGTCAAGTACGGCACGTCAGACGTGGACATACGCGTTTCCATAGTCCCCTCTGTGGTGGGCGAGCGCGTCGTCATGCGGCTTCTCGTCAAGGACGAGCGGCGCTTCAACCTGGACAAGCTCGGCATGCGCGAGGACCTCGTGGAGTCGATGCGCTCCCTGCTCGGATCGCCGAGCGGCATCATCATCGTATCCGGTCCGACGGGAAGCGGAAAGACAACCACGCTCTACGCCGCGATCCGCGAGATCAACACGCCCGAGCGGAACATCATTACGATCGAGGACCCGGTGGAATACCGGATACAGGGCATCAGCCAGATACAGGTCAACAGCAAGATAAACCTGACCTTCGCGAACGGGCTCAGGTCCATACTGAGGCAGGACCCCGAGGTGATCATGGTGGGCGAGATACGCGACCGCGAAACCTCGGAAATAGCGATACAGGCCTCGATGACGGGGCACCTCGTTTTCTCAACGGTGCACACGAACGACGCGGCCAGCGGAATCGTCCGCCTCATCGACATGGGCATCGAGCCCTATCTCATCGCCTCCACCGTTATCTGCTTCCTCTCGCAGCGGCTCGTCCGCGTGCTCTGCCCCCACTGCCGCGAGCCGGTCCGGATCGATCCCGAGGTGCTCCGCAGGGAGAATATCGATCCCGACAGATTCGAGAAGGATGTGTTCAAACCCGTGGGGTGCACCAAGTGCCAGAACACCGGGTACCACGACCGGGTCGGCATATACGAGATAATCAGGTTGAACGACGAGGTACGGCGCATGATCGTCGAAAAGCTCGACGCCGCCACCATCAGGGACCGCTGCATCGAGGCGGGCATGCGCACCATGATGGACGACGGCATCCAGAAGGTGCTGGACGGCGTCACATCGCTCGAGGAAGTAGTGCGGGTCATCAGGGAATAAAGACCTCATTCCGCTTCTATTCTTTTCTCCGGTATAATAAAGCAAAAGAGGATAAGGCACTTTTTCACGGGAAAACCATAATCGCCGCTCATTTGATTCGGTTGTTGGATCGACCCGGGACAATTCATCTACATTATTCAAATATATCCCTCATCAGCTATACATCCGGTAAGGCATCCTTGATGAAACCATTTCAAGGAGGCTACAAGATGAGACCGGCACGATTTGCGTCAATCATGATTCTTATGGTAACAGCATCGATTATGGCTGAAGGTTGTGCAACTAAAAAGGCAATTACTCATGATGATGCGTCCAACAGATTGATTGGAAAATGGGTAAATACTGACAATCCCGATTCCGGAACTTATGTGGTCCTTACACAAGATGCGTCAGATACTGCGGATTTTTTCTCATCCTTAAAAATTGATATTAACATCAAAAAAAATATGGCAAGTCCATCATTCGGCTGATGATCCGCTTGCAGCCGGTTACGGAACATATACTATAAGAAAATGCTGGGTAGACTTAAAAGAAAATACATTCTGTCAGGCTCTGCTGCAATTTGTAAGTGGGAGCAGATTTTATACGTTATTTCAGCTAGATTCATCTAATGCTATTCTTGAATGCAACTGGTATTATGGTGGGGAAGAAAGATATCCGGAAAAAATCATTGGGCATGATGTTATCATAGAAGATTTTAGATCGTCTGATGTATCACTTTATTATAATATCTACTACGGAAGGTAAAAAGCCACGCCCGCTGAAGAGGAGCGTTCCGCCCCCGGGAAAATCCCTCTGACTTCTTGACTCAAATATGTTACACGTGTATTATACGTGTAAATAGCAGGAGGTGTGCGTGATGCAAAAAAAACTCACCGTTACCATAGACGAGGAAGTCTATAACGGTTTACGGACCGTCATCGGTCCGCGGAAAATCAGCCGGTTCATCGAAGAGTTGGTCCGCCCGCATGTTGTCAAGAAGAATATGTATGCTGCCTATAAAGAGATGGCTGCTGATAAGGTCAGGGAATCCGAAGCCCTTGAGTGGGCCGAAGGTACGGTTGGAGATGTAAGTGATGAAAAGAGGTGAAATATGGTGGGTCAATTTTGATACTTCCGTCGGTGGTGAAATCCGTAAACAGCGACCTGCCGTCATTGTAAGTAATGATGCCGCCAACCAGTACCTTAACAGAGTCCAAGTCGTACCCCTGACGAGTAGCGTCGGCAAACTCTACCCAAGCGAATCATACGTAACATTTCGTGGAAAAAAGACCAAGGCTATGTCCGATCAGATTACAACGGTGAGTAAAAAGCGGCTCATCAATCAAGCAGGATCGTTGTCCACTACCGATATGGAGGGTATAGGCCAGGCTATAACTGTCCAACTGGATCTTTAAGGCGGAACAAGCTGTGCGGAGTGGTTTGTCAACCGTAAAATATGATGAAACACCATGAGCCGTTGTTAACCGGCGACGAATTTGTTATTAGGGTGAACTTAGATTTTTTCTTTTATACCACTGGGTAGTCATTAAACATGATAATCATTTCTATTTTATTTCATTAATTATTGAAGTTCACCTGCAATAGCGTATCTTATATATGTGAAAGCTTCCCATTATATATATTTCTTAAAACTCGAAATTCGCTCTATTAATATGTGAGAAGTCTAAAAGAAAATCGAAGGATATAGGGAATAATGGCGGTCTTCGACTACAGGGCGATAACGGGGGGCGGCAAGCAGGTGAAGGGGATGCTGGATGCCTCGTCCCTGGAGAGCGCCCGGGAGCGGCTCAGGAGCCGCGGTCTCTTCATACAGTCCCTCACTGAGATGACCAAATCCGGGTCGGGGGGCCTGGGCCGATCCTTCTCGTTCAGGCGCAAGAGCACGGTCACGACCCAGATCACCCGCCAGCTCGGTTTCCTCCTGAGCGCCCACATCCCGGTCGTATCCGCGCTTGACGGCGTCATAGACCAGGCCGAGGATGAAAAGACGAAAAAGATGATGATAGACATAAAGGAAAAGATGAAAGAGGGGAAGAGCGTATCCCAGGCCTTCTCCGATTACCCGGACTATTTCAACAACATGTACGTGAACACGCTGAAGGCGGGCGAGGCGTCCGGCAGGCTCGAGTCCGTTTTCAAGCGGCTGTCCGAAATGTACGAGCGAAACCAGGCGCTCGTGTCGAAGCTCAGGTCCACCCTTACCTATCCGGCGGTGCTTCTCCTCTTCTCTGTCGTCGTCATCGTGTTTCTCGTCTCCTTTATCGTTCCCACGTTCGCGAAGCTCTTCGAGGATTTCGGACAGGCCCTCCCCCTTCCCACGAGGGTCCTCATAGGCCTGTCACAGGCGTTTTCCGCGGGATGGTGGATCATCCTCATCGTTCTGGTGTTTCTCTTCTTATTGGGAAGGAGGATCTACCGCGGAGAACGGGGGCGTGTCTACCTAGACGGGCTCGTCTTCAAAATACCGGTGGTAAAAAACCTCGTGCTCGATACGTTCAGGATACGCTTCTCCTTTACCATGAGCCTCATGCTCGGGAACGGCGTGGGAATAATCGAATCCCTCCAGAATACCGGGCATGTATTCAGAAACAGGCTGTTCACGAACGCAATCGCAGACGCGATTACGAAAGTGAAAAAAGGTGCGAAACTATCAAAAGCGCTTTCATCGAACGAGGTCTTCAACGCGTCCCTGCTCGGAATGATCCATGCAGGCGAGATGAGCGACCGGGTCTCCGAAGTGCTTCAAACGATCGGCGACAACCTCGAAATCGATCTCGAGGAACGCATCGGGATACTGACCTCTCTCGTGGAACCCGTCATGCTGCTCGTGATAGGAATCATCGTGGGCTTTGCGGTTCTTTCCATTATGCTGCCCATCTTTCAGATAAACCAGATATTCGGCTGAGGGGGATACACCGGCCGTACGGAGGAGAAATGAACATACCGTTCGTCAAGATGCAGGGGGCGGGAAACGACTACATTTACCTCGACCTCGTGAAAGAGGAAATCGAACTCGACTTCGCCTCCCTTGCCGCGGATATTTCCGACCGGCACTTCGGAGTCGGGGGCGACGGGCTCGTCCTCATCATGAGAAGCGGGGAAGCCGATTTCCGCATGCGGATGTTCAACGCGGACGGAAGCGAGGCCGAGATGTGCGGCAACGCGGTGCGATGCGTGGGGAAATACGTATACGATTCAGGGTATACCTCCTCAGACACCATCTCCGTACAGACACTCGCAGGCATAAAACACCTCACCGTTGTCCAAAAAGGCGATGACGCATACATGCACGGCGCATCAATGCTCACGGTCGATATGGGTGAGCCCGTTCTCGACGGAAAATCCATTCCCGTGAACGTGGATGAAAATCCCGTGCTCGACCTGGAAGTCGAGGGATTCACCGGTACCGCCGTCAGTATGGGCAACCCGCACTTCGTGATTTTTGTCGACCGGGTAACGGACGATCTCGTTCTGAATCACGGACCCCGAATTGAAGTTGCTCCGGTTTTCCCCAGGAAAGTCAACGTCGAATTCGTTCAGGTCCTGGATTCCGGCAGCACGGTTCTCCGCGTCTGGGAACGCGGCTCCGGCGAGACGCTGGCATGCGGAACGGGCGCCTGCGCGAGCGTGGTTGCGGGCGTACTCAACGGGTTCCATTCGAGGGAAGTGTCCGTCAGTCTCCTAGGGGGCGTGCTCCGCATAGCGTGGAATGAAAAAAACAACCGCGTATATTTAACGGGACCGGCCGTGGAGGTGTTTCGCGGCACCTTCAATGTACCACGATCCTGTTCTTGCCGTCCTTTTTCGCCCGGTAGAGCGAATCATCCGCCAGCTTCATGAGCTCGTCCATGCTCTTCGTATCCACGGGATATCCGGCGATACCGATGCTGAGCGTCACAGCGATGACCTGTTTTTCAGACGGAACCCTGATCTCCCTCCCTGAGAAGAGGTCCAGGAGCCTGCGCGCTATCTTCAGGGCCCGCTTTTTTGGGGTTTTCGGAAGTACGATTATGAACTCGTCCCCGCCGTACCGTGCGGGTATATCGGAGGAACGGACGGAGAGACTCACACTCCTGGCCAGCTCTCTCAGAACAAGGTCGCCCACCTGATGGCCGTAGGTATCGTTGACGATCTTGAAGTCATCAATATCGAGCATGATGCATGAAAGATGCTCATCGTAACGCCTGGCCTTCTCTATCTCCAGCCGCAATGTCTCCACGAAATGTCTGAAGTTGTAGAGGCCGGTCATGGAGTCCCGCATGGAGAGGTCCTTGACCTTTTCGTAGAGGATCGTGTTGTGTATCGAAACGGCCAGATGCTTGGATATGCGGACGATTCGGCCCTCGAAATCGATATGCTCCATTTCCTCAAGACCGGGATCGTTCACATTCAAGACACCGATGGTTTTATCCGCCGATATGAGCGGTACGACACACACTTCATTGCTCTTGTACTTTTCCCGCTTTCCCTTCCTGTACCGGGAAGCGCTGAAATCATCAATAAAGAGGGGTTTCTTCGTTTTTAATACCTCGTACATGACGCTCTTCTTGTCGATCGGTACAACGAAATTCTGGGGCATATCCTTATGGTTGGAAACGAAGAGCCTGAATTCACGCTCGCCCTCGTCAATGGTAAAAATGGTGAAGAGACGGGCTCCGAGAAAAGTTGAAAAACTTTCACCGATAAATGCTTTTTTTAGCTCCGCGTCGAGAAACTGGTTCAGGTCCTGGGTGAAATCGGCCTCCTGTGCGAGCATTTCCCTGTTTAGGGAAGCCGAGTCCATAAGCCGGACGAGCTCTTCACCCTTCAGCCGAAGCTCTTCCTCCTCCTCCTTCAGCTTGAGCATGGAATCGATCTTGGCCGTAAGCACCCGGTAATCGAGGGGCTTCTCCATGAAATCGTTCGCGCCGCACTTGATCGCCCGTATCACGTCCTCATCGCGCCGCGAAACGGACAGCGCGATGATCGGAAGACCCGCATGCGGTCCGCCACGCAATTTCTCGCAGACCTCGAAGCCGCTCGTATCTTTCAGCACTAAATCAACGAGTACGAGACTGATATTATTCCGGGAAAGCAGGGAAAAGGCCTCGGCATCGTCACCCGAGACAAACACCCCGTATCCCCCCTCCTCGAGGTTCTTTTTGAGGATATTTCGCATGTCGAGGTCATCATCGATGACGAGAATGTTCTTCTTCATTTATTCCTTCTTATCGTCAGGTTTATGTCTATAGAAAGTCCTGAACCGTAACCCCGCTGACGCTTTCCTCGGAATGCGCCATTATATAGGAAACAGCCGCGTTACCGGTTACGTTTACAACGTTCTCGATCTGGAAGATTATGGCCGTAACTCCCAGCAGGATCGTGTATCCCTCGGCCGGCAGCTTGATGACGTAGGAGAGCACAACGGAGAGGAGCACGAGGCTGCCCTCGGGTAATCCGTCAAGCTTCAAGGTAGAAACGGTGATCAGCAGAACGACGATTATCTGCAGGTAGACGGAGAGGTCGAGCCCGTATGCCTGGGACACGAAAAGGGTCGTAACTCCCGCCGCGACCGCGCTCCCCGAAAGACTGAGCGCGGTACCGAGACCCGCAGTCAGGCTGAAAACCTCCCTGTCCGCGCCGAGGTTATTCTCCACGCACTCGACCAGCGTCGGATAGGCCGTATACCGATTTCCCGCGCAGTAGGCGATGATGGCGGCCGGAAGGACCGCGTGTATGAATTTAAAGGGATTGAGCTTGGTCAGAAAATAGACGAGGAGCGACTGCACGATAAAGACCTGTATTATGGAGCCCGCGGCAATAACGAGGATGAGTTTCAGGAAGGGTAGAATCTGTCCGAATGTGGAGGATCCAATAGCTGCCCCTATGGATGCGAATATTCCGATGGGAAGAAACTCGAGAACGGTGATAGCCAGGCGATGGAGCGTGTCGTCTATACTGACCAGTATGTCAAACAATCCTTCCGCCTTTTCTTTCGCCGCCAGTATACCCATACCCGCGAGAAACCCGGCAAACAGCATGGGAAGGGCCGAAGTGCTCGATGTGAGCAGCCGGAATACACTGTCGGGCACAATATCGGTGATGAACCGGGCGGTGCCCGGATAATCGATAAGAACGGGAGATTCGAACGCGGAAACGGTTATACCGACCCCGGGCTTGAGCACCTCGCCCAGCGTTATACCGATGGCGGCTCCCACAATGGTGAGAACAAGGAAATAACCGATCGACTTTGAAAAAACAATGAGAAGGTTCCTGCTCGTTCGCAGATTGATGAACACGCGAATGCTGGTAAAGAAAAGAAGCGGTAGGAAGATGAAGCTGAGCGTCCGCATGAAAACCATACCCGCCGTATAGAGTGGAACGATGGCATGCGAGTCGGACCTGAGAAAGCTCCCGATAAGTATACCCGCGACAAGACCGACCGCCATTTTTATCCAGAGCTTCATCCACCGTACCTCCGCTCCTTGATTTTTGGACATTATCTTAATTGAGGTTGGGGATATTGTCAAGGCGGCCCGAAAAATGAAGACCGAAAGGTGTAAAAAAGGGGCCCGTCGTTAAAAATCCAGCCATGCTCGAAAATACGCTCCGCCCTTTTCCAGTGCAACGGCCGATCCGTATGAGTATCCGTTTTCCGTTATAATGTAGCCGGCACGCCACCGGGCACCCGCCGTTACCATGTAGAGGCTCAGGCCCGCGCCGTAAAAGGAAAGGCCGTCCCC
Source organism: uncultured Spirochaetota bacterium (assembly GCA_964460545.1). Taxonomy (GTDB): domain Bacteria; phylum Spirochaetota; class B62-G9; order B62-G9; family DRHN01; genus CAYWUT01. The sequence goes on from CAYWUT010000001.1 coordinate 64,805, forward strand.
GTTCTCATTAAAAAGTGCGAGTGATGCTGCGGTGCCGAAGTCTTTCCACGCCCTGTCGAGCTCCAGACCGACCTTGCTTGGAACGCTCCCCTTTTCCCCGTTCAGTGACAATCCCCCCTCCAACCCCAGGTAACGCACACGCGTCCCCGCGCCGAAGCTCCACCCCTCGCTCTCGGGACGGACTGCCGTTCCGAAGGCGAGTCCGAATATCCCGCCGAAGAGCTCGCCCGCCGAAAAAGAAAAACCCGCCTTCCCTTCTTCGCTCCCGGATACATAAAATGCCTCATACGCGGACCGCTCCGTACCAAATACGAGGGAAAGCGCATTGGCGGCATCGGTACCGAACCCGGTCCCGGCAGTCACGCCGACCCCTCCCGATTCCGCATAAACTTTCAGGGGAATCGGATCCACACCGGATCGGACAAGCGTGCGCTCGTACGCGTGACCCGTTACCTCGTATTTTCCCGTATACAGATTCGTCAATCCGGCGGTCAGCTCGAATCCCACGGGCAGACTGAAATAGGAACCCGCATCCGTGGTCAGCTCAAATACGGGAACATGCGCCGCCGTAGAGGCCCCTGTCTTCTCCCCTTCCAGCGTCAGAAGCACCCGGTTGTACTCGTTCGGGCGCAGGGTAAAGTCCACATACATATCTTCGAACCCGGCATTCCTGCCGCCCTCGGAGTCCTGTATCGCACCAAAATCAACCCGCCCTCCGGCGTACAGTGACGGACCCTCGACTTCAGGAGGATCCGCGCGGACCGTAACGGGAATTCCGGCTATAAAAACCGCGACACAGCCGATAAGCACCGTCCACATCCGCATGTATGCACCCCGTTCGTACTATTTTTTTGACATCATCCTACCGCTCGGTTATCATTATGTCAATCCCGGCATTGAAAAGGAGATCGTATGCAGAAAATGTTTTTATTCACGGCACTCGCAGCGGCCGCCCTCCTCTGTTCCTGCGCCACCACGAGTGTGCAGCCTGATAGAGCGGATAGTATCGTTCTTCAAAAGTCGGCCGCAGGCGTAGACATGTCCGTACGCTTTCTCGATGAAACCGTCCTCAAAGAGCTTCACGGTGAAACGAACAACCCCTTCATCTCTCCGCCTTCAACCTTGAAGATGAACCAAACCCTGGTCTTCGAGGTGACGGCGTCCTCCGCGTCTGCGAAACCGGAAAATATTCTCATGCAGCTTAATACCATAGAGCTGCAGTTCGGCCGCAAACCCGAAGAGCCGGTAAACCGTTTTCACCTGGCAAATATCTGGGAAAGAAGGATCGAAAAGAATGACGGCTATCGGGGGTGGAACAAGGCCCGTTTAAACAATGTTATCAAGGAATACGTGCTTCCCAATACCGCCCAGGCCGCATCCGGCGAACGTATCGAAGGATACGTTGTATTCATGGGCAAGTTCCCCACCTACGGCGACGCCACCCTCTATATTCCGGTATTCGAAAGGGAAAACATGCTGAAAAACTTCCGCTTCCAGTTCACGTTTTAACGTTTTTTTCTACAGACAAAGTAAAAAAAAACCCCCTCTTGAAAGAGGGGGTTTTTTTATTCTGATTCAGATTAGAAATCGATGTCACACGCCAGGAAGAGCCCGCCGCCACCAAGAGGTTCAGCAAACGAGGTAGCCTGAGACGCATAGGCATAACCCTGATCCGTTACGAGGTAGCCGGCCCTCCACTTCGAGGCGCCGGGAGCCAGGTAAGCGGATACTTCGAGGCCCTGGAAGGTCTCAGCATTTTCAGCAAGACCGAGACCGACAGCGACGTCAGCACCGTACATGTCGGAGGGAGCGATATTCACATCGATACCGAGCATGTTGATCGCGTCAACATCGTTTCCGTTGAGGCTCACGCCGAGCGTGGCGATCGATACGGAGTAGGCACCACCAACACCAAACGCCCAGGTTTCCATCAGCGTATCATACTTGAAACCCGCGGCCGCTTTGGCAGGACCAAAAGAGGCATTGCCATCAACGCCGAACGCACCCTTGAACTCATGGTTGTCGTTGATCATGTAGAAAGCCTCGGCAAAAGCAGGTCCGACCTCGGGCAGGGTGACCAGTACGCCGTAGTCGATCTGGGGAGCGGCATCGGTTCCGCCGGCTTCCATGTTGAATCCGAAGTCGACTATAGCCATCCCGAAATCAGCGTTGAAGTAGAAACCGTGGCCCGCGATGTTGCTTCTGACCGGGGTACGTTCCCACGCATGACCCGAGACCTCGTACTTGCTCGAGTAGAGGCTCGCGAAACCGGCCTTGGCCGTGAGAGGAATGGCCAGACCGAGATAGTCGCCCACAGACGTTTGCAGGAAGGCCGCGCCAATTGTCCACGCATTGACTGGACTAATGACTGCGGCGGCGCCGGCACCAGCAACACTGGAAGCATTACCAAAACCACCGCCGAACTCGAACACCACATCGTTGTAGTCGTCAACACTGTAAGTAACATCGGCATAGAGGTTGCCGTAGCCGTTGTTTACCTCTGAGTGCTCAAATGGCGTGATGCCTCCGAACGTGAACTCTCCCGCCCAGCTGGCATCACTCGCAAGAGCTGGTACTGCAAAGGCAACGAGCACAGCTACCGCTGTAAGAATAAGGACTAACTTCTTCATTTTTTAATCTTCCTCCTAAAATAAAGTCTATCCTCTGGGACCGACGGCCCCTGTTATCCAGGTTTTACCCGAATAATTCATTCGTTTCACAACATTCCGGCTTGCCAGGCCGTACTGAAATTTGAAGCTCCTCCACCCTCCTTTTAAGAATGTCTGCACCGGTTTTCCGGTGCTGAAAAGGCTTTCACCTTTTATAATCAACCGCCGAAGCGAAGCTTCAAATCCTACAGCGAGGCAGATAAACAGTGAAAGAGTATACCCTTTCATTTCAAAATGCAAGCGAATTTTTACAAAAAAAGTAAAAAATACGCCTTAATTAAGTAATAATTATGAAAAGATCAATTCTATAAGGAATTTTTATATACGATCAGGAGCGAGGCTGCCGTCTCTACCCCCTTCTGTAATCAGCAGATAAATGATCAGGCTTTTTATTCATCCGCCCTTATGCGAGGACTCGTACTATACTATTTCGTCACGTGAAGCACAAATCTTTATTTATTAAAATAGTAAATATTTGGAGAATAATACCACTATCCCTCATGGTAGTCAAGAAAAAATAAATAAATAACAGCAGGATACCGTGAGCCGGATTTCATCGCGTCCTCCGTCATTTTAATCCGTCGCCGGATCCGAGCACGTCGCCCACCCTCCCGAGAAAACTTTCAACATCAAGCGGTTTGGACACGACATCCCGGACGGCGCTCAGTCCGTGTAGGCTCTCCAGGGTATCGGACGTTTCTCCCGTCAGTATTATGATGGGCATGTCGGTCTTCCCGGACAGCTCCTCTATGAGCATCGAACCGTCAAGCCCGGGCATATGGTAGTCGAGTATGCAGAGGTCGTACCGGTTCCCCTTATCCAGCAAATCGACCGCCTTCTCCCCGCTTCCGGCCGTGCCGACCCGGTATCCGTTCTTTTCCAGTATTTGCTTTCCGATAAGCCTGAGGTCCTCATCGTCGTCGACCAGGAGTATACTCGCCCCCCTGTGTTCCTTCCCGGTCTTTCCGCGGGGAGACGTATCACCTTCACCCGCTTCTTCCAGCAGAGGAATGGAAACCGTAAAATCCGAGCCCTCTCCGGGAACCGATTCCACGCAGAGCCCGCCGCCGAGTTTTTCCACAACCGAATAGACGATGGCCAACCCCAGCCCGTTGCCCAGCACCTCGCCCTCCAGCTTGGTCGTAAAGCAGGGCTCGAATATTTTATCCAGAATGGCTTCATCGATTCCCGTACCGTTGTCCTTCACCGAGAGCATGAGGAAGTCGGCGTTTCGCTCCTTCGGCATGACAACGGGACGCTCCGGAGTCCGGTACGGTCCGGTACGCGCACTGACCTCGATACGTCCGTCCCGTCCCACGGCTTCACGCGCGTTCATGATGAGATTGAGCAGGACCTGCAGGATGCCTGTTTCATTCGCTTTGAACGCGCTTCCGTTTTTCACCTCGTTCCTGAAATGGAACGGAACCGACTCCCCGAGCGCTTTCTGTGCAAGGGTCTCGATCTTCATGAGGATTACAGACAGGGGGGTTGTTTTCTCCACGCTGCCGTCACCCCTCGCAAACACGAGTATCTGATCGATGAGCTCTTTCGCCTTTCCGACCACCTCCTCGTTCCCGTTCAAATGACCCCTCATCGCCTCCAGGTCCGTTTCATTCCGGGCGAGGTAATGGTTCTCCCTGATAACAGTGAGCAGATTATTCAGGTCATGGGCGAAACCGCAGGCGAGCTTACCCATGGTTTCCATCTTATACGATTGGATGAGGCTGCGTTCGAGCTCCTTCCGTTTTCGTATATCCCTGATCGTTGCAAGGTACACGCGCTCCCCGTCGAGTACGGTCGTGGATACCGAGACCTCGATCGGAATCGTGATCCCGTCCTTCCTGCGTATGCCGGTTTCGAACGCCGTTACATTCCCGGCGTTGTCCTGGCTTACGCGGGTTCGCCGCTCTTCGCGAAAGCTTCCCGGCTCCTCCTCGGAGAGAAGAAGCCGAATATCCATCCCCCTGAGCTCGTTTGGTTCGAACAGGGTCAGCTTCTCGAAGGCGGGATTATTGAAGACTATCTCCCTTTGCGTATTGGAAGCCACTATACCGTCGTTAATACCGTTCATGATGGTTTCATAGGTATGCCGTATACGAGCCTCACACTCCCGGGACCGGGACATGGAATGCACGACGCTTTCCATGAGCTTCCGCGATGTTCCCGTTATATGGTAGAGAATATACCCGAGGAAGAGTATATAGAGCGATTTAAAGACCTGTCCGATTATGTTCCCCGAGGTGATCTCGCTGAAAAAGGGAAGGAGGGAAAACTCCGGATAGCGGAGAAAATAAACGAGATTGAATGCTGTGAGAACCAGCCCGACCGTATACACGGTGAACATCTTTCTCTGTCTGAGCGCGCTTCCGGCGAGTATCACGATATAGAGAAAGACCGTGGCGTTCGTTACCGGACCGATCGACGATGAGAGGTAAGATCCGACATAGATGGAACAGGTGACGATGACCGTATCGATGAGCACGGAAAAATACTTGATTATGCACCTGTACCGGTTCTGCCTGAATACAATGCCGAGGTAGAAATTGTAAATCGCCGTACCCGCGATAAACCCGTAGGCGTAATAGTGGGTGGATAAGAAGCGTCCCGTTACGGCAAGGACCGAGATAAGCACGAGCTCGAAGATGACGATACACCAGCGCAGCCAGTAGAAAAATTTTTCTCCCTGTATCTCCTCCTTCAAAACGAGGAAGGGAATCCTCTCTTTTCGATTCGAACTCACTGTACCCCTCTTTCGTATCGGAAATCGGACACGCTCACTCCGGATATAAACACGCTTCCGGACGCCGCTGTTCCCGAACAGGCGGTCCTGCAAAGAAGGAGATGCTAAAAGGGGAAACGGCCGCATGGAAAGAAAGCCGCGTATAAAACTATTCTCTTATATCGAATTCATAGGTAAAGATCTGATTCTTCCTCTCGAGATCCACACTGATCCTCGAATCGTCCTTAATATTTTCCCAGAGTTTGTACGACTGATCTATCCGGTTCAGCTCATGCCCGTTAACGCGGCGTATAATATCGCCGTTCCTTCCTCCCAGTTCATACACGATACTGTCATTAGGCACCTTTATAAGACGCATTCCCTCCATCTTCCCGTCTTCCATGTAAGGACTGATGGCGATTTTCGTCAGTATTTCATTGACCCGGTTGAATACCTTGCTCTCAACATCACTTCTGCTCAGCACCTTCGTTATCTGTTTCGCGTCGCCGTAGATGTCGTCGCTCCGCCTGTTCGATTCCTCGGAGGAAGCGTTCTTCGAGCTCTTCTGCTGCGGCGTATAATACATGGGGAGCCCGACCGCCTTAAATCCGTCATGGAGCAGTACCCTGCGTTTCTCTATGCCGACGACCTCGAGGTTGTCTATCATGTCCCCCTTCCTGTATATGCCGCTCTCCCGTTCCCGCGCCTTCCTTATGAGCGCGATGGACCGGTCATCGGGAAGCATGATGACCCCGCTGAGCTCGTATTTCCTCAATAACGGAGAATCCACGGTTTCGATTTCTTCACCGTCCGAGATGCCGGTACCGGGCGACGTTACGGTAAAGAGGGGTGAATTGAAGAAGACGAGCTCGTATTCCTCTGTTTTCAGGGGCTCGCGGACCTCCGGAGCCGAGAAATCGGCATCGGGCGGAGAAACGAGAACGCGCCGTTCTATGGATATCCCGACCAGCCTGGAGGCCTGGAAGAGAATGAAAACTCCTATGCAGATATAGAGAAGAAAGAAGAGCTTCTTCATGGACCGGCACTATCCCCTCTCTTTATATGTGCAATAATACTATTAAAAAAAGAGAATTTCAATAAAGACTCCTCCGGCGAGACAGGGTAAAAAGGGAAGCTTCATCCCTCCCGCGCTTTTCCTTTTTATTATAAGGAGAACGAATCCGGCGATAAGGCCCAGAACCGAGGCGCAAATGAGCACCCGTATAATCTCTTCGGGTCCGAAATAGAGGGATACACCGGGGAGCACGAGAAGATCTCCCACACCCAGGCCCATCCGTTTCTTTATAATAAATACCGCTCCGATGCTGACCGCCGCAAGGCCCACCCCGACCGCCAGTCCGTACAGCGGAACCGGAAGGGGGACCGGCACGGTTCCCCGAATAACGAGCAGCAGGTAGGCGGCACTTCCCGCATATACCGTTAATCCCTCCCACACCCGTATGGAACCGACCTCCAGGTCCAACAGCGCGAGATAGAGAAGCACGCAACTGAGATATCCGTAACAGAAGAAGAGCGGCGTTATTCCGTGGTGCCGGTAGAGAAAAAAAAGTACGCACGGGAGCACGATCTCCGCCGCAGGGTACCGTACCGGTATTGATTTCCCGCAGTACCTGCACCTCCCTCTCAGCAGTATGTAGCTCAGCACAGGTATGAGGTCCGGGATTCTGAGACTCGAACCGCAGTCCGGACAGAAGGACGGGGGCGTTACGATCGATATGTTCCTGTGGCTCCTGTAGGAAAGGCTGCCTATGAAGCTCGCCAGAGCAAGCCCTGTGCAGATTATAAAGATCCCCACCGTTCAGCTCACATAGTGATAGGCGTTTTTAAAGAGAGCCAGTCCGTCCCCCTCCTCGGACAAGGGAGCACCCGAGCGTTTCGCCCTTTCCCGAACCAGGGTCCAATCAGGGTACTGGTAAATGCTGACAGCGGCCTCGGGATGGGGCATGAGACCGAAAACCCGTCCCGTGGGGTCGCACAGGCCGGCGATCGCATTCTGCGATCCGTTCGGATTCCAGGGGAAGCGCTGCGTCGCCTTAAAAGAACCGTCCCCGTACCTGAGCGGGACCTGTTCGTTTTTTTCGACCGTCTCCAGAGTCCCTTCCTCCGCAATGAGCCTCCCCTCCCCGTGCCGTACGGGCAGCCGTACATTTTTGAGCCCGCGGGTAAATACGTTCGGGGATTTTTCAACCTCGAGATTTACCCACCGGTTCAGGAAAGTTCCCTCCCTGTTGAACCCGAGTGTCATCTGCTGCTCTCCGTATGCTCCGCCGGCAGCGGGAATGATCCCGAGACGCACGAGTATCTGGAACCCGTTGCACACTCCCAGTATGAGCCCGTCCCGATTGACGAACTCCATCAGGTAATCGTAGAGTCCGGTGCCGCCCTCGCCGGCCGAATACCGTATCTTTGCTGAAAACGCGACACCCGACCCGAGATCGTCGCCGAAAGTAAATCCCCCTGGAAACACGATGAGGTTGTAATCGAATATTCGCCTGCCCGATCCGAGCAGGTCTTTCAGGTGCACGCGATGCGGATCGAATCCCGCGAGTTTGCACGCCGTAAACGTCTCATAATCACAGTTTATTCCATAACCGGCAAGTACGAGCGCTTTCGGACTTTTTTTCCCCACCTTCACTCTCCCTTTGCCTTCCGTTATACCCTGTCAGCCGCCCTCAGGGCCGTCATCAAAGGCCATCCCCATGAGGTCGTAGAGCGGCCTCCGGTAAGAGGAGGCGATGCTTTCCACGCTGAGCGACAGCAGTTCCCCTCTCTTTGCCTTTACGCGAAGGTCATTCCCCTCGCCGGTTTTCCCTATCCTGACGAGGAGGTGCGACAAACCCGCGGTCCCGGCGCGCCGTTCGAGATCACTTTCTCTGTCCCCGTTCACCGAGACGAGGAACCTGCCCGCGGACTCCGAGAACAGGACCTCTTCGGGGCTCAGACCCGAACGTTCCTCCACGGAAGAGATATCCACGTCGGATCCGAGCATCCCGCCGATACATGATTCCATGAGGCCTACGGCCAGGCCCCCTTCGGAGAGGTCGTGACCGCTCGCGATGACCCCGTCTCTCACGAGTCCGAAGTAAAACCGGTACACCGCGCCGTTGCGTGTAAAATCCACCTCCGGAAGCCTGTGAGAGCTCCCGCCGTAAAGCCTGTAAAAGAGTGAGCAGCCGAGAGCGGGACCCGTCTCGCCCAGCAAATAGATCCCGTCGCCCGGGAGCTTGAAATCGGAGGTAACGCAGGTCCGTATATCGGGTACGATACCGAGCGCGGACACGAGTACGGTCGGAAGAACGCTCACCTTGTGCTCACCGATCTTATAGTCGTTCTTCATACTGTCCTTCCCGGATATGAAGGGCGCACCGTACGCGGTCGCCGCGTCATGGAGAGCCTCCGCGGCGCGTACGAGCTGCGCGAGCTTATACCGGCCGTCCGGTGTCTTTTCTTCGTTGTAAACCGGGTCGGGCCAGCAGAAGTTGTCGAGAAGCGCCACCCGGTCAGGATCCGCTCCCACGGAGACTGCATTCCGAAGGGCCTCGTCAACCGCATGAGCTCCCATTGTATAGGTGTCGACCGGGGAAAGAAAGGGATTTATCCCCGACGCGAGCACGAACCCGGTATGATCACCGGGAACCGGGGCGATCACGCCGCCGTCGGACGGAGCGGTCTTCCCCTTTTCCTTGCCGGTCCATCCCATCAGTGGCTTTATCACCGTATTCCCGCCTACCTCGTGGTCGTAGCGTCTGATCACGGGCTCCCTCGAGCATATGTTGAGGTCTCCTATCATCCGGAGGAACACTTCTCCCAGATCTCCCGCCCCTGAGGGCGGCTTTCTGCGAACGGGCGGTTCTTCCCACACGGCTTCGAGTGAGAGGGGAATGGATGCATGCAGAAATTCCAGCTCCAGCAGCCCCACCGTCCTGTTACCGTAACGTATGTGAAAATATCCCGAATCGGTAAAACGTCCGATGGAAACGGCGAGAACGTCACGTGATTCGGCGAGCTCGAGAAATCTATTCAATTTCTCCTCAGGAACCGCCAGAGTCATGCGCTCCTGCGCTTCGGAGAGGAGTATCTCCCATGGATCGAGACCGGCATATTTAAGCGGGGCCTTTTCGAGCTGAAGCACCGCGCCGCCCGCAAGCAGGGCCATCTCACCGACGGACGAGGAGAGACCTCCCGCACCGTTATCCGTTATTCCCCTGTAGAGAAAACGGTCACGGGCCTCGAGTATCATGTCGAGCAGGTTCTTCTGCGTTATGGGGTCCCCGATTTGCACCGCCTGCGACGGGGATTTTTCCGAGATCTCCTCGCTCGAAAAGGTCGCGCCGTGAATTCCGTCCTTCCCGATCCTGCCTCCGGCCATGACGATCACGTCACCGGGTTTCGCGTGCTTTTCATGTGCCGGCATGCCATCGATAAACCGCGGCATGATGCCGACGGACCCGCAGAATACGAGGGGCTTGCCCCTGTATGAGGGGTCGAAAAGAACAGCCCCGTTTACCGTAGGTATGCCGCACTTGTTTCCCCCGTCCTCTATCCCCTTGACGACACCCTCCATGATCCGTTTCGGGTGCATCATCCGGGGAGGCAGTTCATCCACGGAAACAAAAGGATCGCCGAAACAGAGCACGTCCGTATGGGCTATAATACGGGAGCCCATACCCGTTCCGGCCGGGTCCCGGTCGCATCCCACGATTCCGGTGATCGCCCCCCCGTAGGGATCGAGCGCTGAAGGCGAGTTGTGGGTCTCCACCTTGAATGCGAGGTTGTAATCGTCGTTGAATCGTACGACCCCCGCGTTGTCGCTGAAAACGGATACGAGAAAATACTTTTCCTTCGCGATCCGTTCGGTCGCCGAGCATATAAAGGTCTTGAAAAGGGAGTTGATGACCCGCTCCCTGCCGTTCTCCCGGTAACGGATCGATGCGTTGAATATCTTGTGCTTGCAGTGTTCCGACTGCGTCTGCGCGAAACACTCGAGCTCCACATCGGTCGGGTCCGGACCGATGCCCTCGTCTATCCTGGCCTGCCGCACGGCCTCCCTGTCGAAATAATTTCTGAAGTACTTCATCTCCTCGAGTGTAAGGGCGAGCACGCGATCGGCGGATAGTTCCATGAGTGCATCATCGGGAACATGCAGGTCAAGCGTATCAACCACCGGTGCATGATCGAAAAAACTGTTCTTTGACCGCGGGCCGACCCCCCCCTGCTCCTCGAATTCGTTCCGATCGAGTATAACGATCTCCTCGATAAGGCCGTTGTAGAGTATCTCCCTCCCGATGCGCTCCACCGATTTCCGTTCAAGCTCCGCATCGATGAGATACTGTACGGACTTGTAAACGGCCGGGAGGGAGCCGTCTCCGGCGTCGGACGGCCCGGGCCGCTGTTCACCGTTTTTCATCATCATCTTCAGGACATCGGTCGCCGTATGTCCCACATTATCCGTGACACCCGGTTTGTAACCAACCTCGACCGCCCACCTGAAAAACGGGAGCTTCAGTGCCGCAGGCGCGTCCACCGTATAGATGCAGAGCACGGGGTCGCACAAAACATCCCGGGCGAATTCCGAAAGCCGTTCCTTTGAAAGGCGGGAATAAACCGTGTAGACCGACACCGTTCGCAGTGATGATATTTCATAACCGAGCGTCGAGCCTATCTCCCACGCCGCGTGCGCGGCAAAGGGATCGTCCCTGTCAGGTCGCACCGCGATCTCTATCCTCGAGCATTTCGCCTCGTCGGTCCCCGAATCCATACCGTACCCCTCGTATAAACTTACCCTCTATTTTATAGACGCCTGATCCTGTGTATTCGCTAGAACCGGAAGTCGCCTCCCGTAAGCCCGCTCAGTCCCCCGAGAAGCCCCCCTCCCCGGGTCTCTTCCCTGTTCGACCGGGCAGCCGCCATGACCCGGTCGGCAAAACGGGAGAAGGGCAGGGTCTGAAGGTATACGGTGCCGGGACCGCGGAGGATGGCGAAGAAGAGTCCCTCGCCCCCGAAAAAGGCGGTTTTCAGACCGCCCACAAACTCGATCTCGTAGCTCACCTTTTCTTCAAAGGCCGCCAGGCACCCCGTATCCACGCGGAGCAGTTCCCCGGATTCCAGCTCTTTCTTGACAAGGGTTCCTCCCGCGTGAACGAACGCGAGCCCGTCTCCGGAGAGCTTCTGCAGAATAAAACCCTCTCCACCGAAAAAACCGGCCCCGAGCCGCTTCGTAAAGGCCACGGATATGTCAATGCCGTATGCCGAGCAGAGATAGGCATCACGCTGGCAGAGCATGGTTCCCGTTTGAGCGAGGTCCAGCGCGAGTATCTTACCCGGATAGGGAGCCGCGAAACTGACCTTTTTCTTCTCTCCCGCCCTGTTCATAAAGGTCGTAATAAAAAAGGATTCCCCGGCGATTATGCGCTTGACGCCGGCCATCATGCCCCCGCCGGTTTCCGTCTTCATCTCAACGCCGTCCTCCATGAACATAAGCGCACCCGCCTCGGCCTGCACGGCCTCATCCGGATCGAGCGAAATAATGACGGCCTGCATGTCATCACCGATCAGGCGGTAGTCTATCTCATGAGCAGTGCCCATAGCGTGCCCTCCTTCCTTTCCGGGACTCATTTAACAGTATCGCCGCTTTCGGCGATCACATATCGGCTGGGAAATGTTTTATCATTAATAATGTACCGCAAATAGACGGCACGTCAATCAGTCATGGGCCGCCGGATACCTATCAGTACCTGATAGTACCTTTCAGGTACTGATAGGCACTTTTATTTGACAATTAATGTCCATTCGTCCATATTTAGAGAAGCGCGAATCCTCCCGCTGAAGGGGAACCGGGAATGAGAAACAGAGAACGGATCATGTGGATAAGCCTCGTTCTCGTCCTCCTCGTGGTCATCACCGCGTCCGGGCTGAACAGGATATTCGCCGGAGACGCGGAAAATACCTACGAACAGCTCCGGCTCTTCAACGAAATATTCAACCTCCTTCGCACCGAATACTACGACGAGGATAAGGTCAAACCCGACGTTCTCGTTCCGGGCGCGATAGACGGCATGATAGAAGCGCTTGAAGACCCCCACACCTCCTATCTTCCTAGAGAGATGTATCAGGAGCTTCAGACCGATACGAAGGGAGAGTTCGGGGGGCTCGGCATCGTAATCGGAAAGCGCGACGACTGGATCACGGTGATATCACCCATAGACGACACCCCGGCCGCGAAGAAGGGCCTTCGCTCGGGCGATAAAATCATCAGTATAAACGGGGAAACCACGGAGGGCTTTACGACCATGGACGCCGTGAAGCTCCTGCGCGGCAAGGTGGGCACGAGTGTGACCATCACGATAAAACGCGAGTCCGTGTCCGAACCGTTCGATGTAACGATCGTCAGGGGCGTTATCAAGCTTGAGACGGTCAAATCCACCACCATCGACGACGATATCGGCTACATCAGGATATCCCAGTTCAGCGAGCCGACCGCAGAGGCCCTGACCGAACACCTCGCGGACCTGATTGGCCGGAACGTGGAGTCCCTCATCATAGATCTCCGCAACAATCCGGGCGGCCTCCTCTCCTCGGTCGTTGAAATAGCGGACATGTTCCTTGAAGAGGGAACCATCGTATCGACCAAGGGGAGAAACGCGGCGCAGAACCAGTTCTTTACCGCGCGTGAAACCGCCATGGTTCCCTCCCTACCTCTGCTGATACTGGTAAACGAGGGAAGTGCATCCGCATCCGAGATATTCGCGGGTGCCATGAAGGACAACAAACGCGGCATACTCCTGGGCAGGAAGACGTTCGGGAAGGGGTCCGTGCAAACCGTGCGCGAGCTTCCGGACGGCTCCGGTATACGTATTACCACGGCGCTCTATTACACGCCCTCTGGAGTTTCCATAAACACCATCGGCATAGAGCCGGATGAGATCGTGAACGAGATCGAGCTCACTCCGGAGGAGGTCGAGGCGGTTAACAAACTGAACGAGACGACCATAATCGGGGATTTCGTTTCAAGCACACCGGACTATTCGAATGAAGACGTGAAAGATTTCACCATGACCCTCCGGGACGAAGGCTTCGACCTGCGTCCTGTTATCGTCAGGAGACTCATCAAAAACGAGGTGGAAAAGAATAGAATGCCTTCGCTCGTGGACCTCGATTATGACGTTCAGCTCAAGTATGCCGTGGATATGCTGAGATCCCACGCCATGCTGACGGGCACGGGTTCAGGCTCCTGAGGAGATCCCATGGTACGTGAGGTCACGATCCGCTCGGAGAAAAGAAACCAGTTCATCAGGGTGGACAACCATCTTCGTGATCTTGTTCGCGATTCGGGCAGGGGGGAGGGCGTTATCACCGTGTTCGTTCCCCACACCACCGCGGGGATAACCATTAACGAGAACGCGGACCCGACCGTGGTCCTCGATATCGAGAAAAAAACAGGGGAGCTGATACCGGAGCGGGACCGCTACAGGCACGCAGAAGGCAACTCGGACGCCCATATCAAGGCGTCTTTCTTCGGAAGCAGCCAGAGCATAATAGTCGATAATGGAACACTCATGCTCGGAACCTGGCAGTCCGTATACTTTTGTGAATTCGACGGGCCCCGTATACGAAAGATGTTGATGCGTTTCGACTAGGTCGGCCTGAACGCGGCAGTCCGTATACTTTTGTGAATTCGACGGGCCCCGTACTCGAAGGATGTTGATGCGTTTCGATTGAGATATAAAAGCATGGAAAGGTTCTCCCACACGGGTTAAAGGAGGGGTACAATGGTACTGTTTCTCGGAATCGCATGCATCATAGGAGGAGTGGTGTGTGTTCTTCCTCTCTTCATGGAGAGGAACCCCGGGTTAAAACGGTTCGATGATAGGCTTACCACCTATAAGATAATCATCGGCATAGCCGTACTCGTTATCGGAATCATCAAGTTCATCGTGCCCTATCACAGAAACGGCAGGGTGCTCATCCCCATTTTCGGGGACTTCTTCCCGGCCGTGCTCGCAATACTGACAGGCATATTCGTGTCTATCGATTTCCTCGAGTCTATTGAAGGCATAAAGGGAGCTTTCCTGGAACGGCTGCGTGCAATACTGCAAAAATATCAGTTTCCCATCGGCTTTGCAGCTATCCTCTTCGGGATTCTGCACTGGATCGTTTTCAGGGTCGTATTCTTCTGATCCTCAATCGAGCGCGTCGCTCCTGCTCACCACCTTGTTCAGGGGATACTCGATAATGCCGTCCGCGCCCTCGCCTATGAGCTGCGGTATAAGCTCCCGGACAAGGTCCTCCCGAATGATCGTTTCAACCGAAAGCCACTCGGCATCGTGCAGCTCAGCCACGGTCGGAGCGGTCAGGCTCGGCAGAATCCCGGCAACGGCTTCCAGTTTCTTTCGCGGAACGTTCATCTTCAAACCGACCAGGCTCTCGGCGTTGAGCGCACCCCTGAGCAGGAGGGCCATCTGGTATATCTTCGCCTTTTTCCACTCGTCTTTCAGGCTTTCTTTGTTCGCGATGAGCTTCGTATTCGTTTCCAGCAGGGTATGAATGATTTTGAGGCCGTGCGCCCTGATCGTCGTTCCCGACTCGGTCACTTCCACGATCGCGTCCACGAGCCCCTCGGCCACCTTCGCCTCGGTCGCTCCCCAGGAGAATTCCACCTTCACGGGAATATCCCGCGCTTTGAACCAGTCCCTCGTGTAGTTCACAAGCTCGGTCGATATGGTCTTGCCCGCCAGGTCCTCGACACGGTTGATGTCAGAGTCGCCGGGCACGGCAGCGACCCACCGCGCCTTGCGCAGGCTCCTCTTGGAGTAGATGAGGTCCGATATGATCTGCACCTCCGCCCTGTTTTCGAGTACCCAGTCGAGACCGGTGAGCCCCACGTCGAGGACGCCGTTCTCCACGTAGCGCGCCATCTCCTGTGCCCTGACGAGCGAGCATGAGATCTGATCGTCGTCAATGGAAGGAAAATAATTCCTGGCCGAAACGTCGATCTTCCATCCCGCGCGGTAGAAAAGATCGATCGTTGCCTTCTCCAGGCTCCCCTTCGGTATACCGAGTTTAATGTTCTTTTCCATATTCTCTCTCCGGTGCGCCGCACCATTCAACAAAATAACGTATGCCCGTCAGCGGCCTTATTTTTCCTGCGGATTATTTGCCGCTGGATACTTTTCCGCGGGATCGAAGACCTTCACACCGTCAACCTCGAGCCGGTCTCCCCGAACGACACGGTAGAAACAGCTCCTGTATCCCGTATGACAGGCCGCTCCCCCGATCTGGTTGACCTTGATGAGAATGCAGTCCCCGTCGCAGTCGACCCGGATTTCCTTCACTTCCTGCACGTTTCCCGATGTCTCGCCCTTTTTCCACAGTTTTTTCCTCGACCTGCTCCAGTAATGGACGATCCCTGTCTTCAGGGTCATCTCCCACGACTCCCTGTTCGCGAATGCCATCATGAGCACCTCGCCGGTTTCATGGTCCTGCGCGATTACCGGCACGAGCCCTTCCTTGAAATCTATATCGATCATGGTATTTACCCTTTTCACCCTGTACCGGATTGGTATACGGCGGAAAAAACGAGGTGTCGTCCCATTGCCGGAGGAGGGACTCGAACCCTCATGGAGTTGCCCCCGCTGGATTTTGAGTCCAGTGCGTCTACCAGTTCCACCACTCCGGCTCACCAAATGTATAGCAACCGCCTTTGGCAAAGTCAATTAATTTCACCCACGCCTCCTTCCTGTAAAACTCGTTGACCCGACCCCGCATGACCGCTATTTTTTGGAAACCCGTTTTTCACGGGCCTCTACACCACTTTCACTCTGCGAGGATTCGGAGCCGGCTATGGCGAGAGAGCACTACC
Organism: uncultured Spirochaetota bacterium; assembly: GCA_964460545.1. Taxonomy (GTDB): domain Bacteria; phylum Spirochaetota; class B62-G9; order B62-G9; family DRHN01; genus CAYWUT01. Next base: position 81,072 of record CAYWUT010000001.1, read on the forward strand.
CCTTTAAAACGATAGAAGAGAAGTGGCAGAAGGCCTGGGAGCGCGGGAAGCTCTTCAGGGTCGCCCGTGACGATTCGCGCGAGAAGTTCTACTGTCTCGAGATGTTTCCCTATCCGTCCGGCAGAATACATATCGGACACGTCCGCGTCTACACCATAGGCGACGTGCTTGCACGTTTCAAGCGGATGAAGGGATACAATATACTCCACCCCATTGGCTGGGATTCATTCGGCCTTCCAGCAGAAAACGCGGCGATCGAGCGCAACGTGCACCCGGCGAAGTGGACGGCGAGCAATATTCATAACATGAAGGAGCAGCTCAGGAGGATGGGTTACTCGTATGACTGGGAGCGCGAAGTCGCCACCTACATGCCCGAATACTACCGGTGGAACCAGTGGATCTTCCTGAAAATGTATGAAAAGGGGCTCGCCTACAAGCGTGAAGCCGAGGTCAACTACTGTCCCAGATGTTCCACCGTGCTCGCCAACGAGCAGGTGGAGGACGGCGCCTGCTGGCGATGCGGGACCGAGGTGGTGCACAAAAGCCTCTCCCAATGGTTTCTCAGGATAACCGATTACTCCGACGAGCTCCTCGACGGTCTCGAAACCCTGCCGGGCTGGCCCGAGCGCGTCAAGAGCATGCAGCGCAACTGGATCGGAAAAAGCCGCGGCGTTCTCATCAACTTCACGCTGGACGGCGAGGATTTTCCCATTTTCACGACCCGTCCCGACACGGTGTACGGCGTGACCTTCATGGCGATCGCGCCCGAGCACCCCGTGGTCGCGCGGATTCTCGAAAACCACCCCGACCCCGCGCTCTCCCGGTTCGTCGCCCGTTTGAAAAAGGAAAGCGGACGCAGGGAGGAGGAAAATTATGAGAAGGAGGGCATGTTCACCGGCAGGTTCGTGATCAATCCGCTGAACGGGGAGCAGGTACCGCTCCACGTGGTGAATTTCGTACTCATGGAGTACGGTACCGGCGCCATCATGGCGGTCCCGGCCCACGATCAGCGTGATTTCGAGTTCGCGCGTAAGTACGATCTTCCGGTCAGGGTCGTCATTCAGAACCCGGAGGAGACTCTGGACGGGACATCAATGACGGAGGCGTACGTAGAAGACGGCGTCAACGTTGATTCGGGCCCCATATCCGGCCTTCGGAACCGCGACGGTATAGAGAAAATTGCGGACTATATAGAAAAAAAAGCGCTCGGCACGAGGACTTTGCACTACAGGCTGAAGGACTGGCTCATATCGAGACAGCGCTACTGGGGGACCCCCATACCCGTGGTCTACTGCGAAAAATGCGGTATCGTACCCGTGCCCCTGGAGGACCTTCCCGTCATCCTTCCGGAGGATATTGAATTCGGAAAGGAAGACAACCCCCTGAAAACGAGTGACGGGTTCCTCCACGCAGTCTGCCCGAAGTGCGGCGGGGCCGCGCTTCGCGAGACCGACACGATGGACACCTTCATAGACTCCTCGTGGTATTTCGAGCGGTACTGCAGTCCCGGAACGGACACCCTCCCCTTCCTGAAGGAGGATTCGGATTACTGGATGAACGTCGACCAGTACATCGGCGGGATCGAGCACGCCATACTCCACCTCCTCTACGCCCGTTTCTTCACCAAGTTCCTCCGCGACATGGGCCTCACCTCGGTGGATGAGCCCTTTCAGCGTCTCCTCACGCAGGGCATGGTAACGAAGGAGACCGCATACTGTGAGGAGCACGGGTATCTTTTTCCCGAGGAGGTCGACGAGAACAAATGCTGTACAAAATGCGGGAAGAAAGCCGAGTTCGGACGAATCGAAAAGATGTCCAAGTCGAAGAAGAATGTAATCGACCCCGACGACATCGTTAAACGGTACGGCGCCGATACGGTAAGGCTCTTCATACTCTTCGCCTCGCCGCCGGAAAAGGACCTCGAGTGGTCGGACGCGGGCGTGGAGGGCGCTTTCAGGTTCCTCAACCGGGTATACCGTCTCTTCGAGAAGTGGGTCGGTACCATTAAATCCAGGCATGACGAAATCGACGCGTACTGGAGGGATGAAGCACGGGCCGCGGTGAAACAGCGGGAGAAGGAGCTCCTGCATATGACGCACCGGACAATCAGAAAGGTGAGCGAGGATATCGAGACCCGCTTCCACTTCAACACCGCCATTGCCGCGGTCATGGAGCTCGTCAACTACCTCTACGCTGCGGAACCGGAGTCAGTTGAAGGAGAGCATGAGCTCCTCGCGTACCTGGGGAGTCTCAAGACCCTCATCGTTATACTCTCACCCTTCGTGCCCCACCTGGCCGATGAGCTGTGGAGCAGGGCGGGATACGCGGGCTGCCTTCTGGAGGAACCATGGCCGGTCTTTGACGAGGACCTCGCAAAACAGGACATCGTCACCATCGTGGTGCAGGTGAACGGCAAGCTCCGCGCCCGTTTCGAGGCGGAGCGGGACTCGGACGACGAGACACTCCTGGACCGGGCGCTCGAAGAGGAAAAGATAAAAAGGCTTGCCCAGACGGGGGAGATCGTCAAGACCATAGTAGTGAAGAACAAGCTGGTGAACATCGTCCTGCGCCCCTCCTGAAAACGGAAGAGCTATGAAAGTAAAAGGTTAATGGATGCCCCGGCCGCCAGGATCTCAACGATTATATTGAAGACCTTCTGCGGAATTACCTTCACGAGGAAAACCCCGATAAGCGCTCCCGTGATTATGGCGGGAAAAAGAGTGATATCGAACGTCAGGGACCGGAGCGTTATGAGACCCAGCCCCAGTGAAAAGGGCAGCTTGAAGAGGTTGATTGCCGCGAAGAACCACGCCCTGTTGCCGATAAACTCCTTCTTCTCGGCTCCCATGGAAAGGAGATAAATCGTCATTATCGGGCCCGCTGCATTCGCAATCATGGACGTGAAACCCACGAGCATGCCCATGAAACCGGAAAAGAAGAGCCCGTACCGTCCCATGTCCACCTTTTTCAAACGCAGGAAAAAATTGAGGACGATGAGGCCGAGCACGAGGCCGCCGATAATGGGCTTGAGCTGAATATTCTCGAGCCTGTGCATGAAGAAAAATCCCGCGACAACGCCGGGAACGGCGAAGGGGAAGAGCCGCAGCAGGACCTTCCACTGCGCGTGCCTCCGGTAAAAGAGTATGGCGAAGATATCGGCGAATATGAGCAGCGGGAGAACGATGCCCACGGATTCCTTTGCCGGGAATATGCTCGCCATCAGGACCACGATAATGGGACCGGTCCCGGCGATACCGGTCTTGTTGAAGCCTATAAGGAGCGCGGATACGGCGGCGAGCGCCCAGCCGAGAGGCGACAGCCCGAACATGTTTTCTCCCTGAATCGAAGATGGTCCCTACAGATGGGGAATCCGCATAAGATACCACCAATCCCCCGGTAACACAAACACGATTTCCGCCCATCCCCGCTCTTCCCTTGACCGGGCGGCTATTTTTCCTTATCGTATGGGAAATTAGACATTATATGAGGATACGTACATGGGAAGCAAGGTAGCCAAGTTCGGGGGTTCATCCCTCGCGAACGCCGACCAGTTCAGAAAAGTAAAAAAAATTATCGAAGATAATCCCGACAGGAAATATATCGTTCCGTCAGCGCCGGGAAAACGGGCTCCCGAAGACAGCAAGATAACGGACCTGCTCTATCTCTGTCACGCTCACGTGCAGCAGAACATACCCATGGATGAGGTTTTCAGGCCGCTCAGGAAGCGGTACGAAGGCATCGTCCGGGACCTGAACCTCGATTTAGACATTGCCGTGTACCTGGATGAGGTCCGCGCACGCATCATCCGGGGCGCTTCCGCGGATTACACGGCCTCCCGCGGCGAATACCTCAACGGCATCGTCATGTCAAGACTCCTCGGCTACGATTTCGTCGACGCCGCGGATGTCGTTTTCTTCGACAGCAGGGGGAACCTCGAAACCGAGCGCACGCATCAGGCCATGAAGAAACGCCTGGCGGACCACGAACGCGCGGTCATACCCGGATTCTACGGGAGCTCGAGGGACGGAGAGATAAAGACCTTTTCCAGGGGCGGTTCCGATATAACGGGAGCCATCGTCGCGCGCGGCGTTCACGCCGATATATACGAGAACTGGACCGACGTATCCGGCCTTCTCATGTGCGATCCGGCCATCATAGAGGATCCCGAACCCATAGACGTGGTCACCTACCGGGAGCTCCGGGAGCTCTCATACATGGGAGCCAAGGTCCTTCACGACGAGGCGGTGTTTCCGGTGAGGGAGGCGGGCATACCCGTGCAGATAAAGAACACGAACAGACCGGAAGATCCGGGCACGCTCATAGTCAGAGATGCGGAGCCCATCACCCACAAGGGAAACATTACGGGCATAGCGGGCAAGAAGGGCCTCACCGTCATCAGCATAGAGAAGGCGCTGATGAACACCCAGCTCGGTTTCGGCAGGAGACTGCTCTCGGTGCTCGAGGTGAACTCGATTTCCTTCGAGCACATGCCCTCGGGCATAGACACCATCTCGCTCGTCATCGCGGACAGCGAGCTCGAGGGAAAGCTCGACAGGGTCGTGGAGGAGATCAGGACGGAGACGCAGGCCGACTCGGTGGAGGTCTACCCCAACATGGCGCTCATCGCCACGGTGGGAAGGGGAATGGCGCACACCCCCGGAATAGCGGCCCGGCTCTTCACGGCGCTCGGAAAGGAATCGATCAATATCAGGATGATCGACCAGGGATCGAGCGAGATCAACATCATCATAGGTGTGGAGAACGACGATTTCGAGGGTGCCATGCGGGCGATTTACCGGGCATTCGTATCCTGACCGGACGGGCGGTTCGGCGCTATTTCACGATGGGGAGATCCTTTTCGCGCCATGCCCTTATACCCCCGGTCATGTCATACACTTCCCTGAACCCGAGTCCCCGCATTATACCCAGGGTTTTCGCACTTGTTTTTCCTGAATAGCAATAGATGAGATAGGCCCTTTTTCGTTCGAGCGCTTCGATCGACTTCCTGAAATCCTCGCCGCTGAAGTTTATATTGACTGCGCCCTCTATATGTCCGCCCGCGTAATCCTTCGGTCTTCGTACATCGAGTATAATGAAATCGGGGTCCGTGTCCCGCTCGCGAATCAGCTCCGACGCCTCTTCAGGCGTGACCTTCCGCGCTATCCGGGGTTTCCCGTACGCAGAGAGGGTTAAAGTGATAAAGAGGAGAAACATGATGACACGGAAAAGGTTTTTTTTCGTATGCATGCGGTTTTCTCCTCATGTTCTCCCCGTTGTTTCAAATAACATTAATCATGTTGAACTTCGAATAGTAGAGGAAAACGCCGGCAATCGGTATCCGGAAGGTCTTTATTCATCAATGAGAGAACGAAGCCGCTCCCTCATCTCATCAGCCGTTTTTATCGCCATCAGCGATTCCCGTACCCGCGCCGCACCCCTTATGAAACGCAGGTAGCGATGAATGTGCCGTTTTGCCTCGCATACGCCGCGCTCGGGTCCCTTGAAAGAGATTATCAGTTCGAGGTGCTCCAGAGCCCGCGAGGCCCGTTCGGTCCGGGTCGGTGAACTTTCCCCGGCCGGACCGGGATACGTTTGAAGCGCGTTTACGATATCCGCGAGAAGCCATGGGTTTCCCATGGCACCCCTGCCCACCATAACGGCATCGCACCCCGTCTCCCGGATCATGTCAACAGCATCCTGCGGGCGGGTGATATCGCCGTTGCCGCATACGGGAATTCGCAACCGCCTCTTCAGAAGGGCGATATACCCCCACCGCGCTCTTCCGCTGAATCCCTGACGGGCGGTTCTCGGATGGAGTGTGACAAGCGACGCGCCCGCTTCCTGGGCCGCAATTCCGTTCTCGACCGCCCGTATTGAATCCTCGGACAGCCCAAGCCTCATCTTCACGGAAACGGCACAGAGCGACGCGTCGACGCATGCCCTGACGATCCGGAAGAGATCGTTCGGCCGGCCGAGAAGCGCGGCGCCCGCGCCATTCTTCATGACCTTGCGTACCGAGCATCCGCAGTTGATATCAATGAGGTCCGGACGCGCGTCCCCCGTTGCTTCCGCACAGAGCGCCGCGGCTTCTCCCATAACGACAGGGTCGGACCCGAAGAGTTGAATGGCCGCCGGCCGTTCTTCCTCGGTAATCCGCATGAGCTCGAAGGTCTTCGCATTTCTCCGCACGAGGCCGTTCGCGCTCACCATTTCCGTAAACGTGAGTCCCGCACCGAACTTCGCACCCACGATACGGAACGCGCTGTCCCCGATACCGGCGAGGGGCGCGAGAAAAAGATTGTTTCGCGTTTTAACCGGCCCGAGCCGGATTTCCCGTAACAAACTCACTTTTGAATCTCAATCAGACTCACGACCGCCTCCGCAAGTATTCCCTCTCCCCTGCCGAACGCGGTGAGTCCCTCTCCCGAGGTAAAGGTTATGCCCACATCCCGTTCATCGACGGATGCGAGCCGGGCAACGGATCGCTTCATATCCGCGATTTGCCCGCGCGACAGGAAGGGACGCTTTGCCTCCACCATGATGCCGATATTGTTTATTCTGTGATTGATTCCGCCGACCATGTCGAGCGCGACTTTGAGGTATTCGGAGCTGTCGGTGATCCCTCTTTTGCACAGAGGGTCGGCGTAATGCCCGATGGATTCGCCGCCGCATGCCTGGCTCAGCGCGTTGAAAAGGGCGTGCAGGACCACGTCGCCGTCGGAGTTCGCCCGCAAGCCCCCCGAATCGCTCAGCTTCACTCCGCCGAGAACGAGCGGCTTTTTCTCCGTATCGAATGCATGGCTGTCACGCCCGAGCCCTAGGCGTACCACACACTCTTCTCCTTTACGCGCTTGGTGTGTATGCGCCTGGCCAGTTCCATATCCTGCGGGTAGGTTATCTTGAAGTTTTCACGGGAGCACTGCACGAATTTGACCTTCTCATGAATTGCCTCCACGAGCGTCGTATCATCCGTGGCGAGCAGGCCGCTGAATTTCGCGGATTTGAACGCGGTAAGTGCAATATCGAACCGCAGAATCTGCGGAGTCTGGGCTATCCAGACCCTGCTCCTGTTCGGCGTGTAGTCAATGAAACACCCCTCGTCCACGACCTTCATCGTATCCGACGCCTCGAATCCGAGCAGGCTCGCGCCGTAGCGGCGTGCGGCGCTCAGGCATTCGTCGAGCTCAGAATGGGTCACAAACGGATTCACGGCATTGTGTATGAGCACGTAGGAATCATCCGGTACGTCCATGGATTTGAGCATCATAAGCACCTTATACGTGGACTCCTGCCGCGTGTCCTCGGCATCCTCTATGGACAGGACCTTATCGATACCGTACTCGGCGATCACCTCTCCCAGTTTCGCCTTGTCCTCGGCCCTGGTGGTTACAACGATCCGGTCTATGCTGTCGTACTCGCAGAGCATCTTCAGGGTGTAGTAGATAAGGGGCTTGTCATCTATCATCAGAAAAATCTTGTTTTCCTTCGTGTGCATACGTTCACCGTTACCGCCCGCACACACTATCGCAATATTCATTAAGTAGTCCTCTCAGGAATTCGCGTCAGTTCTATTGTACCATAATGTATTAATTGGTATGGAAACTTTCAATCGTAAAAGTAAAAATTATATTTCCTCCGCAATCGGTGCTGAGGTTATAGTTTTTATCATCACCCGCCCCCCCGGTTAAGCATGCCCTCCGATCCCCCGAATAAGTCGTGGGACCAGCTTGATCGGTGGGCCGTGGGGCACGTTTATCCTCGAATGAGGGGGCTTGATCGGGTGATCCATTAAATCAGTGCCAAATCCCTTCCAATTACTTAGTTTAATACAATTCGTGTGTCGTTTCCATCAAGGCCTGATAGAATAAAAACCGACACACGAGGAGGAAAAACCGGAACCGCCCCCGTAATCGCCATGGAAAATATGCGCCTGCAGGCCCCCGCCAAGCTGAACCTCAGTCTCAACGTATTTCCCGAACGTCTCGAACGCGGTTTTTATCGCGTAAACTTCATCAATGTCCAGACGTCTCTCCACGATACGGTCACCCTGCGCTTCACGAAGGAAGGGCCGGTGAGCATGCAAATGGGGGGTGTAGACGGAGAGCGCGACCTGGCCTGCAGGGCGGCGCGCCTGGTAAAGAAACGCTGCGGAATCGAACAGGGCGTATCCATCACACTCGACAAGCGCATACCCCTGCGCGCGGGCCTCGGCGGCGGTTCGGCAGATGCCGCGGCCGTTATAAACGGCATGGACCGGGCGCTTTCGCTGGAAATACCGCTGACTGAAAAAATAGCACTTGCCGGGAAGCTCGGTATGGACGTCTGCTACTGCGTGGTGGGAGGTCTCTGTTCGGTGAGCGGTATCGGCGACCGGGTGGAAAAGATCACGGCCCCGCCGATTCACGCTTCCGTTCTTGTCGCGACCCCTCCGGAGACGAAACCCTCAACGGCCTGGGCATACTCCGTCCTCGATTCCGGACGTATCGGGAAACGGGAGGACCTTATAAAAGAGCTCCTCCGCGGTCTTGAGAGCGGCGACATTGCGCTTGCCGCGCGGTCCATGCACAACGATTTTGAATATCCCGTGGGCCTTCATTACCCCATCGTCCGCACTTTAAAGGAAACCATGCTGGAAAGCGGTGCGCTCGGAGCGATACTGGCGGGATCGGGGCTGTCCGTATTCGGAATATTCGGGACCGATGAGGAGGCCCGCGCAGCGGAGGCCGAACTGGCGGGCAATAAAATCCGCTGTTCGATTACCCGAATATCCGTGTAAACGACGGACTCATTCCTCCCAGAGCTTCGTTATCTCGTCCCGCATCACAGGTTTAAGCTCCTCCTCACGGCCTTCCTTCCTGACAATGAGAGGGCCGTTCACGGTGGTGAACCCGCCGATCTTTCGAAGGCTGAGCGCCTCACGGCTGAAACCGCGTTCGAGCTTCTCCCCCTCTGCACGGGGTACCGTGATGAGGAGCGCGCCCGATGCGATGGACCCGTACGGCGAAAGCCCGAACGCTCTGCAGAGCGACCGTGTCTCGTCGTAGACCGGTATTGCGTCCAGATCGAGCTCCACGCCCACGGACGCGCACCGGGCCATTTCATAAACCCCGGCGAGCACCCCGCCCTCGGTCGGATCGTGCATACCCGTGACGCGGGCGGACTGAACGGCGATCCGTGCCTCCCTGAGAACGCTGATGCCCGGATCTTCGAGGAATCGCCTGCATTTCTCGTATATTTTTTCACCGAAGCGGCCCGTCACCTCATCACGCCTCTCCCGCGCGATGATGGATGTCGCCTCGATCGCCACGCCCTTGGTAATATAGAGGAGGTCCCCTTCGCCGATCGATTTACGTATGAGACTTTCGCTGTCGGTCTCTCCGAGCATGGTGCCCGACAGAATGGGGTTTTCCAGTCCGTGCGTTATCTCCGTATGTCCCCCGATGAGCGAGACGCCGATATCCCCGCACGCCTTTCTCAGGTCGTTCATGATCTCCTCGATGAGGGCGGTCGTTGTGGACCGCTGCGGAAGAAGCATGGTAACAAGAAACCACCTCGGTATTCCTCCCATCGCGGCTATGTCGTTTGCATTCACGTTGACCGCGTACCACCCTATCCTGTCCGCCGCAAAGGTGATGGGATCGCTCTTGACAATGAGGTAGCGGTCGCTGCATTTCAGAACCGCCGCGTCTTCGCCGATGCCCGGGCCCACGACCACGGACGGGTCCCGTATCTCTATCCTGCCGAGCAGGTGCTCGAGAAATTCGCTCTGAAGCTTCCCGGTTTTCAAAAACTCCATTACCGTTCATCCTTTTAAGGCTATCTTTGTTCCATTCGTGCGTATCCAGCACTAATGTAGTATAGACATCGGTTCATGTCGACTTTTAAAACGGCCCGGTCGAAGCAGGATGAAAACGCTCATATTCTGCGGCACACACAACTCAGGAAAGACAACGCTGCTCGTGCGCGCGGTCTCGGCGCTCAGCAAAAGAGGATTGTCCGTTTTCGCGGTAAAGCACAGCCCGCGCATGGTACGGTGGAGCGAAAACACGAGGCCCGGCGACGCGGAACGCTTACTGGATGCGGGAGCCGAAAGGGTCGTACTTGCCGGTTCCGGTTTCACCGTCCGGTTCGAACCGTCGAAGGAGCCGGTCGTCGGCGGGCCCTCCGGGCTGAGCGAAATACTCGAATCCTTAAAAGGGGACTCGGAAAAATACGTACTGATCGAGGGATATAAATCCTCCCGTGAACCGATTCAGCGGATTGTATTCGGAAAAAACGAACGGGAGATACGCGACCTGGCGGACGGACGCACGGTCGGTTTCTCCGGAATGGGTTCCGAAGGGCTGGAAATCACGGGGATTCCCCATCTGCCCCTCACCGTGGGGGAAAACGAGCTCGCGGATTTCATAGCAGGCCTTTTCACATAGACATAGACATAGTCCTTTACCCGAGATGCAGGACACTCTCCCTCAGAGGCGCTCCGTCCTCCGCCATGAACGGTTCCGCGTGCGAGGGCTGTACGACCGTTCCCGGCGCCGACGCGAGTTCGCGTATGAGCCCCGTGCTTCTGCGCATCGCGTCGGAATCCATCTCCACCTGTATGAAGTTGTCCCGTTTTCCGAAGAACGCCTTTTTCCCGGGTATGCAGTCGCCCGTCACGACAAGTGAACCGCTTCCCTTTACGATGTAGGAGCGGTGATAGGGGGTGTGTCCCGGAGTATGCACGGCCCGCACATAGTCTGGCAGGAGCGGCCCGTCCTCGAGGTACCGCACCCTTTCCCAATCGCCGAAATAGTCGTCCCTGAAATATTTTTCCTGAACCACGGAAAGAAAATCGGCGAGCATCCTCGTCTCCCGACCCCCGAGCGCGGGAAACGAGGAGGAAAGAAAGCCTTCCCTGTCCGGGCTCCCGAGAAAACGGCCGCTCCACGCTTTCTGAAATTTATATTCCTCCCTGCTCAGGACCTTGACCGCGTTTTTAAAGAGCCGGTTCGATCCGAAATGATCGACATGGTAATGGGTATTGAATACGTAGGTGAAATCGTCCGGATCGAGGGAAAGCTCCCTCAACCGTACCGCGAGGTCGTCTCCGTACGGGAAACCCGTGTCGAAAATGATCAACTCGTCGGCCGTCCGAAGCACGGTCGCTGACGCGAGAAACCTGAAGGGCAGCCGCGTCTCCTCTATGACCACCGGAAGCAGAAGCGGATAGACATGCATCGGCGTTTTCCTCTCTCTTAAGAAATCCTGAAGGTTTTGTAAATGAGGAATCCGATGATGGGGTTTTTCATCAGCTCCCCGCCTGCCAGCCCGTCCGCCTGGGCCAGGAGGGGGCGTACGTGTTTTTCCTCACCGCGGAAGCTGCATACGAGCGCAGTGTCGAGGAGCCGTGTCTGCATGTCCCGCAGGCGTCCGGGCGTGAAGTAAAACCGCACGAACCCGTTCACAATATCACGAACCCGTTCCTCGGGGCTCCTGCCCATGAGGATGATCCTGCTCTTCTTCGCTTCCTCGATTCTTGTCCTGTACCCGTCCGCGTACTCGTCAGGCACGGCCATGGACCCGATCTCAGGCAGCGCGAAGAGCCCCTTTGTCTCGCCCGGTGTCGCAATCAGTGAGAGGCGCGACTCGACCAGTTTCCAGGCCGGATGCTCGGGATCGGTCTCTCCGCTCGTCAATACCGAAGGCAGGGACCCGAGGCCCGAGACTCCGCCGGATGCGTCCAGTGCCGAGCGCAGCCGGTAGAGCCCGTACCGGGGTGGTACCGGCACGTGAAGAGGAGAGGCCGTTATCTCCTGAAGGGATCTCCCGCTTCCCCTGGTTCTGGTGAACCGCTGCACCCCGTGCTCCCCGTGAATGATGAAGCGGTAGAAGGTGACGGAGCCCGTGCTCCGTACCGTTGAAATAACGAGGCTGCTGCTTCCCGCGTTGTCGGGCGCCGAGATAAAGGCTGATTCCACGCGCTCGTCTTCAGGCGCGTGTTCCGTCCGTTCATGGGCGGGCCGCAGGCCGTCGACATCCACTCCTCCGGAGCGGAGGATATAGAGCGCCTTTTTCGCCGCTTTGCGCTCATCCCGTTTCGCCCCCGGATCCGTGCTGATCTTCCACAGCTCCCTGACCACGTCCGGACCGCCGGATTCGAATAATCCGGTTATATCGCCCGGTTTGGATAGAATGGTTCGCAGCAGGTCTTTTTTCATCGGGGTCCTTATAAAATCGTAATCCTCTCGGTGGAGAGACGTTCACGATTCTCCCGGTAATAGTCCAGCGCGCGGACAACGCCCGCGGAAGACTCGTATCCGTAAATATCGACCGTATTGATATGCTCCTCGTATCTCTTCAGATAGACGAGGGCTATGATCTTGGCGGGATCGAAGACGTATTCCTTCGCCTCCCCGAGCTTCTTCATGACGGTCCCGACCCATTCCTCCGCGCCCGCGGGTCCCATATCATGCTCCATGAGGGGGAGACCGTTCGAAACGAGGTAGAGCTTCACGGATTCCTCTTGAGCTGAAGGGAGTACGATAATCCGATCCGGGGCTTCCACGACACGCTCCGGGACCTCGACCCGCGTGTTGAAAAGGGGCCGGTGACGGTCGATGAGCCTGTGCTCTTCCACGAGCGCCTCGAGGTCCGACCCGAGAACCCGGTACTGTATCGTGTACAGCGTTTGCAGCAGCTCTTCACGCTTTTCCTCACGCTCGCCCGTAACGCGGAAATACGATCCCACACGGTTTTTCAGATTCACCGTCTTTCCCACGTATACGATCCTGTCCTCCCTGTTCAGGAAGAGGTAAACCCCGGGACGCTCCGGCAGCCCGCGAAGGAAATCCCGGTCAAACCCGTACCTGCTGAAGGATATACGGTCATTGACCGCGTTCGACAGCTCGACGAGCCCGCCCGCGGTTGTAATCCCGGGACTGAGCCCGCCGAGTACATGCTCGAACACCCGGCGCAGGGTCTTGACGCGCGATACCGGGCTGTCCGACTCGTAATTGACGAGCGAGAAATCCTCTATGATATCCTCCCACCGCCTGTATTTCTTCTCAGGGTAGAGGTGGGTGATGAGGCGGGCGATAGAGACCGTTTTGAGCTCGGGGTCCAGCGGGGAGAAGGCCCTGTACAGTCTCTTCAAGAGGGTCAGGCTCTTGCGGTCGTAGGGAACGAAGATGTAACGGCCCGCATCCCTGAGCAGGGCCGTGAAACCGTCCGAATCCCCTCCCTTCGCCCCTATCTCCCCTGCCTCTCCGCCCCTGAGGAGCAGGAGAAACGCGTGCTCCAGCCGGACTTCACCGCCTTTTCCATCGGGGGGTACAAAGGAGAAGAGCACGAACGGCGCGGCCTCCACGGGAAGGTCCTCCACCGAACTGACCACGCGGGCACGCCACCCGTTTCCGCTCCGCTCGAACCGGGGGTCGGCATCGAGGAGCGGACCCACGATGCGGAGCGCAATCGCCGGGTCGGGCTTCTCCATTTTAAAGAATTGCTCCAGAATCTCGAGGTTGGTGAGCGCGGCTTTTTCCTCGTCCATATAACGGTATATGTTCTCCACCACGCTCTTCATGAAATCCCTCTCCGCCTGTTCCGGGCCGATATAAATAGGGTGAACTTCGAGTTTTTGTTTTAAACCATTAGGCAGTTATTAAACATGATAATTATTTTTATCATTAATTACTGAAGTCCACCGGAACCGGAAATAGTATGTCTTATTAATGTGAAAGCTCCTCATCCTTCATATTTCTTGAAACTCAAAGTTCGCTCTAAATATAGGCACGAGTGGTTTCGATCGTAAAATTTTAAAGGGAATATTCTTTAAAAACGGACCGCCCTGCTTCCGGTGGAAACCCTTGATGGCTCCTGGGAGCGGCGGTATATTGATCCCTGCACAAACGCGGGAGGAAGCATGAAACACCGGACTATCAGGCGGACGGCTGCTGCTGCGTTTTTTCTGGTCGTGGTCTGCGCCGGGCTCGCGTACGGAGACGACCGCGCGGCCCGTTTCGCCCTGGAACTCGGGGAACGGGGAGTGTCCCCGCTTCTCGTACCCGGACTCATCTCCCTGGTACCCATATTCGAGCTTCGCGGCGGGATCCCGGTCGGCATCGCGCTGCTGGAGCTCAATCCGTTCGCCGTTTTCTTCACCTGCATTTTCTTCAATCTCGTTCCCGTTATCCCCATACTGCTCATACTCGGTCCCCTTAAAAAGCTGGCCGAACGAATACCCTTCCTTTACCGGCTCTTCCATCTTCTGGAGGCACGGGCCGAGAAGAAGAAGGCCCTGGTTCAGCGGTACAAGGAATTCGGGCTGACGCTCTTCGTGGGTATACCCCTGCCCATAACCGGCGCGTGGACGGGTTCCCTCGTTGCCGCGGTCATGGGGCTTCCGGTCATGAAGTCCTTCCTCTTCATATCCCTCGGTGTCTGTATGGCCGGAATCATCGTCACCATCCTGAGTCTGCTCGGGATGTGGGGAATCGTCGGTGCGGCCGTTATCGTCCTCACCGCCCTTGTCCTCTACCTCGTCAGGATGAGAAGGGGCCTGAGGAGCGGTTGACAAAACGGGTGTGATCCTCCATATTAAAGCGAATTTCGAGTTTCAAGAAATATATATAATGTGAAGTTTTCACCTATAAAAGATATACTGGTGCCGGTGAGCTTTAATAATAAATGAAATAAAATATAAATTATTATCATGTTTAATAACTGCCTAATGGTTTAAAAGAAAAACTCGAAGCTCACCCTATTACGTGAAACCCGCGGGCCGGGGGCACCCCGATGGACCGTATCGATTCAAAAACACGTATCGCCGCTCTTTTCGGAAACCCCGTGGCCCATTCCCTCTCCCCGCTCTTCATGAACGAATCGCTCGCCCGGCTCCGCGTTAACTGCGTCTACCTTGCCGTATGCGTGGAGGAGGAACGTCTCGGCGGGGCGATCGAGGCGATCAGGGCGGTCGGAATGTCCGGTGTCAACGTCACCATACCGTTCAAGCGCGCGTGCATGCGGTACCTCGATACCATCGACGAGAATGCGGCCCGCATAGGCGCGGTGAACTGCATCGAGGTCAGGGGATCGTCCCTCACGGGCCACAACACGGACTGTACGGGTTTCCTGGCTCCCATCGATAAAACGGGCGTCACCCTTGATGGAGCACACGCGCTCGTGGCGGGCGCCGGGGGCGCGGCACGTGCCGTTGTCTACGGGCTCCTCGAATCCGGGGTGGACCGCGTCCTGCTCGCGAACAGAACACCTGGGTCCGCGCTCCGCCTCGTCGAATGGGCGGAGGACCTACCCTTCAGCGGAAAAACGGAGTATATCGGAGATGCGTCACGCGTCACGCAAAAGCTCGTGAACGAAACGGCGATCGTGGTCAATACGACTCCCGTGGGCCAGCATCCGCACGTAAACGAATCCCCCTTTCCGGGCGGGATACATTTCAAGCCGGGACAGATCGTTTACGACCTGGTTTACAATCCCCGCGAAACACGGCTCCTGGCTTCCGCGAAAGCGGACGGTGCGTTTCCCATGGACGGCCTCCGGATGCTCGTCTCCCAGGGCATGGAGAGCCTCGGGATCTGGTTTCCCGACAGGCGGGACGCGATCGGAAATTTGAGCGATTTTTGTTTGACGTTGTTATCGGACAAAACAAAGGCGGTTTGACCGGGCTGTTCCGGGCGAGTCGCAGCATGATTTCGTCCGGATGGAAGCCCTTTTCGGCCGCTACCCGGGCCGGGTAAAAGACCGTTTCACCCATGAGGAGGCCTTCTACTGGAAAAACGGATATTCCTGACAGGGTTCATGGGGTCGGGCAAGAGCGCGGTGGGAAAGGCCCTCGCCTCCCTGATGGACCTCCCCTTCGTGGACGCGGACGAGGAGATCGAAAGGCGGGAATCCACGACCATACGGGAAATATTCGAAAACCGCGGCGAGTCCGTTTTCAGGAGGATCGAGTCCCGGGTCCTGAGAGAGATCGTAAGAAACCAGGGCAGCTTCGTTTTCGCGACCGGGGGCGGCCTGCCCTGCAGCCGCGGGAACAGCCGTTTCATGCGAAAGAAAGGCACGGTCGTATACCTGGAGGTCTCCCCCGAGGAAATTATTTCACGAATAGGAAACGGATCCACGCGGCCCGTGTTCACCCGAATCACCGAGGGCCGTTCGGATCTGGACGGGGTGCGGGACCTCCTCCGGGAGCGCAAACGGTGGTACGAGAAGGCTCATTTCACGGTCAAAAGCGGCGGCTCACCCCTGGATACGGCGAAAAAAATCGCGGGCCTTGTCACAGGCCCGGTAACGCATATAAACGGGAGATAAGGGATGAAAACCGTAAAAGTGGCGGGACGTACGTCCTATACGGTATATATGGGAAAAGACGCGCTGTCCGGGCTCGGGCGGATCATGGGAGAATCAGCGGAGAGGTCCGACCGGAAAGCGCTCGTCATAACCGATAAAAACGTCGCGCCGCTCTATCTGAAACCGGTCCTCCGTGAATTAAAGGGCGCGGGTTTTCAGGCACACCGGCACGTCCTCCCTCCGGGCGAGAAGACGAAGAGCTGGAGCATGGTGCACGCGCTCCTGCGGGTCATGACCGAGCGTTCCATGTCCAGGGACTCCGTTGTGATGGCACTCGGGGGCGGCGTGGTCGGAGACCTGGCCGGTTTCGCTGCATCGGTCTACATGCGGGGGTGCAGACTCGTTCAGGTGCCCACCACGCTCCTGGCACAGGTCGATTCCTCCGTGGGCGGCAAGGTGGGGGTGAATCTCCGCGAGGGAAAGAATCTGGCAGGCGCCTTCTATCCTCCCGTCGCCGTGGTGTGCGACACCCGTACGCTCGAGAGCCTTCCGGCACGCGAGCTGCGCGCCGGGACCGCGGAGATCGTCAAATACGGGTGCATATTCAGGGAGGACCTGTTCGACATGCTCGAGGACTGGCTCGGGGAAATGCCCGGCGATCCGGGAGGCACGGAGGTGAAGTCGTGGCTCTTGAATGATACGGACCGGCTCCAAAAGGCGATAGAGCTCTCGGTAGAAACAAAGGCCGAGATCGTGAAGGCCGACGAGCATGAAAACGGCCTCAGGATGATTCTCAATTTCGGCCACACCTTCGGCCATGCACTGGAGCAGGTGACGGGCTACCGGAAATACCTGCACGGCGAGGCGGTCTTTCTCGGCATGCGCATGGCGACGAGGCTCTCCCTTCACGCCGGGCTCCTGTCAGGAAAAGAATCTGAACGCGTGCTTCGGGTGCTGCAAAAGTTCAGGGTCCACCTCCCCAGGTCGATCCCCCGGAAGGTATACGCGCAGATGCAAAGGGACAAGAAAATGAGGGGAGGGAAGCTGCACTACGTGCTTCTTGAAAAAATAGGGGCCGCGGTAATAAAAACCGATTTGGGGGAAAAAGCCGTTTTGGACTCCATCACCGAGGTTATTGAAGACACCTGGTGATGACAACCCTATTCATGCACCGGCCCTACTGAAAAGCCCCCATTGTGTCATACCCCGGCCACCTGATCATTTACAAACGTTGTCATACCCCGGCTTGACCGGGGTATCCAGTCTTTCATGTATGAATGGATCACCCGGTTGAACCGGGTGATGACAGTCAATATAATTATGGGGATACAAACATTAATTGACTAACCGGTTAATTAAGCAACATGTCCCTTTAATGGGGGGGGCGGGAGAGGATATCGAGGGCCTCCACGTACCCGGCCGGGCCGCGGCCCGAGATCTGTGCCTCGCACACGTCCTTGATAACCGATGTCCGCCTGAATTCCTCCCTGCCGTGGATATCGGACAGGTGTACCTCTATCACACGAATTCCTTCCGGGCTTACCGCCGCGACAGCGTCCCGAAGCGCGTAGCTGTAGTGGGTGAGGGCGCCGGGATTGATGATGAGCCCGGTATATCCACCGCGCCGCAGGGACTGTATTTTATCGACGAGCCTTCCCTCGTGATTGGACTGGAAGAACCTTACCCGCATGCCGCGGGCGCGTGCCTCCCGCTTCACCATACGGTTCATCTCGCGGAGCGTGGTCGTGCCGTACACCCCGGGCTCCCGGGTGCCGAGGAGGTTCAGGTTGGGTCCGTTTATAACACACACCTTCATCGTCTCATGCTCCGCCGAGAAGCGTATGCGCCTCTTTCAGCATATCGATTATGGGAAGCTCGTACGGACACTCGGCCTCGCACGCGCCGCACTCCGTGCACGAGTCGACCTGCACCTTCTGCACGCCGTACCAGCGCCTGGAAAACGGGAGATTTTCTTTCTGAAGCCCCTTGGTGTAGAACTCGAGTATACTGCCGATTCGAAGGTTGATGGGGCACACGGGATGGCAGTAGTAGCACCGCCTGCAGAAATAACGGTCCAGCGAAGCCGCGATCTCGTCGAGCCCGGCTTTTTCCTCTCCGGTGAGGTCGAAGGGACCCCTGCCGACGCCGGTATTCTCGATCACGTGCCCGACACTCACCATTCCCGGGATGACGGTGGACACCCGGTGTCCGAGAATCCAGCGCAACCCGGCCGCGGCCCTGGTAATGGCGCCTCCGGCGAGCGGTTTCTGCACGATGAACCCTATGTCACGGTCCGCGCAGTATTCGACGAGGTCAAGAATCTCCCGCTCCTTTTCAATATAGCTGAGCGCGGCCTGCACCGTATCGAACTCCCCCGTCTCGGCCGCCGTTCGCAGCACGGGCGCGCGGTGTCCCGTTATGCCGATATGGCCGACCGATCCTTCGTCCTGCAGCCTCCTGAACACCTCGAGCGCTCCACCCGGACCGAGGACGTCCTTCAGCTCCTCGTCGGTATTGACGAAATGTATCTGATAGAGGTCTATAAAATCCGTTTTCAGGAAGCCTGTGCTCGTTTCGAACTCCCGGAGAATATCGTCCTCGCGTCTCGCCTTCGATTTCGTCGCAAGCACGTACTCCTTCCTCCGCGCCGAAACCGCGTTCCCGATAAGCTCCTCGCTCTCGCGGTAGCCGCGCGCCGTATCAATGAAGTTGATCTCCCTGTCCAGCGCCTCATTCAGGATCGACTTCGCCTCCCCGGCCGTAACTCCGGGAAGCGGAAGCCCTCCGAAACCGATACAGCTCACCTGCAGGTTCGTTCTTCCCAGTCTTCTCCGTTCCATGTATATCCTCCCTCCCATATCATATATGTCCCGGAATAAAATGGCAACGTCGTACGCATAAACCGGCTGAAAACCGGTCCCGATTTTCCCCGCCGGACAGTGAAAAGCGCCGCGAAACCGCCCTGCGGGCCCCGTTATCCGAAAAAGGGAAGGCCCGGTAAAAAACCCGTTCCCCCGAGAATGACGAAGGTGACGCCCACGACGCGCCAGTAGAAACGTACGGCCCGCCTGATGAGAAGAGCGGGATCGCAGGCCTCACCTCCGCGGTTTTCGCCTATCCACGGTTTCACTTTTTTAACGCCCCCGTAAACCGACGGCCCGCCGAGGGCCACCCCGAGAAAGCCCGCGAAGCCGGCCTCCCCGATGCCGGAGTTCGGACTCGGGTGCTTTCGCCCGTCCCGCAGCATGGTTTTCAGCACTTCCCGGTTAAAACCCGAGGATAGAAAGACAAAGACCGCGTTGAGCCGCGCGGGTATGAAGTTCAGCGCGTCATCGAGCCGCGCGCCCGCCCTGCCGAACAGGTCGTACCGCTCGTTCCGGTACCCGAACATCGAATCGACCGTGTTGACGGTTTTATAGACGTAGGCCCCCGGGATCCCTCCCAGGATGAGGTAGAACAGGGGCGCGGTAAAACCGTCCACGATATTCTCGGCCACCGTCTCCACGGCGGCGCGCGCGATCTCTTCGCCGGAGAGGGCTCCGGTATCCCGCCCCACGATCCGTCCCACCCTGATCCTCGCGTCTTCGATGCTCCCGCGTTCGAGGCATCGGGCCGTTTCCAGCGCCTCACGCGCCATGTCCCGGTTGCAGAAGACGAAGAAGACGAGGAGAATCGCCAGGGGATTCAGGGAGAGGGGAAGATCGAGCAGGGGCAGGAGGAACGAGATGCCGAAAAAAATACAGAAAACCGTGAGGAGCGCGCAGACCACGAGCACAAGGCCGCCCAGCACCTTTTTTTCCATCCGGTAGAAAGCGGTTTCGTACGATCCGAGCATCGAGCCGATGAGACGCGCCGGATGCAGGCGGAATTCCGGGTCGCCGATGACGATGTCGAGTACGAATGCCGCAAGTACGTTGATCATAAACCGCCCGCTACGGGAGAACGAGGATGAGGGCGAAACCGAGGGTCTCCACGATCTCAATCCCCGCCCCCAGGGTGTCTCCGGTCATGCCTCCGATTTTTCGCCTGCACAGCAGCCCCCACCCCCACCAGAGAAGAGCCGCCGCGACCGGGAGGAGCGACGCGTACCACATGGAGGTACGGAAACAGAAGAGCACGGAAAGAACGAGCGCCGCGGCCGCGTGCCGGACCTTCACGGACCTCACGAATGCTCCTCCCATACCGGACCGGTCCGCGGGACCGCAGAGCACGCAGCAAAAAGCCACAGGTCCCCGGGCGAGCACGGGAGGGATCATGAGAGCGGTGACCGGACTCGGTTCCATGCCAGCAAGCGCTTCATATACGAGAGCGGTCTTCAGGAGGTAGAGGCAGAACGCCGAGACCATTCCGAGGGCCCCGGCCGTCGAGTCCCGCATCACGGACAGGATCTCGGTCCTTTCCCTTTTGTTCGAAAGAAATCCGTCGAACGTATCGATTACACCGTCCGCATGTATTCCCCGGGTCATGACAATAAGTGAAACGGAGGTCAGGACCGAACGCAGGAGGGGGGACGGACCGGTCCAGAGACCGAATCCGAGCGGAAAGAGACCGAGGAAAAGCCCGACAGCGGGAAAAAAAACGGAACCTCCCCCCGTCTCGTTCCCGTCCAGCCGCACCCCGCCGAGACCGGGTATGACGGTGAGGAAACCGAAGGAGAAGAGGAAAAGACGAACGAGCTTCCGCATCACGGTCCCCTTCAGGATTCTTTATCCACGCCCGCCTCGTCAAAGGTCGCCATGTCGTAGTAGAGCTTCAGCGCCCCGTCCATTATCCCGATGGCGAGAGCCGCTCCCGTGCCCTCCCCGAGCCGCATACCCAGGTCGATGAGCGGCCGTTTATTAAGGAAAGCGGCTATACGGTCATGTCCCTTCTCAGCAGACAGGTGGGAAATAATGAAGTAGTCGGAAACCGGCGGACAGAGCGCGACCGCCACAAGGGCCCCTGCCGTGGAGATGTAGCCGTCCACCACCACGGGCCTGTTTTTCAGCCCGGCCCCTATGATGAGACCCGCTATGCCTCCTATCTCGAAGCCCCCGACCTTGGCCAGCACATCGAGCGGATCCTTCGGGTCCGGATTGTTTTTTGCCATACCCCGCCTGATCGCGTCCGTTTTTCTCCGCAGCCCCTCATCATCCACACCCGTACCCCGTCCCGTGATCTCCCCGGGGTCGATGTCCATGAACGCCGACGCGACCGCAGACGAGGGTGTGGTGTTTCCGATTCCCATATCGCCGGTACCGATAACGTCGAAATCCCGTTCCAGCGCGAGCTCGATGCCTGTAACGACCGCGCGCTCCGCCTGTTCGCGCGTCATTGCGGGACCCCGTGTGAAGTTAGCGGTCCCGGACGCGATTTTCCTGCTTACCAGGCCTTCGAGCCGAAGGTCCGCGTGAACGCCCATGTCGACCACGACCACCTCGCACCCCGCATGCCGCGCGAGCACGTTCACGCCTGCCCCTCCGTTCAGGAAATTCCGCACCATCTGGGCGGTAACGGACATGGGATAGGCTGATACGCCTTCTTCTACGATGCCGTGGTCTCCGGCGAGTGTAAATATGATTTTCCTGTTTAAGACCGGCTCTGCCGTGTCCTGAACGGACGCAACGAAACGCACGAGCTCCTCGAGCCTTCCGAGGCTCCCGCGGGGCTTTGTCTGGCCGTCCATCCGTCTCTGCGCCCGTTCCGCCTTATCCGGGTGCACGGGTTTCAGCGCGGAGAGGTAATCTTCCAGTCTTTTCACTCTTTTTTCCCGTTTAAATACCGAGTTCTACGCAGGGAACCCGCCTAGTTCCCATCTAAATACCG
>CAYWUT010000001.1:103266-116874 GCA_964460545.1 uncultured Spirochaetota bacterium
GCCTAGTTCCCATCTTTTTCCCGGGTCGTGTTCAAGGAACTCTCCCTCCGGTGACGCTCGAACGCGAGCCCGATAAGACGGTCAACCAGCTCTTCTCCGCCCACCCCGCTCGCCTCCCACAGCTTCGGGTACATGCTGATATCGGTGAACCCGGGCAGGGTGTTGATCTCATTAACGAGAACATCGGGCGGGCCGCTTTTCCGTCCCTCTCTCAGGAAAAGGTCGACCCGGGCCATACCGTGACAACAGAGCACCCTGAAGGTCTGTATTGCGAGCTCCCGAATCCGCGCAATCTCGGCATCGCTCAGGTCAGCCGGGATGATGAGCTCGGCTCCGTCTTCGTCCACGTACTTGGATTCGTAGGAATAGAACTCCCGTGCCGGCCTTATCTCGCCCGGAAGCGAGGCTTCGGGATTTTCCCGGTTTCCGAGAACGGAGCACTCGATCTCCCTTCCCGAAACGGATTCCTCGATGATGATCTTGGTATCGTACTTGAACGCTTCAGCGACCGCCGCAGCGAATTCGCCGCCCTCCCCCACCTTGCGTATGCCGACCGAAGACCCCATGTTGGCCGGTTTCACGAAGAGCGGAACCCCCAGCTCTTCACGGATTCTATCGAAATCGAGGGACGCGCGTTCATAATCCTCGTAAACGGCAAACCGTGGTACCGGAACGCCCCCCTCGCGGAGGAGGCGTTTCATCACATCCTTGTCCATGCCGGCGGCCGATCCCATGACATCGGCCCCCACAAAGGGTACGTCGAAGAGCTTGAGCATTCCCTGGACGGTCCCGTCCTCGCCGTACGGGCCGTGCAGAACGGGGTAAACACACGCGGCCGAACCGACCGTTTTCAAGCTCCCTGCGTCAATGAGCTTAAAGCCCCGGTCCGGAAGGACGAAGACCGGCTCCCATGCACACCCGTCCATCCCGGAATCGATGAACGGCTTTACCTGCCGTGTAAGGCTCCACCGCCCCTCTCGGGACAGGTAGACCAGGACGGGCTCGTACCGGTGAAGGAGAAGGACCGCCACGTTTCGGGCGGACCGCACGGACACCTCGTGCTCCGCGGAGCGTCCCCCGAAGAGCAGGGCTACGGGTAATTTCTCCACAGTATTATCCTGAGATATTCAATATGAACCACTGTATAAATACAGCTAAATAATAACCATTGACGAGGACAGCATATAATAATTATGCGCAGGTCATTATATTTTTTAAGAGAAAATAGGCGATCCAAATGATACCAAGACCTATAATATCAAATCCAAGTTCAATATAAGTTTCTTTAAACCATGGGAATGCTTTGCTATTTTGATTCTCAATCTTATGCTGCTCCTTATTATTGAATAAATAATTAAAATAATTGTGAGATATTAAGAGGGTAAATATGACACTCACAATGATATGTACTGCATTATTTATACATTTATTAAAAGCATATACTACGTTGAGAACGAAACCATAATAGGCGAAGATTCCAAGGAATATTCTATAGCGGTTATTAATACATGATGTTATTGCCGGATATATTCTTCCTGATAGCTTTAATTCTTCTAATTTATTTTTTTCCATATCACACCACTTACGGGATAGTCCGGAACAGGTCCTCCAGGGTCTCACGCCTGCGAATCAGCTCAGGGCCCCGCTCCCCGACGAGCACCTCGGCCGGTCTCGGCCGCGAGTTGTAGTTGGATGCCATCGAGTATCCGTAGGCACCGGCAGTGCAGATACAGGCTATGTCTCCCTCCCTGAACTCGGGAAGGTCCCTGTCCACGATTCCCTCCTCGTCCCTCGTAAAGGTATCGCCCGATTCGCAGAGATTGCCCGCGATCGTCTGCGGGATAACCGCTCCGCCGGGGTTCGTCGCGTTGATTATACGGTGATAGCTCCCGTACATGGCGGGCCTGACCAAGTGGTTGAACCCACTGTTGACCCCGACAAACCGGTGCTTCTCCCCCTTTTTAACGGACGTCACCGTGACGAGGAAACACCCGGCCTCAGCCACGAGGTAGCGGCCGGGTTCGATAGCGAGGGTGAGTTCCCTGCCGTATTCCCCGCAGAAAGAGGTAAACTCATCCGTTATCTTCCTGCCGAGCGCCCCGATATCAATCGGCTTCTCGTCTTCATGATAGGCCACTCCGATGCCCCCGCCGAAGTCGATGAAGTCGAGCCCCTCGAAACTGCGGGCCGCCGAAAGGAGCACGTCCATGGCTTCGATAAAACGCTCCCCCTCGAGTATTCCCGAGCCTATGTGCTGGTGAATCCCCCGTATCTTCAGGTCATGCTCGGCGGCCGTACGCTGAATCGCCCCGACCTCCCTGTAGCTGATAC
Source organism: uncultured Spirochaetota bacterium (assembly GCA_964460545.1). GTDB lineage: Bacteria > Spirochaetota > B62-G9 > B62-G9 > DRHN01 > CAYWUT01. The sequence goes on from CAYWUT010000001.1 coordinate 105,598, forward strand.
CGAACTTGCTGTCCGGCCCCCCCGTTATGCAGTGATCGTGATGTCCGGCTCCCACGTTTGGGTTGATCCGTATGCACACGGTCTTCCCGGGGTACCGCTTGCCGAAGAGCGCGAGCTGTGAAAGTGAATCGATGTTCACCATGATATCCCTTGACACGCCGTAATCGATCTCGTCCCAGGTGGCGTTGTTCACCGTGTACAGTATTCGGGAAGGGGAAAACCCGGCATCCAGCGCCGCCTGTATCTCCCCCGGAGAAACCGCATCGATCGATATGCCCTCTTCCCTGAAAATCCGCATGATCGTGCGGTTCGTATTCGCCTTGCACGCATATTTGATTTCCGTTTTCGGGTAGGCGATGTCCTTTTTCAGTTGTCCCGCCCGTTCGCGCAGCGTTTTTTCCTCGTACACGTAGAGGGGGGTGGAGTACCGCTTCGCGAGCTCGACCGCGGACAGGCCGCCGAAATACAATCCGTCACTTCTCTCTTCCATATCCGTCCCGGTTATTCTCTCTGATTAGATTTTGAAATACAGCGAAAATGAGGCACATAAGAGCTTAATGTACAGCACAGGTGTAAACGCGTCCATCACAATCCGGAGCCCGGCTCATGACTCCTTCTGGTGGCCGTTGAGCCTCCTGACATAGGCCTCCCGCTTCTCCCTGTTCGAGAGCTTAAGCCGCTTCAGCTCCCTGTAAACGAGCGTCGAGTCCACATCGATGGAGCCGTACTCGGTGTCGGTGAGGGCGTCCCTGATTCTCTTCGCGGAGAACTCCGGATGGTCCCTTATGACCTGAAGGATGCGCCGGCTTATGTCGTGATCGAGCACCTTCATCTCGGACAGGCCGGTCTTTGGAACGAGGGCTGCGGTGCCTCCCTCTTCCCTGATCTTCCTGAGCTTGTAGTAGGTGCTCGTCGATATGCCCATCTCCTCGCAGGCATTCTTGACCGTGTAGCCCTCGTTCTCTATGAGATCGAAGAGCCGTATTCGCTTCTCGTACTGGAGCTCGCTGTACTGTTTCTTCTCCTTCACCACGATGAAGGTTATATCGTCGTTCTGCGGCTGTCCGCCCGTGAAGAGGTGCAGCTCATCCATGAGCTTCTCCGCAAACTCCCCTGCGGAGAGATCGTTGTACCGCTTGATAACCTCCAGAAGCCGTTCCTCCCCGAATTCGTCGCGCGCCCCGTTCATCGCCTCGGTGATGCCGTCAGTGTAAACAAAAAGAAGGTCCCCCTTGCTGAGCTGGAGTTTTTCGTTCACAACACTTCGCTTGAAGATACGCGGGTCCCCGAGATTGAGACCTATGGGAAAACCCTTGGGATTGAGGTTGTATATCTGGTCGGTCTTCTTCCTGTAGAGTACCATGGGATTGTGACCCGCGCTCGCGTAGTTGATCAGCCTCCGCTTCGAGTCGAGTATTATATAGAAGAGCGTTATGTACATGCCCTTCCTGAACTCGCTGTCCAGAGTCGTATTGATGTTGGTGAGTACCTCCGCGGCGCTCTTCTTGGCCCGGGCTTCTAACCGGAGCGCCGTTCTCACGATGCTCATGACAAAGGCGCCCCCTATACCCTTCCCTGAAACGTCGCCCACGGCCATGCCCATCGAATCATCATCGACGTAGAAGAAGTCGTAGTAGTCCCCCCCCACCTCCATGGCCGCGTCGTACTTTGCGGCAATATCGAAACCCTCGGTCGGCGGCACCGTTTTGGGCAGCAGGGTCTGCTGAATCGACTGCGCCAGCTGCATCTCGCGCTTCAGCCTCACCTGATCGGTGAGTTTGACCTCCGACTGCTTGAGCTCCTTCATCATACGGTTGAACGCGGTCGAGATCTCACCGAACTCGCCAATTCCCGCGAAGTGAAACCCCCCGGCGGCTCCCTCCTTGGATACCCGGTTTAATTCCTCGGTTATCTTCTTTATGGGCGTGACGAACATATTGCTCAGGAATATTATTCCCACGAAGCCGGCTATCCAGAACATGGACATGTAGAGGAATATCCGAAGCCGGTTCTGCCGGGCCTGCACCTCGGCTGTCAGGTCCTCCGTGTGAACAGTCAGAAAGGATTTACCGACAAAGGCGTTCGAGAACATGATCGGAACGGAGAAGTGAAGGCTCGGTCCGTTTTCGGGGTCCTCATACTCCTGTACCAGGAAATCCTGGTCCATGAGCGGGACCACACCGTCCGGCGGCTCGTAAGCCCTGCCGATATTCTGCACCGTCCCGTCGGCAATGACGATGCCGTTGCGATCGATGACCGTGAGAGTGCGCACGAACTCGTTTTCCTCGATGAACCCGAATATCTGTTCGGTTATGAGGAGCTCGCGCTCACTCATAATATAATCCGCCGTCGTACCGGCAAAGTTCTTCAGAATGTTCACGTACCCACTGACAAGCTGTCTGGTGAGTGTCCTCTTCTGGGAGAGAGAGGCGAGGTAGAAAGTGCCGACCGAAATAAGGGATATGATGAGCGTGGCGATCACGCCGAACCGAACCTTGATCGTCATTCCGGAGGGCGTGAAATTCTTCTTGATCACCTCTCCCAGCCGCGGTCTCGGCTCGACCCTGTTCGTGAGGGTCAGGATATTTTTCTCGCCCTCCCGTTTATACTGCACATTGTCGTTGAGCTGACGTACGAGATAGATACCGAAACCGCCCTTCTTCTTCTCCTTTATGTACCGGTTGAGGTCGGGATCCATTACCGATTCATAGTCGAAGGCCACGCCCGTATCGATGATGCGGGTATTGACGTCGTCGGCTTCCCGGAATATCTCGATCTGAATATTACCCTGCTCTCTGTCCTTGTAGGCGTACCGTATGATGTTCGTGCAGATCTCGTCGAGGGAGAGCTTGAATCCGTTGAGCTGGCGCATGTTCAGGCCCTTCTTCTCCCCGTGCTTGACGGCGAAATCCCGTATCTTCGTCAGATACTTGGTATCCGCGGGAACGGTGAGCCTGTGTACCTTTTTATTTTTCAATTGAAAATCCGCATTCGTGAGACTATGATTGTGTGGATCGAACGGAATCATTATAGATCACACCGCTGAAAAGTAAACAGGATATGGCCATTGAGCCGGAAGAGGACCTATCCCCCTTCACCCATACCCGGAGTCGGAGCCGTTATATTCAGGGGAGACGAAGTGCTCCTCATACGCAGGGGAAAACCCCCGCTGGCCGGGGCCTGGTCCCTGCCGGGCGGCGCCGTCACAGAGGGCGAAACGCTCCCGGAGGCCGTTAAAAGAGAGATTAGGGAGGAATGTCAAATCGAGATAGAAGTCCTGGACCTGGTGGATGTATTCGAGTACATGGAGAATTGTGGTTCCGAAACGAAATACCACTACGTGGTCTTCGATTTCAAGGCCGATTATGCTTCCGGCGAAGCCGCCCATGCGTCCGATGCGGCGGAGCTTAAATGGGTCGGCATCCGTGACCTCGATTCCGTGGAGCTCAGCACGGCGGCCCGGTCCATGATCGAGCGGGCCGCTGGAAGCGGCCGCTAATAGCGGTCGCTGAAATGGAATAAGTAATCCCCGCGGGAAAACCTACCTGCTTTTCTTCACACCGTTTCTATCACAGTACTGAAAAATCCGGCACGTCGAGCAGAAGGGCGAGACCGGAACACAGAGGTTCTGCCCGTAGGTCACGAGCAGGTCGTTTATTTCTATCCAGTACCGGGACGGGAGCTTCTCCCTGAGCGCGAATTCGGTCTTCTCGGGAGTTTTTGTCCGCACGTAGCCGAGACGGTTGCAAATACGGTGCACGTGTGTGTCCACACAGATGCCTGGTTTTTTATAACCGAGCGTGAGCACGAGGTTCGCGGTTTTCCTTCCTACGCCGGGAAGCGCCAGGAGCTCGTCCAGGTCGTCCGGGACCTTTCCGCCGTGGACCTCTGCAAGGGTCCTTGATATGTCTATGATGTTCCTCGCCTTTACCCGGTAGAAACCGGCCGGATAGATCGCCCTTTCTATCTCTTCCGGGATCAAGCGCGCCATGGTATGCGGGGTATCCGCCAGTGTAAAGAGCCTCTCGGCGGCCTCTTCCGTGACCTCGTCCTTTGTCCTGAGCGAGATCACGGTCGACATCAGCACCCTGTAGGGGTCCCGTTTCCTTGCTATGCGCGTGACGATCGGCTCCTTCCAGCTTCCGTACGCCTCCCGCAGCAGTCCGACCACGGCGTGAATGTCGTCATCCGTCATGCACCGTCCCTTCCTTCCCTTCATTTTGATGTGACAAACGAATAAAATATAGTACTATTAAGTGAGAGTCGAGATGAAGTATACAGGTGAAAAATGGACCGCCCCGCCCCGCTCACAGTCGAGGAAACGAAGTCGTATCTCGAAAAAAAGGGATATTTCGAGCTCAAGACGGTTCTTCAGGCCCATCTCTCTCCTGATATCGTCGAGATCATCGACGATTTAGAAACAGCCGAACAGGTCTTCGTTTTCCGGCTCCTCTCCAAGGAGATGGCGGCCGAGGTCTTTTCCCTCCTCGACCGCGACGACCAGGAGGAGCTCCTCCTTCACTTCAGCAATGAAACGGTACAGCACGTAATCGAGGAGATGGACCCGGACGACCTGACCGAGCTCTTCGACGAGCTGCCGGACGACCTCGTCAAGAGGCTCATACCCCTCCTCTCCCCCGAGGACAGGAGCGTTGTGAGCCGCCTTCTGAACTACCCCGAAGAGTCGGCCGGAAGGCTCATGACCCCGGCCTTCATAGAGCTCACCTCGGATAAGACAACGGACGAGGCTATAGCGCTCATACGGAAGGTAGGCCTGGACAAGGAAACGATCTACTACTCATATGTCACGGACGAAAAGCACCGGCTCGTGGGAGTGGTTTCCCTGAAAGACCTGCTCCTCGCTCCCCCCGGGGAGGCGGTCGAAAAAATCATGACCGAAACCGTCGTATACTCGAATACGGTGGAGGATCAGGAGGAGGTGGCGAAGCTCCTGTCGAAGTACGATATCTCCGCCGTTCCCGTCGTGGACAAAGAACGAAAGCTCGTTGGCATCATAACCATCGACGATGTGGTTGATGTTATTACCGAGGAGGCGACCGAGGACTTCCACAAAATGGTCGGAATCGAGGCCCCCGAGGACGACTACTTCGGCACGAGCTTCGTGGTGCTCGGACGAAAGAGAGCGCTCTGGCTCGTCATTCTCCTCGTCATGTCCTATCTCTCGTCCATCGTTCTGAAGAATTACGCCGATATTCTGCAGATTGTGATCCCCCTCGCCTTTTTCATTCCCATGCTCACAGGTACGTGCGGAAACACCGGGATGCAGTCCGCGACGCTCGTTATACGCGGGCTTGCCACCGGCGAGATCGAACCCAGTGACTTTACCAGGATTTTCCTGCGTGAAGTGCTCATGGGGGGATTTCTGGGAGTCATACTCGGGCTCTTCTCCTTTATACGTGCCCATTTCGTGGATGTCAATCCCTTCGTGGGCATCGCCGTGGGGTGCGCCGTCTTTATAAGCGTTATCGTCTCCAATCTGATCGGCTCGATTCTGCCCATGATTCTGAGGATGCTCAAGATCGATCCCGCAATTTCAGCGGGGCCGTTTATCACCACCATCGTGGACGTGACCTCGCTCATCCTCTACTTCGAAATCGCCAAGCTCATTTTCGGCATAGCGGGGTGACGTTTCCCGACCGGAGGAAAAACCGCATTAAAGGCGTGTGCGGGTAAAATATTCAAATATATGGACGATAAAGCCCTAAAAATAAGAAAAGAGGTACCTCTTGCACCGCTGAGCACCTTTCACATAGGCGGTCCCGCCCGTTTCTTCATACAGCCGGAATCCGAAGACGAGTTCGCGGACGCGATATGCTGGGCCTTAAAACAGGGGGTGGAGTATACCGTACTCGGAGGCGGCGCGAACGTCCTCATACACGACCGGGGCTTTGAAGGACTCGTTGTCTCGACGCTCGGGCTCGATTCCATGGAGGTGACGGGCGAAACCATCGAGGCCCGGTGCGGGGTTCCGGTGGATCGTCTCGTGGACCTCAGCGCCGAAAACGGCCTTGCCGGGCTGGAATTCGCAGCCGGGCTCCCCGGCACGGTGGGCGGCTCCCTCTTCATGAACGCACGGGCATACGGAAGCGAGTTCTCGCGTGTAACGGAGTCCGCCCGCGTCCTCCAGGTCCGGGAAGGCGGGGTGACGCGTAAACGGCTCAAACCGGAAGACCTTCATTTCGACTACAAGAAATCGGTTTTTCAGACTGAGGAATGGTACGTATTCAGCGTGCGCCTGGGACTGCACAGGGGGGGAAAAGAGGATATTACCGGACGAATCCGTGAAAACAGGGAAAAGCGGAAAGCCGCCGGCCAGTACCTCTTCCCCAACGCGGGCTGCATCTTCAAGAACGACTACGAGACCGGGACCCCCACGGGACGGATCATAGACGAGCTCGGCCTGCGGAAAACGAGGATAGGCGACGCCGAAGTTTTCGCCGAACACGGCAACTTCATCGTCAACAGGGGGAAAGCGACGGCCCGCGACGTTTATCGTCTCATCAACCTCGTCGAGCGGACGGTCAGGGAAAAACGCGGTGTCGTACTGGAGCGTGAGATACGTCTCGTCGGTCCGTGGGCCGAAGAGTAAAAACGATGAAAAACATGCTTGCTGTGCTATAATTATAGGTGGGATATAAACTTTTTTCGGGCAGGTTCATGAGAAGCGTCATCTATACAGCCGTCTTCATCCTCCTACTCATCCCGGCCGTTCTATTTGCCGCCGAGGAAACGGGCGGCGTCGAAAACGTGTTCGCGTACGGGGCCGGACTCCGCGCGCTCGGTATGGGCGGCGCGTTCACCGCCATGGAGGGCGACTCGAGCCTCACCTACTGGAACCCGGGAGCAATGGCCTTCAACCAGTACAAGGAGGTCTCGCTCTTCGGCACCCGCACCATAGCGGACTCATACTACTTCTCGGGATTCTACACGAACCCGACCATGAGCCTGGGAACGATCGGTATCGGCGGCCTAGGGGTCACAACAGGGGGAATCGAATCCTACGACGAGTACGCCTCCCCCATCACCTCAGCCAGCTCGAACTACTTCCACTATCAGCTTCTCATCGGTTACGGCTATAACTTCAGGTGGGGCCTCGGCCTGGGAGGAAGCGTCAAAATCGAGCAGATGCGGATAACGGAGTACAAGGGCGCGGGAATGAGCTTCGACCTCGGCGCGTATTACAGCTTCAAGCGCCTGCCGTGGCTGTCGGTCGGCGCGGTCGTACAGGACGTGTGGGGCACGGGTATAAAGATCGCCGACGAGTTCGAGAAGAACACGAGGATATACAAGGCGGGCGCCGCGTCCACCTTCCTGCTCGGCAAAGCCCAGACCACCCGTCTCACGCTCGCGTTCGACACGCGGTTCTACACGGACAACTACAACCCGGACCCCGGATCCCTGCTTCATGATATGAGCCTCGGTGCGGAACTCGCATTCTCCGAGCAGCTCATGTTCCGGACCGGTTACCGGTACTTCACCTTCTCGAGCCTCTTCAGCGACCTGCCCCAGGGCATTTCGCTCGGTATGACCGTGAAACGCTGGGGTTTCGGCCTCGATTACGCCGTTACCTTCGAGGATTCGGACTGGCAGGGTCCGGCCGAGCTGCTCATGCGCGTGGGACTGAGTTACCGGTTCGGCAAGAGCATAGATGAGAAGAAGCGGGAACAGGCCGAGGCCATACGAAGTCAGATAGACGACGGCATACGCGAGGCGACCCAGGACTACGAGCAGCAGCTCGAAGACCTGTCCGCGGAATATGAAAAAGAACAGGAACAGCTCCTGCAGGACCTGGAGACCTCCTATCAGAAGAAGCTCGAATCCGTCGACGAGACGATCGAGGACGCCCGCCAGGAGATCATCGCGGACCTCTCCGCTCAGTTCGAGGCGGACAAGCAGAAAACCCTCGAGGAGCTGGCCGACCAGTACGAGGATGACAGGGAGACACTCGAACGCAGGCTCATCGATGAACGTTCCGATTACGAGGAGCAGATGGAAACACTGCAGAGGCAGTTCGAAGAGGAGAAGGTCACGATCCGGGAGCAGACCTCGGCCGACGAGACCTTCAAGTCCGAAAACTATGCGAAGGGACTCCAGCTCTACTCGGACGGAAAATACGAGGATGCGCTCGCGGCTTTCGAGGCCGTATCAGCGGCTGACGAAAACTACCTCAACGTGAAGGAATACATGGCCCGGTCACGGGCCGAGATGAAGGACGTGGGCTCCTATGACAAGGAAATACTCGACTTCTACTACGCGGGTATCGATCTCTTCGTGCAGAAGCGGTACAAAGACGCAATCACCGAGTGGGAGAAGATACTCGAAATCGATCCCTATAACAAGCTCGCCATCAGGAACATCAAGGAGGCGGAGGACAGGCTGAGGAAGCTCGAGGAACTCGGAATCGAGGAGTAAATGACGCCTGGACGAGAAAACCGGAGCCGGTAAAACCGATCCGCTCGTACACGTGGCGCGCAGCCGCGTTTTGTACATCCACGAACAGAACGACCCGCTCGTAATGCTCCAGCAGACGATCCACGTGCGATGATACGACCGAACGGCCGTATCCCCTGTTCCGCATCCCGGGGATAACGTAGATGGAGCCCACCTGGCATATCTCCTGAAAGCGCGCATTTACTCCCGCCATGGCAACGGGCCGCCCGTCTTTATAAACCGCGGTAATCTCCCTCCGGCTGATGCGGGCCTTAATCGCCCGGCGCACCGTTTCCCGGTCGATCTCGGATTCCCTGACCCCCACCTCCTCAACCTCGTAGCTCACCTGCAGCGGTACGAAGAGCCCGGCATGCGACACGGGCGGGACCACGGTCCGGTGAAGCGTACCCGGGACGAAATCGCGACGTTTTACCCCCATGGATATGAAGGAACGGACCGAATCGGGCCGGTTGCCGAGGTGGCGGGAGAACAGGGTGAAGGCAGTCCGGTCGCAGAAGAGCGTCGTGAAACAGGGAAAACGGGTGCTTATGTAGCGCTCCATGTACGCGGTTTCCCGGGACTGCGCTGCTTCATCGATGAAGAGGTGAAGGCAGATGCCGTTTTTCGTATGCAGAACACCGAGTACGCGGTTTCCGGATAAAAAACAGAAATTGGAGAACTTCGGGTGGTTCCGCCCGATACCCTCAAACAGGTAGAGATTGCGCGATCCACCGTCTCGAAGGGCGCGGACGCACCTGTTATAGAGGGTTTTTCTTTCAATACCCCTTACACCCGTGGTATTTTCCATAACAGAGCGAATTCCGAGTTTCAAGAAATATATACAATGAAAAGCTTTCACATAAATAAGACAAACTATTGAAGGTTCCGGTGGACCCTACAAGTGAGTTTAACACGGAGCGGCGCGCAACATGAAGAGAAAAAAGGCCGGGCAACCGGATGACGACGTATTTTACAGCCGGGGGCTTCAATTCGAATGTCTGGAATGCGGGAGGTGCTGCACGGGATTTCCCGGATATGTCTATCTCTCGCAGGCCGATATCGAAAAACTCGCCGCCTTTCTGCGTATTTCACTGGAACGGCTTATCTCGTACTACACGCGACCGGTCACGCTGTTCGGCGAAAAACGCGTTTCGCTCGTCGAGCGTTCGGACTACCGGTGTATTTTCTGGAAAGACGGATGTACCGTATACAGCGCACGTCCCTATCAGTGCATGTCCTACCCCTTCTGGAAGCGCATTCTTATATCGAAGCGCGAGTGGGTGCGGGAGGGACAGCGCTGCCCGGGAATTGACCGGGGACGGGTATACTCGAAAGAGGAAATAGAAAAACTCCTCTCGTCCGTACCCGTCTACGACAGGACGAGTTTTGACTTCCCCGTATTCGATAACGATGTTTGAAGAATTCCGTGTGCCGGTAAAGAGAGGCTATATGATCCCGAGCTTTTTGCCTGCCCGTTCGAACACATCCAGGGCGAACTCGAGCTGTTCGTCCGTGTGGGTGGCGATGTAGCTCGTTCTTATGAGGCATTCGCCGGGCGGTACCGCGGGAGGAATGACGGGATTGACGAAGAGGCCGTTCTCCGTCACCTCCCTCCAGAGCCTGAAGCAGTCGTCCATCTCGCCCACGATGATCGGCACGATGGGCGTGACCGTCTGTCCCACGTTATACCCGATTTTCTTCAACGACTTCCTCATCCTGTCCGCGATCCGGATCAGCCGTTCCCTCCGCTCCGGCTCGTTCCGGATGATCTCCAGGGCCGACCCAACAGCGCCCAGAACCGCGGGAGGAAGGCTCGCGCTGAATATGAGCGCGCGGGAGTGATGCTTCAGGTATTCGATAACTCGCATGCTCGAGACCGCGAAACCCCCGATAGTTGCGAATGACTTGCTGAACGTGGCCATTCGGATGTCGATCTCGTGTTCCAGGCCGAAGTACTCGGAGACCCCGCGCCCGTTCTCCCCGAGCACGCCTATGCTGTGCGCCTCGTCCACCATGATTCGGGCCCCATACTCGCGGGCCGTTTTCACGATGTTCGGCAGGTCGGCCAGGTCCCCCTCCATGCTGAAAATGCCGTCAACCACGATGAGCCTGCCCGCTTTCGGGTCGGCCATGTCGAGCAGCCGTTTGAGGTCGTTCATATCGTTATGCTTGTACTTGACCACTTTGCCGAACGAGAGCCGGACGCCGTCTATGATACTCGCGTGGTCGAGCTTGTCGATGAAAACGATGTCGTTCTTGCCGAGTATTGAGGAAAGAATACCCAGGTTGGTCATGTAGCCCGTCGAGAAGAGGAGCGCGGCCTCGCTTTCCATGAACCGGGCGAGATCCTTTTCGAGATTCTCATGCAGGTCGAGCGTTCCGTTCAGGAAACGCGAGCCCGCGCACCCCGTTCCGTGCTTTCGCACGCCCCCTACCGCCCCGTCTATGGTCCTCCGGTCGAAAGTAAGCCCCATGTAAGAATTGGAGCCGAGCATGATCATCCGCTTCCCTTCGATATACACCTCAGTATCGGTTCCCGTCTCTATGGCCCTGAAATAGGGGTAGAGGCCCCGGGAACGGTATTCTTCGTAGAGAGTGTAATCAAACGCCTTCTGAAACACATCCATGGATAATCCTCCCGCCCGTGTATATGCAAACCTGCTCCTCATGGTATGTATTACAATAATTGCCTTAATGGGGCCTCATGAGCTTCGCGTTTTCATTTTATACCCCTGGGCAGTTATTAAACATGATAATTAATTATGTTTTGTTTTATTTATTACTGAAGTCCACCGGAACCGGCAACAGCGTGTCTTATGTATGCAA
>CAYWUT010000002.1:0-30086 GCA_964460545.1 uncultured Spirochaetota bacterium
CATGCTTTCTGGAGTGCCTGTGATGGAGAAACGACCGTAATAAGCGTCAATTCTCCTCCTAATTTTTAATCGAATTTAAAACCTCTCATCAATCAGGGAAGCAAACGGGACCGGGATCACGGTAGGATGAATGGTTAATTTCCGATACCTTTCCAACCGATATCGAGTTTTTTTAGAGAATTCTCCAATGCTGGAAAAAAAGAGGAGGAATCAGAGAATATTGCATGTAGAATTATTGTTATAAAGATATAATATGATGTTCGCTCTAATGGTTATATTTCAGATTATAAAGTCAATTTTATTTATAGAATAATATCGAGGAGATCCGGAATACCATCATGAAAATACTGCTCGGCTCCATCATGCATGAATCGAACACCTTCGCGCCCACCGTCACGGACGTGGAAGTGTTCAAGAAGACGCAGTACCTGTTCGGTGAGGATATCGTTCGATATCACCGCGGTCAGCGATCGGAGATCGGCGGAATCATCGATGTTTTTGATAAGTACGGTGTCTCCGCGCTGCCCGTGCTTTCAGCCTGGGCCATGTCGTACGGGAAGGTTGCAGCCGACACCTACCGTATGCTCAAGCGGACCCTGCTTCAGGGCATCAGGGACCATCAGGATGAAATAGACGGGGTGCTCCTCGTTCTGCACGGCTCGATGACGGTTGAGGGAATAGAAGACGGCGAGGGTGACTTGCTGAGATCGGTGAGGGAAACGGTCGGGGACCGTATACCGGTCGCCGCGACCCTCGATCATCATGCGAACGTGTCCGAGGCAATGGTAGAGAATTCGGATTTTTTCGTCGGTTACCGAACACACCCGCACGTCGATCAGTACGAGGTGGGGTATAAGGCGGCCGGCTTGATGGTGGAGCTGATAGAAAAGAAACCGGTTTTGAAAAAATCGTTTATAAAAATACCGCTTATCACCGCCGCGGAAAACAGGAGTGAGCCCATAAAAGCTCTGGCTGCTTCCATAGAACGGATTGAGAAGGATCCCGATATCTTCACGGCATCGTTTTTCGTGGCGTATCCCTGGGCCGATGTCAGCATAATTGGAGCAAGCGTGCAGGTTATCGCGCGTACGAACGAGGAAACTGCACATGGATATGCACGCGAACTTGCCACCCAGCTGTGGGATTTACGGGCGTCTTTTCGATTTGACATTTATTCGATTGAAGAGGCCGTGGCAATCGGAATGGAAACCGAGGGGAAACCCGTCCTCCTCGACGAATTGTCGGATTGTACCCTTGGGGGAGCTGCGGGAGATGTTGTAACATCGGTACGGTATCTTGTCGAGAACGATGTTAGGGATTCCGTTGTAGTCGGAATTGTCGATCCGGATGCAGCCAAACGGGCAAGTGATGCCGGTGTCGGAGCGGAACTGCAGATTCGAATAGGTGGGACAATTACGAAAAAAGGCAATCCTCCGTTAGCTATCAACGCCCGCGTAGTGAAACTCGATGAAAACACCGCTGGAAGCTCGGATATACATTCCGGTTATGAAACACGAATTGGTAAGGTGGCTGTTTTAAAAGTGAATGATGTGGGAATTATTATCATTGAAAATCCTGGAAAAATCGGCGGGCCTTCGTTTCTTGAAGCTCTCGGTATCGATCCTCGAAAAAAAGACTTCATTCTTACGAAGGAAGGTCTGAATCCGTTCGTTGACTATAAGGATATCGCATCCCGTATCCTTATGGTCGATACACCGGGATTCGATCCACAGATCCTTCGTCCGGAAGATTACCGGAACGTACCACGCCCAATATATCCGCTGGATCCCGATATGACGTGGAATCCGGATAAATAAGGCATAAGTCCGGGTACTTGTTTTTTGTTGTTGAGACCTGGTTATATACCGGGCAAAAATACTCTAGGAGGTCTATCATGAAGAAGTTTTTGTTTGTGCTTTTAATTTGCGCGGTCAGCGCGGCCCCGCTCTTTGCCGGTGGTAAGGAGAAAGCGGCCGAGGAACCGGCAAAGCAGAAGATCGAAGAGAAAAAAGTCGAGGGAGCACCGGCAGGTCCCCAAGGGGGGGGGACCCTCTATGCGGCCGTTGAGTCGGAGCCGATGCTTCTCGATAATCATCTTCAGCAGTCGAATGTCGTGGTTGCCGTAAGCGATATGTTCAACGACTTTCTCTGGAGATGGAAGAAGGATTTTTCCGAAGTGGAGCCGCATGTCGCCAAGAGCTGGGAGTGGATCGATGATACGCACTTCAAGGTTTACCTGCGCGAGGGTGTGAAGTTCCACAACGGACGAGAGGTAAAGGCGGCGGACGTGAAATACTCCATTGACAGGATCAAGGATCCGGGTACGGCGTCTCCGAGTGCCGTCTTCCTGGAACCGGTCAAGGAAGTGGTGGTGGAGGACGACTACACCTGTACGATCGTTCTGAACAACCCCTGGTACGGCCTGATGGACAGGATGACGTACATCGCCATTGTCCCCAAGGAAGCGGTCGAGGAGTACGGTGATCTGAAAACCCACCCCGTGGGATGCGGACCCTTCAAGTTCGAGAGCTGGGAACCGGGCCTGCAGGTAACGGGAGTAAAGTTCGAGGATTACTGGATGGAGGGCAAGCCCTATCTCGACAAGGTCGTGTGCAAGTTCATGCCCGTATACAACACGGCGAAGAACGCGCTTCTCACCGGTGAAATCGACATTATTTTCTGGCCGGAGCCGGCCGACTACGAGTCACTCAAGGCGAATCCGGACCTTGAGCTCTTTATCTACTCGCAGCTCGTCGGAATGTACGTATCGATGAATACGAACAATTCGCCTCTGGACAACAAGCTCGTGAGAAAGGCCGTTGCGTACGCGATCAGCAGGGACAAGTTCAACAAGGGCCTTTACAAGGGCCTCGGCAAGCTCTGCTGGGTTCCCATTCTGCCCTCGCAGCCCTATTACGATTCCGCCTGGGAGTATAAGCGGGATACCGAAAAGGCCAAGGCCCTGCTGGCTGAAGCCGGCTACCCGGACGGATTCAAGATCAGGATTCTGGCGCCCAAGGGTGCCGAAGAAATCATGGGTGAGATTCTCTACTCAGACCTCAAGGATATAGGTATCGAGGGTACCATAACGGCACTCGAGATTCCCGAGTTCCTCGATACGCTCCTCAACAAGGAGGATTTCGACTTCGCGGTACTGGGAGACACCATCAGTCCCGATCCCGATTTCTTCGCTTCGAAATACCTCGTTCCCGACGGTTCCATGTCTTCAATAGTCGGTCACTGGGGTAGCAGGGACGATGAGGTCAGGGCCCTGATGGACGAGGGGCGGAAGACCATCGATATGGACAAACGTGTTGAGATATATCAAGACCTGTACGATATCATACTCGATGAGAACCCGATGGTGTTCGTTACGTACGGCACCAGGCTCCCCGTTTTCAAGGCATTCGTAAAAGACTTCTATGCCTACTCCGACATCCGGTACAACTGGTGGGAGATTTGGTTGAGCAAGTAGGGGTATATCGAATATAATGACACAAAAGGGGGAGGAAACGGGATTTTTCTCCCCCTGTTTTATTCGAATTCCGGTAATTCGGAGGGGATGCATTGATGAGCGCACATCTTCAGCGGAGAGTGAAGTTCGATGGGTAAATACATACTGAGAAGGATTTTATACGGTCTCATAACGCTGGTGGGAATATCCGTCATCATCTTTTCAATCATTCATCTTATCCCGGGCGATCCGATTCAGATCATGTTCGGGCGCAATCCCAATCCCGAGCTCATCGCGCTGGCAAAAAAGCATTACGGGCTCGACAAGCCCGTCATTACCCAGTATTTCATCTGGTTCGGCAAGCTGCTGAAGGGCGACCTGGGGCAGTCGATCATCAGGCGAACCCCGGTGGTCGAGCTTCTGCTTCCCAGGATAGGCCGAACGATTTCACTCACCCTTCTCGGCATCGTCTTCTCGGTCGCCATCGCGATTCCGACCGGTATCATCGCGGCCTGGCGGCATAATACGTGGACCGATTTCGGCGTTTCTTCCATATCCCTGCTCCTTATCTCGGTGCCGGAGTTCTGGATAGGCATTGTATTCATGATAATATTTTCAGTGTGGCTCGGAATTTTTCCCACGAGCGGCTACATTCCGCCGTTCGAGGATTTCGTGGGCTGGCTCAAGATCCTTATACTTCCGGCGCTCACCGTGGCAAGCGTTATCGCGGCGCAGACGACGAGAATGATAAGGGCGAATATGATCGAAGTTATGAGCCTCGACTATATCACGCTCATGCGTTCCGCGGGCGTTCGACAGCGGCGTCTTCTTCTGATACATGCGTTCAGGAACGCATTCATACCGGTCCTGACCATGATCGGAATGCAGATCGGCATGCTAATGGGAGGAATCGTCATTGTTGAACGGGTCTTTACCTTCCCCGGACTCGGGGCGCTCCTTTTGAAGACGCTCGAGGAAAGGGACTATCCGGTGCTGCAGGCGTGCATAATGGTGTACGCGGTGGCGTTCGTGGTGATAAACATAATCATCGACTTGCTGTACAGCGTCGTCAATCCGAAGATAAGGTACTGAGACATATGATTAAATCTATTATCAGAAATAAAAAGCTCTTCATTGGGTTGATAATGGTTTTAATATTCGTCTGCATCGGGATCTTCGCGGAGCAGATCATGCCGTACGACTACGACGAAACGTACGTCGGTGATATCACGGAGAAGCCGTCAAAGGATTTTTGGTTCGGGACCGACATACTCGGCCGGGATGTTTTCAGCAGGGTGATTTACGGCACGCGGGTTTCGCTCATCGCTTCGATTTCCATTACCGGGCTTACCCTGCTGTTCGGTGTGCCGGTCGGTCTCTTGTCGGGGTATTACGGCGGGGTCGTGGACGACATTCTGCAGCGGGTAGTGGATATCTTCTTCAGCTTTCCCTGGGTTCTTATGGGCCTGCTCGTCGCCGCGATCAGGGGCCCGGGACTGACGAGCGTCATCATCTCACTCACTATTACCTATTTCCCACAGATCGTAAGAATCACCAGGAGCTCGGTTGTAAGTGTAAAGGAACAGGATTTCATCAAGGCCGCAAAGCTGTCGGGTGAAAACGATCTGATTATACTCTTCAAGTACGTATTCCCGAACAGTCTCGCGCCGCTCATCGTGCAGACGACCATCATAATGTCCTTCGCCATACTCGGCGAGGCGGCCCTGAGCTATCTCGGCTGGGGCGTGCGGCAGCCCCTTTCGAGCTGGGGCATGATGCTGCAGCAGGCGGCAAGCTATCTGTGGACGGCCCGGCACCTGGTATATTTTCCCGGAATTTTCATCATATTCGCGGTACTCTCTTTCAATTTTACCGGTGACGGCCTGCGGGATATTCTGGACCCGAGGTATAAGAGGATTTATGGAAGATAAGTCGCGGACGCTTTTGAAAGTCAATAATTTAACCACAAAGTTCTTTTTCAGCGGAAAAGAGCTGGTCGCGGTCAACAACGTGGATCTCAGGATCGACAGGAAGGAAATCGTCGGTCTTGTGGGCGAGTCGGGATGCGGAAAAAGCATGACCGCTTTTTCAATCCTGCGAATAGTGCCGCATCCCGGTCAGATCGTGAGCGGTGAGGTGTTTTTTGAAAACAACGACCTCCTGAAGCTGAAAGGCAAGGAAATAAGGAGGGTTCGGGGAAACAGGATATCGCTCGTATACCAGGACCCTCTCTCTTCGCTCAATCCATCATTCAATATTTACTGGCAGCTGAGCGAGGTCATACGTGCGCACAAACCCCACCTGAGTAAAAAGGAAAAATACGACGCGATCATCGACGTGCTGAACAAGGTGGGCATTCCCGATCCCGAGAAAAAGGTGTTCCAGTTTCCGCACCAGTACAGCGGCGGTATGCGCCAGAGAGTCGTGATTGCCATGGCGATCATTCTCGGTTCGTCTCTCGTAATTGCCGACGAGCCTACAACGGCCCTGGACGTGACGACGCAGAGGGAGCTGTTCGACCTGAACGAGATCCTCAAGGAGGAGCTTGGAATATCGTTCATCGTCATATCCCACGATCTCTACCTCATAGCGGAGCGATGCGACAGGATATACGTGATGTATTCAGGCGAAATCGTGGAATCGGGCTCTTCCGAGGATATTTTCAACGATCCACTGCATCCCTACACGCAGGGCCTGCTTCGGGCCATTCCAGGGCTTGCACCGGATATCGATAAGCTTGGAACCATAGACGGGGAGGTGCAGGATTTGATGAATCTGCCGGTCGGCTGCTTCTTTCAGAACCGTTGTGAGCTCGCGGACGAGGAGTGCAGGCGAAACCGGCAGGTACTGCGCGAGGTCCGTCCGAACAGGTACGCCAGATGTCACAAGGTCAAGACCTGAAGTGAGCGAGGTCCATTTCGATAGTCCTAAGGTCAGGGTATAATATGATCAAGGTCCATATTGATAATCTGAAGGTTTATTTTCCTCTCGAAAGATCCATCAGGGATTTTATCCGGGGGAAAAAAATCGAGTACGTAAAAGCCGTCGACGGAGTAACGCTCGACATTCATGAGAACGAGGTGCTCGGAATCGTGGGAGAGACGGGATGCGGTAAAACCACGGTGGCGAACACCCTGCTGAGAATGAATCACATAACCGATGGAAAGGTGGCCTACGAAGGGAGGGATATTCATGCCCTCGACGACAACGAGCTGACCGATTACTATTCCAAGGTTCAGCTCATATGGCAGAACCCGTTCTCGTCGCTCAATCCGAGGATGAAGGTTTTCGAGCTTCTGGCAAGGCCGCTCATCAAGTTCAAGAACCCCGGGAAAAAGGAAGTTGTTAAAAAGATTAACGAGATAATTAAAACGGTGGGATTGAACAAAGAGGATCTGGACAAGTATCCCCACGAGTTCAGCGGAGGGGGAAGGCAGCGAATCGTCATAGCCCGAGGGCTCATCTGCGAACCGGGCTTCATCATTGCGGATGAACCGACCTCCTCGCTCGATGTTTCCATACAGGCCCAGATACTGAATCTGATGAAGAATTTAAAGAACAACTTCGATCTTACCATGCTCTTCATATCTCACAATCTCGCGGTTATAAATTTTATCTCCAACCGGGTCGCGGTTATGTATTTCGGACGGGTCGTGGAGCTTCTGCCGCAGAGTGAGCTTTTTACCAGGAATTATCACTACTACACGAGGAAACTGATCGATGCAATCCCCAAGGGGAAGCGGCGGGAGGATCTCGTATCCGTGGTTGAAAAGAGCCATAAGCTGAATCACGGGGGATGCATCTATTACTATCGGTGCGAGAACGCCCGGGAGAGATGCCTGAACGAGATACCCGAGCAGGTCGAGATCAGCAAAGACCATTTTGTGGCCTGCCATTTTCCAATCGGCGGATAAAACAGCGAAAGAAGAGGGAACGTACGCCGTGAAGCTCATGATCGTGGGATGCGGATTTATCGGGGAGATTCATCTGCAGGCAATTGTGAACAACGGGCTTGCCGATGTCATGATTGTAGACAGGGACGAAACGAGACTGGATTTCATATCGGATAAATACGGCATCGATGAGAAATATACGAATATTGACAGAGCCCTGGAAAAGGGGCCCGACGGCGTCCTGATCTGCACGCCCTATAACCTGCACGCCGAGCAGGTCCTTCAGGTCGCGGGAAGGGTAAGGGGGGTCATGGTGGAAAAACCAATGACCTTTACCGTGGAAGAGGCGCAGAGAATGAAAGACGGCGTCGCGGCCCCGGGCACCTTTGTCATCGTCGCATACTGCCTGCGGTTCAGCGATCCCTTTATCCGGTTAAAAACCATGGCGGACCGCGGCGATTTCGGGAATATTTTTTCCATACGCGCATCCGTATCCTCAAGAAGGGCCCTGTCCGACCCGGTATCGGGTTATATACGTGACGGAGCGTTCACGCACGGTATCGTCTTCGATTATTCGCATGAAATCGACTACTGCGGCTGGCTTGCGGGGTCACGTGCCGGCGAGGTGATGTGCAGGAGCCGTAATTCGGGTTTCGGTCCGCGGCTCGTAGAGGATACGGCCGAGCTTTTAATCCGGTATGAAAACGGCGCGGTCTGCTCCATACACATGGACTACCTGCAGACGTCGTTCAGGCGGGCCGTCGAAATATACGGAACGCGCGGAACCGCCCTCTGGAGTACCTGCGATTTCTTCTCACCGGAATCCGATTTCATTCACTATACCCGGGAGGGCTCGGACGGCTGGATGAGGGAAAAAGTGAGCAGCGACGTGCAGGCGATGTACCTGGAACAGCTCAAACACTTCATCCGCTGCCTCGAAAAGAAGGACGAGCCCGCAGTAGGTATTTCGAGGGGTACGGAAATAATGAAAACAATTTGCGCCTGTGTCGCTTCATCCGA
Source organism: uncultured Spirochaetota bacterium (assembly GCA_964460545.1). Lineage (GTDB taxonomy): Bacteria > Spirochaetota > B62-G9 > B62-G9 > DRHN01 > CAYWUT01. The sequence continues at coordinate 8,368 of CAYWUT010000002.1, forward strand.
TAGCGGTCAGTGGGTAAAAATCGATTGAGGAAATGAGAAATGGATACCAGGGAGCTGTTCGATCTTACGGGTCAGACCGCCATCGTGACCGGCGGAGGAAGCGGTATCGGCAAAATGCTCTGTACGGGACTCGCGGAGGCGGGCGCCAACCTCGTCATCGCTTCCCGCAGGTACGATCTCTGTAAAAAGGTCGCCGACGAATTCGCCTCTGAATGCGGTGTTGAGACGCTCGCCGTTCGTGCCGACGTGCTCGAGGAAAAGGACGTGGCCCGGCTCATGGAAAAAACGGTCGACCGTTTCGGAAGGATCGATATCCTGGTCAACAACGTGGGAGGATCGATCGTCAGAAACACGCTTTCCGCCGAGGTATCGGAGTGGGACCATATCCTCGCTCTGAATCTGCGAAGCGTTTTTCTCTGCTGCAGGGAGGCGGGAAAGTACATGGCTGAGAAAGGGTACGGTAAGATAATCAATATCGCGTCCGTTCTCGCGGGAAGGGCCACGGATTTCCGGAATTATTACCAGGACCCCGAAGAGCTGAGCAGGGCGGGTCAGCTGAGCTACAATGCGTCCAAAGGCGGGATCGTGAGTCTTACGACGGACCTCGCCGTTGAATGGTCGAAGTACAATATTACGGTAAACGCCATCAGCCCCGGCGCCTTTCTCACCGATCAAACCGCAAAGTTCCCGGATTTCCTCGTGAAGAACCTCTGCTCCAGAATACCGCTTGGAAAGTTCGGCGATGCCGATGATCTGAAGGGCGCGGTCGTTCTGCTCGCCTCGCGAGCCTCGAAGTACCTGACTGGACAGAACCTCGTTGTCGACGGCGGCTGGACGCTGTGGTGCTGATAGTTGATATGGTGTACCGCCTTCTGAATAAATCAAACCGAAGTGGGGAGGTAAGTGATGCTCGCAATAAATGGGGGAAATCCTGTAATCAAAGACAGCTTCCCGGACTGGCCGGTCTGGGATAAGACCGATGTCGAGTACGTGCGCGACGCAGTTGAAAGCGGTATCTGGGGGGTAGAGGGAACCAGGATCCCCGAGTTTATCAGGAAATATACTGAGTTTCAGAAAATTAAACACGTACTGCCTGTGGCGAACGGTTCCGTCGCCATTGAAACCGCACTCGAGGCCCTGGATATTAAAGACGGGGATGAGGTCATAGTTCCTGACTATACCTTCCTGGCCACGGCCGCTTCACCGATTCGCAGGGGAGCACGAATCGTTCTTGTTGACGTGGATGAGTCCACGTTCTGTATTAATCCCGATCTGATTGAAGAGGCGGTAACGGACAGGACAAGGGCGATTATCCCCGTCCATTTCGGGGGACATCCCGCAGATATGGACCGTATTATGCAAATCGCCGGGAAGTACGGCCTTTACGTTGTTGAGGATTGCTCTCACGCGCATGGTGCCATATGGAATGGAACGCATGTCGGTTCATTCGGTGATATCGGGACCTTCAGCCTGCAGGCGAGCAAGACGCTCAACTGCGGTGAGGGGGGTCTCATTGTAACGAAGTATGAACGGCTCTGGAACCTCTGTCGGGCTATTCACAATGCCGGGAGGGTCGCAGGCATAAACGATTACAACCACTACCTATGTGGAACCAATTACCGGATCACTGAATTACAGGCCGGGCTCCTCCTCGCACAGATGACGAGAATTGAAGCCCAATGTACACTCAGGGATAAAAACGGAAAATTGCTGACCGAGTTGCTCGGTAAGATTGAGGGTGTTACACCACAAGCCCGTGATCCCAGGATGGACCGCCACGGTTATTATCTTTTCACCTTTATTCTGGATGCCGATATACCCCGCCGGGCGTTTAATGAAGCTGTTAAAGCAGAGGGGGTACCCATTCAGGTGGAATACCCCGCTGTACATTCAATCGAGTGTATCAGGAAAAAAAATATGAGTGGGGGCAGTTTTCCCGTATCAGACAGGGTAGCGGAAAGGTCCGTCTGGCTTTATCACGAGGCGCTCCTCGGCGACGAAGAGAGTGTGCATCTTATCGCGGAGGCGATCGGCAAGGTTATTCAACATAAGCACGAATTGAAGGTATAAACGACCCGGGACAAGGAAAGGAAGACAGAGGTGAATCCAAGGGAACGCTTCCTGAATGCGATAAGAAGAAAACCGGTCGACCGGGTACCGAAGCACGCCTTCTGGACCCCGGAGGTCATCGGGATGGTAAAGGAAAAGACCGGACATGAAGACCCGGACGAGTACTTCGGGATCGAGGTGAAGTCCGTTACCGATACCTGTTTTGATTTCAGTCCCCGGTTCGACGAGTACTTCGGGAACCTCGAAAAAGAGGGCAGGACGAAGAAAAAGAACTGGGACGAGTGGATCGAAGGGGAACATGGGCCGAAGACGGTTGACGAGTGGGGCGTTTACCGTGATTTCGGCGATTTCTATCACTTCAACCGGATGACCCATACCATGGGGGATCTGAAAACGGTGGATGAATTACGGGAGTGGCCCTGGCCCGTGCTCAATACGAGGGAATACTTCGAGGGTGTCGAGAGAAATACCCGGGATCTGCGTGACAGGAACATTGCCACGGTCGGATATTACAACTGCATATTCGAGCAGGCGTGGTACCTTCGCGGCATGGACAACCTGTTTATGGATTTCTACGAGAATCCCCGGTTCGCGGAGTATCTCCTGGATAAAATCACCGAGATCGACACTATGGCGGCCCTGAAGCTTACCGAGATGGATGTGGATATTTACTACACAGGGGATGACGTTGCGACGCAGCTCGGTATGATGATGAGTCCCGAAATGTGGCGTAAATGGATCAAGCCCAGGGCGAAGTCGGTGATCGACGTGATCAAGAATGTCGATCCGGACGGACTCATCTGGTACCACAGCGACGGCAACAACCGTGAGATCCTTCCGGATCTCGCGGAGATCGGTTGCGATGTGCTTCATCCGATTCAGCCGGAGTGCATGGATCCGGTGGAGGTGCACAGGGAGCTGGGTGACCGGGTCTCCTTCTGGGGGACGATCGGTACCCAGAGCCTGATGCCCTTCGGAACGCCCCGGGAGGTGAAGGACGAGGTGTTCCGAATCATCGAAACTTTCGATGCGTACCGGGGCGGTCTGATCATCGCACCCACGCATTTTCTGGAACCGGATGTTCCGTGGGACAATATAACCGCTTTCTTCGAGGCCGTGGATGAGGCGCTCTGATACCGGACCCCCGTGGAACCGGGGGGTGGGTGTTCGGGTATTGTATCAGGAGACCCACTCCCTTGTATTTACATACCTTTCCCACGCACTCAGGTAACCCTTGATCAGGTCGGGGATTTTAAGGTCATAGGGGCATCGTTCGGCGCACTGACCGCACTCGGTGCATGTCGCGGCCTTTTCCATGGGCGGGGTCATGAAAGCCACGGTCGTATCGTAGGACATACGTTTCACCACGCTCTCGGTGACGAGTATGAGACTGATCGGAATCCCCTGGGGGCAGGGCTGGCAGTAATCGCATCGATGACACCAGCTGCTCCCCATCTTCTCCCTAATTTCCTCAATTCTTTTCTTTTCAGTGTCGTGCAGGGGCCTCGGGTCCCGCACGATTTCGAGTATCTGCCGCATTTCATCAGCGTTTTCCACGCCCGGATCCGGTACGATCCCCTCGTACTGCATAAGGTATCTGAAGCAGAGACCGGCATCGTCCAGGAGTCCGCCCCCGAGCGGTTTCATGGCGATAAAGCCCATGTTCAGCTCGCGGGCGAGGGGCACTATCCTGTCCGCAGCATCGGAGTCCACGAAGTTGAAAGGGACCTGTACCGTGCTGAAAGCGCCCGTAAGCATCATCTTCTCCGCCGTCTTAAGGTTATGCGAGCTGAATCCCGGATGACGGACCTTGCCACTGTCCATCGCCTCCCTCAATCCCTCGAGGGCACCGCCCTTTGCCATGACCGCCTCCATGTCGGCATTACTGCTCACATTGTGGAGCTGGTAGATATCGACATAATCCGTTCCGAGCCGTTCGAGGCTCACGCCGAGGCGCCTGAGGAACTCATCTTTATCGCGGGCCATGGTCTTTGACGCGATGACGAGCTCACGGCGGGGTATATCCCTTATCGCGTCGCCTATTTTCTCTTCACTGTCGCCGTACATGAAAGCGGTGTCGATGAAGTTTATTCCCATGCCGATGATCTCGCGAATCAGCCCTGCCCCCTCCTCTCTGGAGAGTCTCATGACCGGGATACCGCCGAACGCGATACGCGTAACTTTCAATCCGGTTTTTCCGAGTATATATTTTTCCACCATGCGGTGCTCCTTTAATCGTAATAACTGCGGCTTTGCCTTAAAACCGAGACCTTAGTATAATGCTGGGCATAGTGAAATGTCAGCCGAAAAAAGGGGAACGTGGTGCATAGCCGGATAGAGGAATGCAAGAAAAAACTCGGTATAAATAAAATCGCGGGGTTGATGATGCTCCACTACTTCAAATGGCCCTGGTGTCTCGAAGAGCTCTCCTCGTACGTTGACGACATATTTCTCCTCCTGCATTTTTCTCCGGATTTCAGGGCCGACTGGCCGCGCGGGGCGGACAAGGTTCGGGCCGTGCAGGAGATCGAGATGGACAGCGAGTGGCAGGTGATGGAGTGGAGGTCCAACCAGCCGGAATTCCGCGAGCGCCTCATCCGCATGGCGGACGACGCGAGGCCCGATATCGTACTCTTCCCGGATGAGGATGAGTCCTTTCCTGAACCGGAGCTCTTCGCGGAAGACCTGTACAGGCTGATCCGGTCGGGTAAAAACCAGATGGCGTACAAACGCTGCAACTTCTGGGATTCGATGGATACGGTCCGCAAGGACAGGTGGGTCTACTACGGGCCCCACGTGAAGATGTACAGGTGGGAGCAGGGCCTTACGTACAAGCCCTATCTCGGATACAACAGGGTGACGAATTACGGAAAAAAAACCCTGACCTCCCGTTCCGTTATAAGACATTACGCGTACATGGAGCGGTCAGAGCGGGAGCGGAGGTACAACGTGCTCTACAGGGAGCGGCAGAAGCGGTTCAGCGGCCTGCTGTCCGAGCCTAAGCTCGTGAAGTACGTGAATGCCCGCAAGGCGCCGCGAACATAGAAGAGGGACGACGTGCACTGGATAATTATCGCATTATTGCCACCCTTTCTCTGGAGTTTCATGAGTGTTCTCCACAAGGTCGTGCGGGAAAAGTACATTGACAGCAGCATGTCCCTCCTGATCATGTCCTCTTTCGTGAAAATAGTTATCCTGCTGGCCTTCCTCTTCACGGATACCGCGGTATACGGTACCGGGGCGGGACTGGTACCGGTGGCTGTAGGTCTGGTGCAGGGGCTCGGCGCGCTCTGCTACTACAAGGCAATCTCCCTGGAGGAGGTATCGCGTGTCGTGCCCCTGCAGCGAACCGAGGCGGTCTTCGTGGTGGTGCTCGCCTCCGTTTTCCTGGACGAGGTGCTCGCGCCGGTCAAGTACCTGTCCTTTATTCTAATACTTTTCGGAGGGTTTATTCTTTCATTGAAGATCCCGAAAAAGATTCTTCACATGAGCAGAGCGGTCGTTTTCATTCTGGCATCATCGTTTCTCTTCGGTGTTTCGAATATATTAATCAAGCTTGCCTCGTACCGTCTCGATTTCACGAGTATCTTTCTTATTTCGAGGATGGCGTTTGTCGTGTTTTCCGTGCTGCTCTTTTTCGTTCCCGGGAACATGCGTACAACGGTGAGAAACATCAGGAAAATGAATCCGAAGGCCCTCCTGGTGCTTGTCGGGGCGGAGGTTTTTGCAACGAGCGGTTATTTTGTGTATATTTACGCCCTGACCCTGGCCCCGGTAACGCTGGTCAATATTCTCGTGTCATTCCAGTCCTTTTTCGTGCTTGGCATCACCTCGCTCTTGAGTATGCGGTCTCCCCACATTCTCAGTGAGGAGCTTAACGGGAAAATACTCGGAATTAAGATATTCGCGATCGCCGTCATGCTTCTGGGGCTGTTTTTTATAGAACGATAGACGTTTTTTCTTCCAATCCCCCCCGCCTCCACCGATTTCTGGCCTGCGGCGGAATATGGTAGTAGCTTAGTATCCATTCAACAGAGAGGCAGGGTTGGGATTTTGGATATTAAGGATCATGCCCAAAGATACCGTTTCAATTACACGGGACCCGAATATTCGCTGAAAAAAAAAGATCTGCAGGCTCTGAAAAACTGGTTCAGAAGTTACGTGTATCGCTTCAGCCTGCCCGGGCCCGATCACGTAAACATTCAAATCAAGGAAGAACATACCTGGAACGTCTGCCGTGAGATTACGGACCTGGCGAAATCCGTCGGACTTACCCGTGGAGGTACCCGCCTTGCGGAGGCGATAGCTCTGCTGCACGATACGGGCCGTTTCGATCAGTACGCCCGGTACGGGACCTTTGTCGACGGCATATCGGAGGACCACGCGGAGCTTGGCGTGAAAATACTGGAGGAGCAGTCGGTATTGAAGGGTATCGATTCCGATGTGCGGGACCTTATGCTCCATGCCGTATCCAAGCACAACAAGGCGCGGGTTACGGAACATGATAATGAGGCGTTTATGTTTTTTACCCGCCTGATTCGCGATGCCGACAAGCTGGACATATTCAGGGTCGTCATAGATTTTTATCGATCGAAAGATGTGGATAAAAAGGCCCTGGGATTGGGCCTTCGGGATAATCCGTGCGTGACGGACTCGGTTGTGGAAGACGTCATGGAAGAGCGGATCGTGAATTCAGCCGGTCTGCGGACCCTGAACGATTTCAAGATACTTCAGATGGGGTGGGTGTACGATATCAATTTTCCCGCGTCCTTTCAGAGAATAAGAGAGCGGAACTACCTCGTATCTATTTATGAAACGCTTCCCGGAGGCGGTAAAACGGACATGGTGTACCGGAAGGTGACCGACTACCTGGAGCGGCGGTGCCGAACGGCACCGGGAACAACTCCGGATTAAAAGGCGATACCTATGGACCTTAAGATTATAGATGATCGGGACATGACCCCCGCGCTTGACAGGGAGATCAGGGACCTGCTCTGCACCTGCTTTCCAAAGGATGTGGAGGTGTATTCGAAAACACGGGCGTGGAACGGGTATATGCCGGCGTGGAGCGTGCTTTTGGAGGACGAATCGCGTGCGGTCGCCCACACGGGCGTTATGCACAAGAATATCCGTGTGGGCGATATCACAATCCCCGTCGCGGGTGTATTCAACGTATGCGTGCTTCCGGAGTACCGCGGCCTGGGACTGTCGGTCAGGCTGATGAATGCCGTGGAGGAGGAGGCCGCGAAGCGGGACCGGAAGTACGGATTTCTCTTCTGCAAGTCATGGATCGAAGACGTTTACAGGAAATCCGGATGGAACAGACTGGAGGGCAGGTCCATCACCCGGGTTCTCGACGACGGCCGGGAAAAGGGTATGCGTGAGAACATCATTGCGATGTACAGGCGCCTCGGACCGGATGATTTCCCCCCGGGTCACGTTCACCTTCTCGGGAACGAGTGGTAGTATGTATATTTTTTTGTACTAATCCGTTTTCCTCAAACGGAGGTGACAGTTCCTTTAGGAACTGTCACAAAAGGAACTGTCACCCTGTCAAGCGACTGGATGCCCCGAAAAAGCTTGCCCTACGGCTTGTCTGGAGGGCTTGCCCTACGGCTTACCGGGCTCCGGCTTTCCGGATATACCGTATTATCCCTTATATACGTACCCGCACAGGCGTTTTCGGGTGGTTAATAATATTAATTGCTGTTATAAGTAAAATGAAGGCACTGTTGCGTGGAAACAGTACTCTTCATACGTAATTATCACTACCGGGAGGTGCATCATGAAAAGACCGCTTGTGATACTCACTGCGCTCGTATTCTTTCCAGGGATGCTGCTTATGGGCGGAATCGGAGTATTCGCCCAGGAAATCACGCTCGATCAGTATCTAGATCGTGTACAGGAGAACCACCCCTATTTCACGAAGGAAGACCTGAATATTGACATAGAAAAAAAGGGAGCCGAGAGCCTGCTCGGTGCTGAAGACTGGCAGCTTACCATTGCTCCTTCCTACAACTTCTTCGGTGAAGCCTCCGCGCCGGAGTACGGCGGTCAGGAGCGCGCGCACCGGCTGGGTGTGGATGCGAAAATCGAACGGTCCCTCTGGTCTACCGGCGGCAGGCTCGGTTTTACCGCGACCTCGAGTTACCTGAATACCGACCCGCTCATGGGACCGTCGGAGCGTTTCAAGCACGGGTTCGGTATGAGCTATACCCATCCCTTTTTACAGAATAAAAGAGGCGTTCTCGACCGGCTGGAATACGAGCTGAGTGATTTTGCCGTCGAGCTGCAGAAGGTGCAGTCCATCGAAAACAAGGAGGCCTTTCTGCTCGATGCCGCGGTCCGGTATCTCGACTGGGTGTACTATTCCGAGGTCGTCAGTATAGCGAAACAGCGGCTCGTGCTGGCTGAGGAGCAGCTCAAACAGACGGACAGGAAGTACAAGGCGAACCTTGTGGACAAGGTCGATCTTCTTCGCGCGGAGGATGCAATCAGGATTTCGAAACAGACAATACTGCAGCTGGAAGCACAGTGGATGGCGAAACAGGCCGAGCTCGCGGTGATCTCAGGGACGGATGATATCTACGGTCTTGCCCCGTCCTACGACCTTTACGCGCTCGAGCCCCTGCCGCAGAAAACTGAAGCGGTCGGCAGGATGAGGGAACAGTCGAGACTCCTGAGGGTTTTCACGGTGACAAGGGACCATCTTCTGGGTCGCAGGCGCGGGTTCGTGGAGATGAGAAAACCGCAGCTCAATGTGACCGTCGGGGGCGGGTTCTACGGAGCGGACGAGAAGTTCGGGGATTCGCTTGCCATTTACAATCCGGACGCGTCAGTGGCGCTTGTTTTTTCAAAGACACTGGATAACAGGACCATGAACGCAACCATTGAGCAGCTCGACCTGCAGGTTCGCCAACTCGATGAGGAGATGAGGAGCGTGGAGCTGGACCTGGAATCGTCCATGGTAAGCCTCCTCATCCGGATCGTGGAGCTGGAAAAGGTGCTCGCATTGAACAGGGCGCAGATCGAGTCGGCGGAGGAAAAGACAGAGGAGGAGCTGAAACTGTACAACAGGGGAAGGAGCCAGCTTACCTTCGTGATTCAGTCGCGGGACAACGAGGAGAATGCGCGGCTCAGTCTCGCGGAGAATGCCGCGCTCTATCACGGTCTGATCCTCCAGTACAGGGCCCTGCTCGATGAACTGCTGAAAACGGACTAGGTGTATACCCGGTTTAACCATTAAAGAACCATCGAGCTTATAAAAAGGAAATAGAAGGAGATGCGTTTCCATGAAGAAGATATTCGAATTCTTTGCACGCAGGCATATACTCGCGACGCTCTTTACGATCAGCATCCTGATGCTCGGTCTCAATTCGCTGCGCACGCTCAAACGCGACCAGTTCCCCGATGTCGATATCGGTGAGGTTGTCATCACCACCGTCTACCCGGGAGCGGCCCCCGAGGACGTTGAGCTCAATCTCACGAATAAGATTGAGGACGAGCTGAAGAACGTTACGGGTATCGACAGAATCGCCTCGACATCCATGGAAAACATGTCGGTCATCGACGTGACCATAGATCCCGATACCAGGGATTCGGACAAGGTAAAGGCGAATATCCGCGAAGCCGTCGGCCGGGTTACGGATTTGCCTGATGAGGTGACCGAATCGCCGCTCATCACTGAGATAACGACCGCCATCTTTCCCATTATCGAGGTGGGGATTATCGGGGATATCCCGTATGAGGAAATGCGGGAGATCGCCCGTATGTTCGAAAGAAAGCTGAAGGATGTGCCGGGTGTTGCGAGTGTGGAGAAATACGGGTACCGGGCTCGCGAGGTTAAGATCGAGGTCAAGTCCAATGCCGTCGACCGCTACCAGATCCCGCTCCGGGATATTATACGCGCGATACAGGCCCGCAACATCAGGCTGACGGGAGGTACCTTCGAGTCATTCACGAGCGAGAAAAATGTCGTTACGCTCGCGCAGTTTCGGGAGCCCGGGGAGGTTGGAGACGTGATCGTCAGGTCGACCTTCGACGGTCCGCTCATCAGGGTGAAGGACCTTGCCGTTGTCAGGGAGGATTTCGAGGACGAGGATATCATATCGAGGATTGAAGGCCGGCACGCCATATCATTCGTCGTGAACAAGAGCGAAAACGCCGATATCATCCGCACCGTCAAGGCGATCAAGGAACTCATACGGGAGGAGAGCGGGAAGGGGAGTATCGGAGGGTATGTTGAGACCGAACCCGTTCAGGATGACGAGGGTATTCTCCGGCGCATTATTGCACGTTTCGGTAACGAGCCTGAACAGAAGATTTTCAGGTACGGGCCGGTTCAGATAATAACGACGAACGATGTGTCCACCTACGTGAAGAGCGGTTTCGAGATCGTGCTTTTAAACGGGGCCATCGGGCTTTTTCTCGTCATTGTACTGCTTACTCTCTTCCTGAACGTGCGTACCGCCTTCTGGGTCGCGCTCGGCATACCGGTTTCCATGCTCGGCGTCTTCTTTCTCATGCCCGTTTTCGGTACCTTTCTCGATACCATATCGCTTGCCTCGCTGATTCTCGTCATCGGAATTATCGTTGATGACGGCATCATAATATCCGAGAACATCGCGTTCAGGCGGCACCTCGGCGATTCACCGCTCGATGCCGCGGTTAACGGGGTGAACGAGGTGTTCTTTCCCGTTATTACAACGGTGCTTACCACCTTCCTCGCCTTCGCCCCCATGTTTTTTATCAAGGGCATGATGGGGAAGTTCATATTCGTCATCCCCCTGACCGTAAGCCTCGCCCTGTTCATATCGCTCTTCGAGGCGGTATTCGCGCTTCCCGCTCACCTGAAGCGCGGCCTGGAACGGGCTTCGAGGAAGACTATGCGGGGTACCGTGCGGAGCACCGTGCCCCGGTGGTTCGAACGGCTCAAAGGGGTGTACAACAGGATCATGCTGAAACTGCTTCGTTTCCGTTATCCCCTCATCGTTGTATTCATCGGTGTTTTTATCGCCGCGCTCTCCTACATGCAGAATAACATGGATTTTATCCTCTTCCCCACCAAGGGTGCGGAGCGGTTCGCGGTGTATGTGGAGTGCCCGCGGGGCTCCTCACTGCAGACGACGTCCGAACGGGTGAAGAAGATCGAGGAGATTATCGCCGGTCTTCCGGATGACGAGCTCGAGACCTATATAACACGAGTCGGGATCATCGGCTGGGTTGGGCGTGCCGAGAACTTCGCATATGTTCTTGTCGGGCTTACGCCCTTTTCGGAGCGAACGCGGGCTGCTGATGAAATAATTGCGGAAATACAGCAAAAAACCGCCGCTCTGGAGGGATTCGAAAAAATAACATACCAGATCGACGCCGGCGGTCCACCCATCGGAAAGGCGATCAGCATCAATATCATCGGACACGACGATGACGGACGGAGAGAGCTCGCTAGCGAAGTCGTTGCGTATCTTGAAACCGTCAGCGGTGTCAAGGGAATCGACAGGAACGACAAGTTCGGCAAGGACCAGATGGAGATTAAGGTCAATTACCCCAGACTGGCGCGGCTCGGACTCACCGTCGCGGACCTGGCCAGCAACGTCCGGATTGCCTATGACGGAGAGGTCGTAACGTCTCTCAGATTGGGTGATGAGGATGTGGATTTCAGGGTACAGCTCCCTCAAAAGGCGCGCGGAGAGACGCGATATCTCAAAAACCTCTCCATACCCAATGCCCAAGGGCGGCTTATCAAACTGAGGGAAGTCGCGGAGCTCGAGGTCGGGCCGGGGCCGAGCACGTATCGGCACCTGGACGGCGAGCGTGTCACTACGGTGGAGGCTGACGTGAATACCGATGTCACCACCTCGCTAGAGGTAACGGCCGGGCTGCTTGCCTCGTTCAGCGGCGCTGAGGAAAAATATCCGGATGTAAGGCTCAGCATCGGAGGTGAGGCCGAGGAGAGCAGGGAATCGATTACCAATATCATCGGTGCCTTCGCCATTGCCGTAATCGGTATTTATTTTCTCCTCGTGCTGCTGTTCAACTCCTTTACGCAGCCCTTTCTCGTACTCATAGCCGTACCATTCGGGTTCGTCGGAGTCATCATCGGCCTTGCCCTGCATAGCGAGCCGCTCAGCTTCCTCGCGATGATAGGTGCCGTGGGCCTGGCTGGAGTCGTGGTAAACGATTCGCTCGTGCTGGTAAATCACCTGAACGATCTCAGGAAGACTTTTCCCGACAAACCTCTCCGGGAGCTTGTGGCAATGGGCGCCACAAACAGGCTTCGTGCCATAATCCTTACGACAATCACAACGGTGGCGGGACTGCTGCCCCTGGCATACGGGATAGGAGGCACCAATCTCTACATGTCGCCCATGGCGCTCTCGCTGGGATACGGACTGCTTCTGGCAACGCCGATCACGCTCGTGCTCCTTCCCTGTCTTTACCTCATTCTGAACGATCTGGGACGCTTCTTCGGCAGGGCGGACGAAAAGGGAAAGCCGCGGCATTAATGAAAAAAACACCCGGTGTTAATAGAGTTTTAAATAATTCTTCCTACCGTTACCTCACCGTGACGAGGGTCTTTTCCTGAGCGCGGTGAGGTAACCGGCCGGTTTACCAGTGCGGGCGATTTTCAGCAGCGCGCATTTAACTTAAATATTTTTTTCGGTTAACTAGAAATTAACACTCTGCTGAAATCTTGTTGACGTAAACAAATCTATCGGAAGTATCCATAAGAGCGGTACCCCGTGATTTCAAGGAGGGACGCATATGCCAAAAAGGTCAGAAGAAGAGAGAAGTTCGCAAAGTCCATGCTCTGGGTGGCATCCATTGTAACCATCGGCATGCTGATCAGTATTATCGGGTATATACTTTTTAAGGGATTCGTCTCCGACAAACGGTCCGAGTACGAGATCATCAACCTGTTCACCCTTCTCATAGCTGAGGAACAGCCGGTGGCGCGTGATTTGAGGATCATCATCAACGCCATGCGAACGAGCCACAGCCTCGGGCGCATGGCGGACAACGCGGTTCATATCTCAAAGAGTACCATAACGCTCACGGAGCAGGAATACCTGAAGCCGCTCGTTCAGCTTCCCAGGATGGCCGAGATTACGGTCGGAATGGTGAAGGACGCAATAGACGTATTCATCAATCCGAACGAGGAGAGGGCCCGGGAGATCGCGCTTCGGGACAAGAAGGTCGATACCTTCTACGCGTCGATCTTCAAGGACCTTCTTTCCCTTATGCACGAAGATACGGAGAAGATCGAACAGTGCATGATACTCCTCTTCATATGCCGGAGGCTCGAGCGCGTGGCGGACCACACGACGCATATATGCGAGGGTGCTGTTTATGTGGAAACGGGCGAACACGTATACCTGAACCAGTGAGAGGTCGTACCCGCCGTTAACCGGTGATTATTCCGCGACTTCATAGCCCAGTTCACGGGCAATCTTCAGGAAGTGGTCGGGGTAGGGGGCCTCAAAGGTCATGGTTTTTTTCTCAGCGGGATGGACGATGGTGACCCGTTTCGCTACGAGCGCCATATAACCTGCCCGTGGTCCCCGCGCATAGAGGCTGTCTCCGATAATGGGGTGACCGATGGAGGCCATGTGTACGCGGAGCTGATGCGTTCTGCCCGTTTTCGGGAAGAGCTTGACCCACGTTGAATTATTTCTGCAGGCAACCGTTTCATAGTATGTCAGGGCCCGTCTCCCGCCCTCCACGACCGTGAACTTCTTTCTGTGACGGGGGCTCCTCCCCAGGGGACTGTCTATGGTTCCGCTCGGGGGACGGACTCCTCCCTTAACGAGCGCTTCGTATATCTTTTCAATTTTACGGTTTTCAAACTGTGACGAGAGGTTCTCGTGCGCACGGTCGTTCTTGGCGATTATGAGGACTCCCGAGGTGTCCTTATCGAGCCTGTGCACGATGCCCGGACGGAAAACCCCTCCAATCCGGGAGAGATCGCCGCTTTCCCCGAAATAGTGGAGCAGGCCGTTCACGATGGTGTCGTTTTCATGGCCCGGAGACGGATGAACGGTGATGCCGGGCCGCTTATTCAGGACCAGTATGTGTTTGTCCTCGAAGAGAATGTCCAGGTCCATCGGAACGGGAACCAGACCCGTTTCTTTAGGCGGGGGAAAGGCAATCCGTACAAGATCATCCGCTTCCAGCTTACGGCTCGGCTTCACGGTTACCACGCCGTTGACGGAAATGACTTCCTCTTTGATGTATTTCTTAACGAGTGAACGGGAGGCGTCATCCAGCATTTCGGCGAGAAAAACATCGAGCCTCGTTCCCTGCAGTCCGTCCGGGACGCTGAGGTGCTTTTCAGCCACCTTCTTCCCCGGGCTGGCTCCCCAGCTTTATGATGATGATAAGCAGCATGATGATGCCTACGAGAACACAGGAGTCCGCCACGTTGAAGGTCGGCCAGCGGGTCATGCGTATATTGAGGGCGGGTATTATGATATTGGGGAAATCAATGTCGACGAAATCCACGACCTCGCCCATGAAAATCCTGTCGATGATATTACCGAGCGCTCCACCGAAGATGAGCCCCATTGAGAGGCCCGCGCACTTGACGTCCTTCGGCAGTGTAAGGAAGATGTAGAGAATGATGCCCAGCGCTATGAAAGATACGAGTATGAGAAGCGGAACTTTAAGGGGCGAGGGGCTGCCGTCAAAGAGTCCGAAGGCGATCCCGGAGTTGCGGATGTACGATATTGTCAGGAGGTCGTCGATAACGTGTATCGTCTCGTTGAGGGACATGGTTTTCTTGATGATCCACTTGACGAGATGATCCGCGACGATCACGCCGATGCTGATTGGAAGGAAAATTTTCACCATCCTGAAGCCCTGGTATTTCATGGTCATTTTATGCATGCGTTCCCCTACCGAATTCCCTTTTTTCTGAAAACAGCCCTGTTGTCGTGAAGGGCTATAGCGAACGATATCCCGGCCGAGGAGAGCAACAGGTACCCGTACTCGGGGGTAATGAGATTTCCCGTTCTTCCCGATCCGGCTCTGAACATGCCGATTCCCGCCAGGCTGAAGAGTATACTCGCGGGCAGGGAGACGAAGAAAACGATCTCGAAACGGCGGATCTCTGTTTCCTCGTAGTCTCTATCCTCCTCACTTGGAAATATAACGGCTTCTTCATTCAGCGGGTACAGCGATTCGAATCCGGTGTTCACGCGTTCCGGAGCCGAAAAAATAAAGGGCGCTTCACCGGCTGGACAGAGCAGGGGGATCGCATAAATGAAGAGAAAACATATGAATACAGCACCCGTTTTCTTCATTCTTGCCGTCGCCCCCACCGTTACCGGGACTCAAGTGTCCCAGTATTTTCCGTAGAAAATCCGGAGAGCATCCTTAACCTTTTTCGGAATCCGCGATGGTTCTGTTATAATCGCGTACCGTGCAGACTCTTCGCACTCGCAGCGGGTGGAGGTGTCGACCTTGCCTATGACGGATTTAATCACTTCCTGGGCTGCGTTTGTCGCGGCCTGAAGATTTTCGATGATAATATCGATGGTCACGTCCTCCCCGTCATCCTTCCAGCAGTCATAGTCGGTTGAGAGGGCGAGCATCGCGTAGCACATCTCCGCCTCCCTCGCAAGCTTTGCCTCCGGAAGCGCGGTCATTCCGATGACACCGCCGCCCCATTTCTGGTGAAGTCTGCTTTCGGCCCGCGTGGAGAAAAGCGGACCCTCCATGCAGACATAGGTTTCGCCTGAATGTACGGTGTAATTAAGCTCTTTCGCGGTTTTATAGAGCAGGTCTGAAAGGGCCGGGCAGAACGGGTCCGCAAAACCAACATGTCCGACTATACCGTTTCCGAAGAACGAGTGCACCCTCGATTTCGTTCTGTCGATGATCTGGTTCGGGATGATGAGATCCCGTGGATGTATCTTTTCCTTCAGACTTCCCACCGCGCTTACCGCCACGATACGTTTCACACCGAGTTTCTTCAATGCCCATATGTTTGCCTTTACCGGTATCTCGGTGGGAAGAAATCTGTGGTCGGCCCCGTGCCGCGGCAGGAAATACGCCTTCCGTCCGTCGTATTCCGCGAGCGTGACGCTGCTGGAGGGACTTCCGAAGGGAGTGTCGACGTCTATCATGTCGATGACGTTCAGTCCCTCTATCCTGTAAAGCCCTGTGCCGCCGATGAAAGCCAATCGTGCTTCTTCCATTTAGACCTCTTTCAGAAATGGTATGAGCAAATCATTTTTCTTTTTCACGGACCTTCTGCCCGCGAGGTCGCTGCCGCTTATACGGAACACCTTGTTTTTCGAGGTGCCGCCTCTGAAGAGGGTGACCGCGCTTTTTGGTATGCCGAGATGCTCACCGATAAGACGCGCGGCGTCCCTGTTGGCCCCGCCCTGTATGGGTCTGACCGTCGTGTAGAGGTGAACGGCACCATCGCGTACCTCGATTCGTCTTTTAGAAGAGCCCGCGTGCACCCTGATATGTAGAGAGTAGAATGATTCTTTCACCTATATCCTTCGCGTACCGAAAACCGCCGTACCGATACGGACCATGGTGGAACCTTCCTCTATGGCGGCTTCAAAGTCGGACGTCATGCCCATCGAGAGGAACGGCATGTCGAGATCGGGGTGCTTCAGTAAAAGGCGGTCGTAGAGGCCGCGCGTCAGGGTGAAGGCGTCCCTCACTCTCTTCTCATCGGCAGTGAGGGGTCCGATAGTCATCAACCCGCGGATAACGACCCTTTCCAGTTCACGTATTCGATCCGCGAGCTCGAAGAGGCCGTCCGGATGCACGCCCGATTTCGTTTCTTCACCGCTCGAGTTGACCTCGATCAGTATGTCCATGGGCTTTTGGACCCGTTTCGAAATCTCGGCGGCGGTCTCGACCTTGTCTATACTCTGTATCATGGTGAAGAGACGAACCGCGTGCCTGACCTTGTTTCGCTGCAGGTGTCCCACCATGTGCCATTCGGCCCTGCCTCCGGTTCGGGCATCAACCGTTTCCTTTTTCTGTAATGCCTCCTGTACCCTGTTTTCGCCGAGAATACGAACCCCGGCGTTCACCGCCTCTTCGATCACCTCCGGAGGCTGCGTTTTTGATACCACCACGAGCGTAACGGTGTCTTTTCTGCCCGCTCGTTCGAGCGCCTTTTCCATGCTCTCCCGGATCTGTATCAGATTGTCGTGTATAGTCATATCAACCCTCCCCTGATACATGGATCATGCCCCTCTACTTTTTCACGACGAATAAACCGGACTCATCAGTAGAGTTTATCTTTTTTGGTTTTCGATTTATCGACCATGTCACCGAATTTCCTCCACACGTCGCCTTTCCTGTAGTCCTCAGCGTTCTGTACGTGGAGGTGCTGGCAGGGATTGAAACGGTCGGGATTATTCGGGTCGTTCTGGGTCATACACTTCCTGATATCCATGTCGGACGTGTTGTCAATATAACATTTTTCAAGCCTGCAGCTGATAAAAAGAGAGCTCATGGCTCACCTCCCTTTTGATAATCTGAAATACGGCCGTTGTCGAGACAGTATAAATCGCTTCCCTCTTTCATGGGAAGCGATTTATGGCTGGCGATGACGAGTGCGGTTCCCCTTTTATGATACTCGTATATAAGCTCCAGTGCCTCGTCCGCGGAATCAGGATCAAGTTCGGATACGGGTTCGTCTGCAAGGAGGTACCGCGGATTTTTAAGAAGGGCCCTGGCGATCATGACCTTCTTTATTTCACCTCCCGAGAGCTCCAGGGGCATGCATGAAATCTTCTGGGAGAGACGGAGGCGTTCCAGCAGAAAATGGGCGTTACTGCGCAGCTCTTTTATCGATCCCCGGTAAAACGCGTTTGGCGAGAGTATGTTTTCAAAGACAGTCAGGTCACGTATGAGAAGCGCTTCCTGCGGTATATAACCGATGTTTTGCTCTCTGAAGATCGATACCCGTGCGTCTCCGGATTTTGTCGTGTGAATGCCGTTCAGCACCACCTCGCCGCTCGAGGGCTTGATAATTCCGCCCATCAGACATATGAGGGTGGTTTTTCCGGAGCCCGTGGGACCGAACAGGAGGGTACTGCTCCCCTCGTTGATATCGAGATTGATGTTTGTCAGCGCGTCCACCCGGCCTTCCGGGGTATGAATGCTGGAATAGTGCTTTGAAGCGCCGATTATCTTGATGCCCAATTTCTAACCTCTCGCAAGGTCTCTGATATCTTTTAACAGGAGAAATACCAGCAGGACGAGTGATACAGCGACTTCGACGATAACAACGAGAAAAAGAGTCTGTCCGCCCAGCCCGATGAGTTTCAGAACCGCGGGCAGCTCCATATTTTTAAAAAAGTAGGGTATATAGAGCGCCCTGGCGGAAATGAGTAGTATTATGGTGAAAATCCCGAAGAATCCGCCGGCGAATGAAATAATAAAAACCTCGAGCGTATTGAGGAAGAGGAGGTCCGATATCCGGGCTCCGTACATGCGCATTATTCCCATCTCCCGGCTTCTCGTCTTTATAAAGAGAAATGCCAGCCCGCAGAGGAGTAATATACACAGGATGAGCGCGGATATGGTTACAGCGTAAAAGAATGACCTGATATCCTCAAATGACGGCAGGCTCAGATAAACATTCGAGAGACGTATAAGGAACAGGGAGTGGGAAATGAAAAAGGCTATGATAAAAAAAAGTACGGAGCCCGTTTTCTTCCGTCTTATGTTGGTCAGTGCAAGCCAGGTTATGTTTTTAAACATGATGGATAGAGGACCGCTTCCATACAACATGAAACCCCGACAGCTTCTGTCGGGGTTTGTGGGCGATACTGGGTTTGAACCAGTGACTTCTACCATGTGAGGGTAGCACTCTACCGCTGAGTTAATCGCCCATAAGCCCAACTATTATAACGTGTCGTGAAAAATATGTAAAGTAAAAATCCACCGTTGACAGGATTACGTTATAAACCGCCGGTCCCTTTCAGGAAAGCTTTCAGCCTCTTTCTTTTTTTCCTCGAAGCCCTTTCTTCCGAGCATTCCGTAGGTGTACTGTTTTCCGGCCTCCACACCGGGCTGGTCGAGTGATTCGACCCCGTAGAGGTAGCCGGAGAACACGGTCTGCACTTCATACAAATAGAAGAGCTGTCCGACAGTATAGGGATTGACTTCCGGCAAAGTAATTTCTATGCTCGGTCTTCCCGACTGGAAAAGGGCGAGCAGCGTCGCCTCCTTTTCGGCGTTGATGAGTTCATTCAGCGTGTGCCCTCCGAGGTAGGAGAGACCGTCATGTTCGTAGAGAGACGGAATGTTGAGAAAATTGCTGAAACTCGCCACGGAGAGAACGGTGATGATCTTATCGAACGGTCCCTCCCTGTAGAGCTGGATCTGCGAGTGCTGGTCGATGGCTCCCACCGCTTTAATGGGTGTTTGTCCCGCGTATACGACTTCGCCGGAGAGGCCGTATTTCTTCCCGAGACTCTCGGCGAGCAGCTGCCGGTACCAGTCGGACAGCAGGGCGAGCCCGCTCGAATAGGGCATAAGGACCGCCATGTTCACGCCCCGCCGCGTGTGGAGGTGATAGTGAATGACCCCGTTGAGGTAGGCGGGATTTTTCAACAGCTCGGGTTTGGAGCATTTTTTATCCATGTACGCGGCTCCCTCGAGCAGTGAATCGATGTCGATGCCGGCGACAGCAGCAGGGAAAAGACCGACCGCGGTCAGTACCGAGAACCTTCCGCCGACCCCCGCGGGGATGGGAAGCGTTTTTATTCCGAGTTCTCCGGCTACCTTTCGCATCGTTCCCTTTGAGGAATCGGTCGTGGCCACGACCTGCTTCCTGAAATTGGCCTCCCCGATCTTTTCAGTCATGAACTTCTGAAAGAGCAGGAAGTTGGCCATGGGTTCCGCGGTGGTACCGGATTTCGATATGATGTTTACAGCGGTGCGTTCAGGATCCAGTATATCGAACAAGCCTTTGATCTCGTCGGGATCTATATTTTCCGCAAAGAACAATCGGGGGACCTTTCGTGCTTCGGAATCGAGAAGATTGTGAAAGGGATGGAGGAGGGCCCTGGTGAGCGCCAGTCCCCCGAGGGAGGAACCGCCGATGCCGATTACCAGTAAATTCTCGAAGCGGCCGTTCATATTTCTTTTCAGGCTCGATGCGGTTTTCTTGACGGTTTCGATTTCTTCTTTTTTATAGGGAAGCTCGTAAAAAGGAAGCTCACCCCGCTTCCTTCTTTCGGTCAGGAACGCGTGTATATCCTGTGCACGTTTACCGTAGGACTCTATTTCATCGATCCGAATCCCGGCCGGGCTCTGTATCCGCTCGGAGAGGACATTGTTGAAATCATAGGTGATCGGTTTTTTCAGCATGAGGCTCCTCCGGAAATATTATACGGACTCGAGCGCGTACTCTCGGACTGGTATCTCCCAAATTACTGCATCGCGCGGATGAATTCAAATAGTATATTCGATCGGTTTCAAGGCAAATTATATTGTATAGGGGAAGTCTGAAAGGTTCAAGAGGTCAAGGAAAGTCCATGTTTAATATCCGGTCATGGACAGGCGGAACGGTCCTGCTTGTCGTATTTGCATTTTTTACTATAGCCGACACAGCCTACGCCCAACCCGTGAAACGGGTTTACTATATCCTGCCCTCTGGCCGCGGTTACAGCGGTGTGGGGATCGATACCCCTGAAAGCAAGGGTTTCTACCTGCATTTCGGGGATGAAATCACCGTTACCGGAAGATCATGGCATCGAGAGGATCTCTGGTACACATGCAGGAAGGGTGATAAGGTTTTCTATTTACCCGAGGCCTTTGTAAACGGCGGTTCGAGTACCATAAGCGACGCCGGAGGCAACATCGTAATCGGCGGAAGTCCCGTCGACAGGATGCATCCCCTGCCGCTCGACTACAGGCCGGACGACCTCGTCCCCGTTCCCCTTTCCTACAAAGCGTCCGGATACGAGCGCCGCGAGCTCCTGCTCAGGGAGGAGGCGCTTGCGGCTTTTATAGGCCTTGTCGAGGAGGCCCGTTCAGCCGGTATTCATATCGGCATAATTTCCGCTTTCAGGGATGCCCGTTACCAGGCAATGCTCTACGAGCGCGCCGTAAAACGGCACGGGCTGGATCAGGACAGGGTCGCGAAACCCGGCCATTCTGAGCATCAGCTCGGCACGGCATGCGACCTGACGACGGATGAAATCGCGAGCAGCCTGTCGAGGAGCTTCGAAAATACGTCGGCGTATCGGTGGCTTATTAGAAACGCTCAGAATCACGGGATCGCCCTGTCGTACCCGATGTACAAGGAGGGGGCGACCGGATACATGTACGAACCCTGGCATTTCAGGTACTGGGGCCGCAGAAGGTGGGACCACCTGAGCCGCAAATGGCACGTTTTCTACACCCCCTGAAATGGTGACAGTTCCTTTTGTGACAGTTCCTTTAGGAACTGTCACCTCTACATCGGGGGGTTTAAGGTTGACTTTCTGGGCAGGCCGGTTAGTGTATTGTTATCCTCCATGTGAATTACAGGATCATGCGGTATATTCTAAATACACTTATTTATGAACGGGGTTGAGAAATCATGAAAAGAATGATGGTTTTCCTCTGCGTTCTTCTGACCGCGGTTCTTCTGACCGCATCGGCCTCCGTCCTGTACGCGGAAG
>CAYWUT010000002.1:30186-71824 GCA_964460545.1 uncultured Spirochaetota bacterium
GTTCTTCTGACCGCGGTTCTTCTGACCGCATCGGCCTCCGTCCTGTACGCGGAAGAGACTACCGTATCATACGCGCTCTCCCTGCACGGTGATTTGAAATACGGACCGGATTTCAAGCATTTCGATTACGTCAACCCCGACGCGCCCAAGGGCGGGACGGTACGGCTCGCGGGCATCGGGTCTTTCGACAGCTTTAATCCCTTCATTCTCAAGGGGATTACGCCGGCCGGCATGGGACTCCTCTACGATACGCTCACCACGCAGTCAGATGACGAGCCTTTCTCAGAGTATGGGTTGCTGGCGGAGTCGATCGAGCTTCCGGATGACAGGTCCTGGGTCGCGTTCGAGCTTCGGGCGGAGGCCCGCTGGCATGACGGCACCCCGGTCACGGCGGACGACGTGGTGTTCACCTTCGAAACGCTGATCGAGAAGGGGAGCCCCTTCTATAAATACTATTACGCCGACGTGACAGGAGTGGAAAGGATCTCGGAACGGAAGGTCAAATTCATGTTCAGGGGCGGGTCCAATCCGGAGCTCCCCATGATCATGGGTCAGCTCCCGGTCATCTCGAAAAAGTATTATACGAGCAACGATTTCGAGAAGACCTCTCTCGAACCACCGGTCGGTTCGGGCCCTTACAGAATCGAGGATTTCAAGCCGGGACGTTCCATCACCTACCGCAGGGACCCGGATTACTGGGGACGTGATATTGCCGTAAACAGGGGGAGATGGAACTATGACGTCATCAAGTACGAGTACTACCGGGACGAAACCGTGCTCGTCGAGGCTTTCAAGGCGGGCGAGTACGACTTCCGATCGGAGAACGTGGCAAAGAACTGGGCCACCATGTACTCGGGCCCTCTTTTCGATAAAAAGCTCATCATAAAAGAACTGATACCGAACAACAATCCCATGGGTATGCAGGCCTGGGTTTTCAACACACGGAGGCCCCTCTTCGAGGATCGAAGGGTTCGGGAGGCGCTCGGTCATGTCTTCGACTTCGAATGGATAAACAAGACCCTCTTCTACGGTCAGTACACGAGGACGAAGAGTTACTTCGAGAACTCAGAGCTCGCCTCGAGCGGACTCCCCGGCTCAGGAGAGCTGGCACTCCTGAACCGGTTCAGGGGCCGCATCCCCGCAGAGGTTTTTACACGTGAATACCGCCCGCCCGTTTCGGACGGTTCGGGCAATATCCGCTCCAATCTCAGAAAGGCGCTCGCACTCCTGAAAGAGGCGGGATGGGAGCTGAAGGGGGGGAGACTCGTAAACAGCCGGGGAGAGCAGTTCGAGTTCGAGATGCTGTTCTTTCAGCCTACGGTGGAACGAGTTGCCGTTACGTACAAGAAGAACCTCGAGCGGCTCGGAATAGAGGCGACGATCCGTATGGTTGACAGCTCCCAGTATGTGAACAGGCTTGACAGCTATGATTTCGATATGACCTCCGTCATATGGGGCCAGAGCCTTTCTCCCGGAAACGAGCAGCGCGATTACTGGTCGACCGACGCGGCGAACAGGCCCGGAACCAGGAACCTCGCAGGCATCCGTGATCCGGTGGTCGATTATCTCATCGATCAGATTATCATCGCACCGAACAGGAAGTCGCTCGTGGACGCGTGCAGGGCGCTGGACCGCGTCCTCCTCTGGGGCCATTACTGTATACCGAACTACCATATCACCAGTCACAGGGTCGTGTACTGGAATAAGTTCGAAAAACCGGCGATCATGCCGAAATATGCAACCGGATTTACGGATACCTGGTGGATCGATCCCCAAAAGGAGCGGGAACTGGAGAAACGCAGATAGCCCTTTAGAGCCCGTCTCGTATTTTAATACCCCATCGGAGCAGTAATATGATCAGCTATATTTTACGGCGTATTCTGCTTATTATACCGACCCTGATCGGCATAATGATCATCAATTTCTTTATTATCCAATCCGCGCCCGGCGGTCCGGTGGAGCGACTCATCGCCCAGGTAAAGGGCGAGGCGGTGCGAGCTACGGAGCGTATAAGCACATCCGGAGGAGAAACGGTCGCGGACACCTCGCCCATGGATGCAGGGAGCGTGACCGGGAAGTACCGGGGCGCCCAGGGCCTCGATCCCGATTTTATCCGCGAGATCGAGCGCCTCTACGGGTTCGACAAGCCCCTGCACGTTCGATTCCTCGTCATGATGGGCAACTACTTCAGGTTCGATTTCGGCACGAGCTTTTTCCGCGACCGGAAGGTGATGGACCTCGTGCTCGAAAAGATGCCCGTGTCCATAACACTGGGAATCTGGACCACCCTCATCGTTTATCTCATCTCCATTCCGCTCGGGATCAGGAAGGCGGTGCGAAACGGAAGCTCCTTCGATATATGGACGAGCTTCGTAGTGACCGTGACCTACGCCATACCGGGTTTTCTCTTCGCCATACTCCTGATCATTCTCTTTGCAGGCGGAAGCTTCATAAAGATTTTCCCGCTGCGCGGACTCGTTTCGGAGAACTGGCAGGAGCTTCAGTGGCACATGAAAATCCTGGACTATCTCTGGCACATCGTGCTTCCCATTACGGCAAGCGTCATAGGCGGTTTCGCGGGCCTCACTATGTTCACGAAGAATTCCTTTCTGGAGGAGATCGGAAAACAGTACGTGGTTACGGCGCGGGCAAAAGGGCTTTCAGAGAAGCGTGTCCTCTCCGGCCATGTTTTCAGGAACGCAATGCTCATCGTAATAGCCGGTTTTCCGTCCGCCTTCATCAGCGCCCTCTTCACCGGCACGCTCCTCATCGAGATTATCTTCTCGCTCGACGGCCTCGGGCTCCTCGGTTTCGAGTCGGCCATTAACCGGGACTACCCCGTGGTCTTCGGGACGCTTTTTTTCTTCAGCCTTCTCGGTCTCGTATTGAACCTCGTAGGGGATTTGATGTACATGTTCATCGATCCGAGAATCGATTTCGAGAGCAGGGAGGTATAGGTGGCGGGGAAAATAAATCTCAGGCTGAAGCTCAACCCGAGATTGAGGCGAAAGCTCCGCAGCTTTATTTCGAACCGGCGTGCTTCGATCTCGCTCTACCTTTTCTCCGCTCTCTTCCTCATGTGTGTCCTGGCCGAGTTCATCGCCAATGACCGGCCGTTCCTCGTACGATACGATGAAAAATTCTTTTTTCCCGTATTCAACGAGTACCTGGAAACGGACTTCGGAGGAGATTTCGAGTTCCCGGTGGAGTATCACGACCCCTTCGTACAGGAGCTCATCACTGAAAAGGGGTGGATGATCTGGCCCCCGGTTCGATTCAGGTACGATACGATCGATTACGCACTGGAGGTTCCGGCGCCCGCTCCGCCTTCCCGGGTACACTGGCTCGGGACGGATGACGGCGGCCACGATGTCGTGGCGCTCGTTATCTACGGTTTGAGGATATCGGTGATATTCGGTATCACCCTTACCGTTATCAGCTCATTCGTCGGTATCTGTGCCGGCGCCATACAGGGATACTTCGGAGGATTAATCGATATCGTATTCCAGCGCTTCATTGAAATGTGGTCCTCACTCCCGGCACTCTACCTCATAATAATCCTGACCAGCATTTTCAACCCGACGTTCGGCCTCCTTCTCATCGTCCTTCTCCTCTTCAGGTGGCTGTCTCTCGTGGGAGTGGTCAGGGCGGAGTTTCTCAGGGTCAGGAACTTCGAATTCGTCAAGGCGGCGCGTGCGCTCGGGGTAAGGAACGCGACCATTATATTCCGGCACATACTGCCGAACGCCATGGTATCGACCTTTACCTTTCTTCCCTTTATCCTGAGCGGCTCGATCGTGGCGCTCACCTCGCTTGATTTTCTCGGTCTCGGCCTGCCGCCCGGGTCGCCCTCGCTCGGCAGGCTCCTCGCCCAGGGAAAGGCGAACCTCCAGGCCCCGTGGCTCGGCATAACGTCATTCGTCGTCCTGTCAGTGATGCTCTCCCTCCTCATTTTCATCGGCGAGGGCGTTCGGGACGCCTTCGACCCGAGGAGGAACGGATGAGCGTTCTCCAGGTCAACGACCTCTCGGTTTTCTTCACCGTGGGGGAGAGGACGATCGAGGCTGTGCGGGGCGTGTCGTTCGAGATCGGCCGTGCCGAGACGTTCGCCCTCGTCGGTGAGAGCGGAGCGGGAAAATCGGTGACGGCGCTGTCCGTTATGGGCCTGCTTCCTCCCAGGGCGTTCATGCCCGCGGGTAAAATCCGTTTTCTCGGAAGGGACCTTCTCGAACCCGGCGCGGCACAGGCGATTCGCGGCGGCGGGATCGCGATGATCTTTCAGGAACCCATGACCTCGCTCAATCCCCTTCACACGGTGGAAAAGCAGATCGGCGAGAGCCTCCGCCTCCATAAAGATCTTTCGCAGGAAGAGGTGCGCGCGCGGGTGAAAGAGCTCCTCGAGCTCGTGAAACTGCCCGAGGCGCATAAGCGGCTCGACAGCTATCCCCATCAGCTTTCAGGCGGCCAGAGACAGCGCGTCATGATAGCCATGACCCTTGCGGGAGATCCGGACCTCCTCATTGCAGACGAGCCGACCACGGCACTCGATGTTACGATTCAGGCGGAGATCCTCGACCTTTTAAAAAATTTACAGTCCCGGTTCAACATGTCCATACTGCTTATCACGCACGACCTGCTCGTGGTTCGAAAAACGGCCGACAGGGTAGGCGTCATGAAAGACGGAAAGATCGTTGAAACGGGAGAGACCGGTAAGGTATTCACGAGGCCCGAGCATGAATATACGAGATACCTTCTCGCGTCCGAGCTGAAAGACAAGGGGGAGGAGGCGAATCCGAATGCCGTTTCGGTAGTAGAAACGGTGAATCTGAACGTCAGGTTTCCGCTCTACAAGGGATTGTTCAGAAGGGCAAAGGGATATATACACGCGGTACGGGACATATCAGTAACCATAAGGGAGGGACAGACGGTCGGGCTCGTGGGTGAGAGCGGTTCCGGAAAAACAACCTTCGGGCTCGCCGTTCTCAGGCTCGTCAGGAGCAGCGGAACGATCAACTTCAGGGGAATGGACATCCAGGACCTGCACAGCAGACAGGTGCGGCCGCTGCGGAAGGAAATGCAGATCATATTCCAGGACCCCTTCGCGAGCCTGAACCCCCGGCTGACCGTGGGGCAGATCATCGGAGAGGGGCTCGCCGTGCATGGATCGGCCGATGCGGCGGAAAGGGAGGTCCGTATAGGGTCAACCCTGCGCGAAGTCGGTCTGACCGAGGACATGGCCGGACGCTACCCGCATGAGTTCTCGGGCGGCCAGAGACAGCGAATCTGCATCGCCAGAACGCTCGTTCTGAAGCCGAAATTCCTGGTGCTCGACGAACCCACCTCCGCGCTCGACATGTCGGTGCAGACCCAGATACTTACGCTCCTGAGAGACCTGCAGGAGCGCTACAGCCTCGCCTATCTCATCATCAGCCACGATCTCAGGGTGGTAAGGGCACTCAGCCACGAGATACTCGTGATAAAGGACGGCGCCGTGGTGGAACACGGTCCCTCGGAAAAAGTCCTGCAATCCCCCGAGCATCCCTATACGAGGGATCTCATAAGAGCCGTTTACTGAGGGAGGGCGGGATTGCCTTTTTCAGGACCTGAAGATTATATTCAGAGCCCATCATGCCGGAAGGCGGGTCACATGCTCCCAATTGCAACATTTATCAACACCGCGGCCGTTCTTGCGGGAAGTGCCGTGGGCCTGATACTGCAGAACAGGTACCCGCAGCGCGTGAAGCGAATTTTCTTCCAGGCGATGGGGCTCGTCACCCTTGTCATAGGAATGAAAATGGCCTTCGAGGTGGAGAATATTCTCGTACTCGTTTTCAGCCTTATCATCGGGGGTTTCTGCGGCGAGCTGCTCATGCTGGAAGAGCGGATCGACCGGTCCCTGGACGGTTTGAAACGCAAAATCTCGGCGGATTCCGGGTTTTCCGAAGGACTCATTACCGGGTTTCTCATCTTCTGCATCGGCTCGATGACGATCGTGGGAGCGATAGACGAGGGGCTGCGCGGAGACAGGACCCTGCTGCTTACCAAATCCGTTATGGACGGATTTACCTCGGTAGCGCTGGCTTCGACCTACGGTATCGGCGTGCTCTTTTCGGCGGTTCCGCTGCTTCTGTTTCAGGGGTCCATCACGCTTCTTGCAGCCACGAGCAGGAATTTATTCACATCGGTTATGATCGCCCAGCTTACGGCGGTCGGCGGCACGCTTATAATCGGGATAGGCATCAACCTGCTCGAGATAAAAAAGATCAGGGTCATCAACATCCTTCCCGCGCTCGTGATCGTGGTGCTGCTGACCCGGTTTACAAGCTTCCTGGCATAATATGAAAGCGGGAGAGGGGAATGAAGATAATTTCCTTCGAAGATTGCAATAAGTTCAGGAACCATAAACTGATACAAAACGAGAGGAAACACGGAGATGGAGTGTAAGCAATCGAGTAACAGGTCATACTGCAACTGTACCTACGAGCCCTGCTCGAGAAAGGGTATCTGCTGCGAGTGTATCGCCTATCACCGCAGGATGAACGAGCTTCCGGCATGCTACTTCTCGAATGCCGCCGAGCGGACATACGACCGCTCCATCGATGCATTCATCAGGGATTACCAGTCGAAGTAGGCGGCCAAACGGTATAAGGGGAGGCTGGAAAAACCATGGGACAAATCACCAGGCTGCCGCAGGAAGTGTACGAGAAGATAGCCGCCGGAGAGGTGATAGACGGGCCCTATTCCGTTGTTCGGGAGCTTCTCGATAACGCGCTCGACGCCGGAGCCGATGAAATAATCGTAACCGTGAACGACGGCGGCAAGTCCCTCATATCGGTGAGGGATAACGGGAGTGGCATGGCGGGCGAGGATGCGCTGCTCGCGGTCGGGCGGCATACCACGAGCAAAATCAGGACCATGGAAGACCTCGATACGCTGGCGAGCATGGGTTTCAGGGGCGAGGCCCTGTCGAGCATTTGCGCGGTGAGTGATTTTACCCTGACCACGAGAAAAGTGGGAGAGGACCACGGTACGAAAATCGTATCGAACCCCGGTTCACCGCCGCGGTCGGCCCCGACGGCCTCGAACCCCGGAACAACGGTGTCGGTAAAAAACCTTTTCACTACGCTGCCTGCCAGAAAGAAATTCCTCAAGAGCAACAGGGCGGAATTGATGAAAATCAAGGCCGAGGTCGTGAAGAAGGCCATCGGATTCCACGAGCGCGGGTTCCGCTACACGGCCGATGAGAGACCGGTGCTCAATCTGAAACCCGCACAAAACCGGGCGGAGAGAATAGACGGTCTCTTTCCGGGAACAGGCGACGACCTCGTCCTCATAAACAGGGAAGAAGAGGGCTTCAAGCTCGATCTCTTCCTTTCCAGGCGTACAATGCCGAACAGATCGGGCCAGTATCTCTTTGTGAACAACCGTCCGGTGGTCGACCGCTCGATCCTCTATACGATAAACAGCCCCTCTAGGGGTATTGCACCAGCCGGAAGGTTCTTTTTTATTTTCGTGTTTATAACGATCGATTCCGCGCTCATCGACGTCAATGTGCATCCCTCGAAGAACGAGATCAAGCTGCAGCCCTCTTCCCGCGTAAACGCCGCTCTCCATTCCGCCGTAGGTGAAGCGCTGTCCGGAGTGAAGCTCGCACGCGTCCCGTATAAAAGTCCGGACGCAGGGTCCGTACCCGGGCCGGACCTGCTCGTACCGCGCAGGGTCGAAGAACGGAGTGCCGTTTATTATGGAGAGTCACCTGAATTCGGGGAGCGGGCCGCCGCCTTGGAAACCGGGTCCGGGACCACGGCAGGAGGCATCCCTTCAGTCGACAGGCTGTATTATCGGGGATGTTTTTATCATACCTACCTGCTCTTCGAGGAGGAGAATTCCATCCTCATCGTTGATCAGCACGCTGCGCATGAACGGATCTTGTTCGAAAACATGCAGGCCTCATCCGGGGAGGGTGTCCTGGTAAAACGCCTCCTCGTGCCGCTGAACTTCACTCCGCCGGCCGATCGGTACGGGGAGATGGCGGAGAACATCGACGCGTTCAGGGAAGCGGGAATCGAGATCGAGCCCTTCGGTGACGAGAGCTTCAATGTCGTTACCGTACCCGCCTACGTACCCGAGAAGCGGGAGGAGGAAATAGTTTCGCTCTTTTTCGACCGGTTTTACCGGGAAGGGGTACCCGCAAGGGTAGGGGACCTTCGCGCCTTTTTCCTTGAAACAGCGGCGTGCAGGAGCGCGGTCAAGGAGGGAGACGTACTCGGTGAAGAGGAGGCCCTCTCCCTCGTCGACGACCTGTTCGACTGTAACGTCCCCCACCTGTGCCCACACGGGCGGCCGACTTTCGTGAGGTATACGAAGGCATATATTGAGAAGGTCTTCAAGAGGAGGTAGATCCGTGGTATTACGCGACGATCTGGAGAAATGGCTGAACGATTACCTGAACAGTGCGGGAACGGCGGATTACGCCCCGAACGGACTGCAGATAGAGGGAAGGGATGAAATCGAAACCGTTGTAACGGCGGTAAGCATCAACCTCGAAGTCATCCGATCCGCGGTAAGGAAAAAGGCGGATGCCATACTGGTTCATCACGGCATGTTCTGGAAAAATGAAGATCCCGTCATACGGGGATATAAAAAGGAGAGAGTCAGGGCGATACTTTCCAACAATATAAGCCTCTTCGCCTATCACCTTCCTCTCGATTTCCACCCGGAAATCGCGCATAACCGGCTCATACTCGAGGGGATCCGAGCGGACACTATCGATCCGCCGGAGGGGGAGGACCGTTCCCTCGGCCTTATCGGTACCTATGAGAACCCCGTGGAGCTGGACGAGCTGCTCAGGCGGGTGGAGGAATCACTCGGTACCGAGGCCCGGTGCTACCGGTTCGGACCCCGGAGGGTGAAATCCCTCTACGTGGTGAGCGGGGGCGGAAAGATCGAAATCGAAAGGGCGGTCGGACTGGGGGTCGACGCGTTCCTTACCGGGGACGCCCGCGAGAGCACTCCTGCCGTTGCGCGGGAAACGGGGCTCAACTATATCTTCGCGGGTCATTATAATACCGAACGGCCCGGCATCATACGGCTCGGGAAAAAAATTGAAGAGCGGTTCGGCATCAGTGTCGTATTCGTGGACGTGGAGAACGATCTGTAGCCGAACACCTTTATACTTTGCCCCTTACAGGTCAGTGCTTTCGGTGCTTAATGTTTTACGCTCAACAATTCTTTTGCATTGATTAAAAAGGCAACCTTCCTCTAAGCATTTTTCTATTAATGATTTTAATACCTTGTTATCAAGTTTTTTCCCCGTTCAGCATTTCTATAATGATGTTTTTTCTTAATAAGAAAATATCCCGCTGTTATTCAATATTGACAAAAAAGAGCGAGGCACCTTATGATGGAATGGTTGGAGAACAGGAAGAAGACTGTACATGTAGTCAACGTCTTATTAATAAGGAGGTGTTTCGTTTTTCAAACACATCGGATAAAATTATTCATCGTGTAATTCAAAGTAATAAAGGAGGAAATTACATGAAAACGCTCGCAGTTAGAATCATGATCGCGTGCCTGATCCTGGTGTTTTTTGGAGCACCGGTGCTGTTCGCGGCAGGCGAAAAAGAGGAGGAGGCTGAAGAGGTGTCGATTACCTTAATCCACGACAAGGGAGGGACTCCGAATTTTCAGCCTTATTTCGAGGCAACCGGGGCGAAAACGAAGGAGATCCTGGGTATCGACATCGTACCGTCACCCTATCCGTCCACCGATGTTTTTATCGCGGCTGCGCGCTCGGCCCTCCCAACCGACAGCGCTCCGGAGCTCTTTACGTGGTGGTCGACCTACAGAATGAAGGGTCTCATCGACCAGGGGCTGTTAGCCGATGTAACGGAAATATGGGACAAGCACAAGGACGAATACTCACAGGGATTGAGGGATGCCTTTACCTTCGACGGAAAACGATACGGTCTCGTTTACGGCGTCGAATACTGGCCGGTCTGGTACAACAAGGACGTATTCGCCGAGCTCGGCCTCAGTGTTCCTGAAACATGGGATGAACTGCTGGAGGTTTGCAAGACCCTCAAGGCGAACGGCAAGATACCGTTGTTCCATACCGTTCTCGGACGCTGGCCTACCTTTATCATGTTCGAGGAGATGATAATGGGGCAGGATCCCCAGCTCTACGTGGACCTTTGCGAGGGAAGGGCGAAGTATTCCGATCCGAGAGTAAAGAAGGCATTCGAGGTCTGGAAGGGACTGATCGAGAATGGATATTTCACCGATCCCGGAACGGACCTTTTTACCGATTCGCCGGTGCTCTTCAATCAGGACAAGCTCGCCATGATCGTGTGCGGCACGTGGTACTATACATCGGTGCTCACGGCAAACGGCGTTCCGGAGGACAAGATCGGGGCTTTCGTTCTCCCTTCGCATAATCCGGATGCCGGGAAAGTCATCATACTCGAGGCAATGCCGATCCTTGCGAGCAAAAACGCACCGAACCTCGAAGCCGCGAAAAAGGTCATGGACTGGCTCATGGGTCCCGAGGGGAACGCGTTTCTCGCTGAGATGATAACCTCTTTTCCCGCGAATCAGCAGTCAAAGGCCGACTATCTGCCGCCGGTGAAGATCGACCTCATGAACACGATCGTGAATGAGAACTACACGATCGTGAACAGGTACTGGGAGGCGACACCGACTCCCATCTGCGAAACCGCGGTCGACAAGTTCGCGGAATTCATGCTGGATCCCGATTCCCTGGATACGGTACTGGCGGATTTGGACAAGATCGCGGATGAATACTGGTCGGCACAGTAAGAGATCTGAAGGCTGCTTAAAAACAGAGTCGGCTCAATCTGGGGCCTGGAACCTTTGTGGGGTATAATTACTATACTTAATAGTGTTATACCCCACTATTGAACGGACGTTTTGGGCATCAGGGAAAAAAGAGACTCGTTATATGAAAACAAACGAGCGGGTAATAAGCTATCTTTTCATCATCCCTGCCTTGCTGCTCGTCTTAGTACTGCTCATCATACCGATGTTCCAGAACATTTACTACAGCTTCTTCGAATGGGACGGCTTGAAAAAGCCGGTATTCATCGGTTTAAAAAATTACAGGTCCATACTGACCGATGAGAATTTCATCGTTTCACTGAGGAATACGCTCATATGGGTGGCCTTCACCATAGTATTCCCGGTGATGGGCGGGCTCCTGGTCGCCATATTTATCAAGGGCATCGCGTTCGAGAAATTCTTCAAGTCGGTCTTTTTCATTCCCATTACCATCTCTTTCGTTGCAACCGGCATCATGTGGCAATATATGTTCAGCAGAGAAATGGGGGTTCTGAACAACCTGCTGCTCCTGATGGGTGTTGACAGGAAGATTTCATGGCTGACCGGAGTCCCTCTCAACACCTTCGCCCTGCTCATCGGATGGACATGGCAGCAGCTTGGAATGAATATGGTGCTTTTTTTGATGGGACTTGTCACCATACCGAAAGAGCAGATCGAAGCTTCGATGATAGACGGTGCAAACAAATGGCAGTCCTTCATCCATGTTACGTTTCCCATGCTGAGGCCGATCACGACCATCGTCATTACGATGGCGATGGTGAACTCGTTCAAGGCATTTGATATAATCTATGTAATGACGCGGGGAGGTCCGTACCGTTCGTCGGAAACACTGGCCGTTACCATGTTCAGGGAAACTTTTATCATTTTCAGAATGGGATATGGGGCCGCGATATCGGTTGTGCTCTCGATTATTGTAATAGCCGTGTCGTTCTTTTATATCAAGCGAATGGCTCGAAAGGATTTGCTGTACTATTAACCGCACAAGCCCAGAGGGTTGCGCATGCGAGTATCCGTCAACAAGATCGTCTTATATGTCATCGTTGGTGTACTGGCGCTGCTGTGGCTGCTTCCCGTGTGGACGACCTTTTTCGTGGCATTCAAGACCCCGGAAGAGTTCATAAGTCAAAAGTTTTATCAGTTTTCAAGGAAAATCTCAATCATCGAGAATTTAAGAAACACCTTTAAAATCTATAAACTGCACAAGCATTTCCTCAATTCGGTTATTTATGCCGCATCCGGTGCCGGAATTGCGATTATCGCCGCCTCAATGGCGGGATTCAGTATTATACGATTGCGGCCCCGGTTCAACTTCCTGCTGTTTTTCCTTATTTACAGCGGAACACTTTTTCCGTTTCAAATGTATCTCATTCCTGTTTATAAGTTTTTTTACACGATCGGTCTCTATGATACCAAAGTGGGGATGGTGCTCATCTACGCGGCTCTCTGCATCCCGTTCAGTTTATTCGTTTACAGAGGCTTCTACACGACCATACCCAAAGAAATCGAGGATGCAGCCAAGATTGACGGATGCGGTCCGATAAAACTGTATCTGTACATATTTCTTCCTCAATCCATAGCTCCCACCGCGGTTGTTGCGTTGTTTCAGATGACCTGGATCTGGAATGATCTTCTGTTCGGTATGGTGCTCACCCGCTCGGCGGTCGCCCGTCCCGTTATGATCGCACTGGCATCCATGTCAGGGCCCAGCGGGGGAACCATTATGCCGTATACCATGTCCGGCGTGATATTCACTTCCATCCCGACAATACTGCTTTTCATACTTTTGAGAAAATACTTCATCTCGGGAATGGTACTGTCAGTTTCCGGTGAATAGGAGAATTTTTCCATGACTCCGAGGGAAAGAATAACAATGGCTTTGCGGCACAGGGAGCCCGATAAGGTTCCCGTAGACTGTGGAGCCATGCGTTCCACGGGAATAATGGGCATCGCCTACAACGATTTAAAAAAACACCTCGGAATAGAAGACGGAGAAACAAGGATATATGATCCCGTTCAGCAGCTATCCGTACCTGAGCAGTGGTACCTCGACCGCTTCCGGATCGATGCCGTGGACCTTGCCCGTATGTTCGTCGATAACCCGGCCGACTGGATCGACTGGAAGCTTCCGGACGGTTCAGAGGCACGATTCCCCGCATGGTTTCATGTCGAAAAAAGGGAAAACGCGTGGGTCTGTGTGCATGACGACGGGGAAATTATCGCTGTGATGCCGGAGGGATCATGCTATTTTGATCAGTCCGTATGGCCCCTTTACAATTTACATAAAAATGATTTCGACGATCTTTCAGGATATATGCACAGGGTGATGTGGGATTATATGAAGGGTCCCCTCTGGAAAAACGCAAATCGCCCTGATTTTTTCAAAGTGCTCAGGAATAAGGCAAAAAAACTCTACGAGGAAACGGACTATGCGATCATGGTCGGTTTCGGGGGCAACCTGTTTGAGTGGGGCCAGTTTCTCTACAGGAACGATGAGTTTCTTATCAACCTGATCAGCAGCAGGGCTGAGATGGAGAAAATGCTCGATAAGCTCACCGAAATTCACCTGGAAAATCTCGAACCCCTGCTGGAAGCGGTATCGCCCTATGTGCAGATAATACAGATGGGGGACGACCTCGGCATGCAGACGGGACCGATGCTCTCTCCTGCGATGTACAGGGAGCTGTTCCTCCCACGGCATAAAAAAATGTACAGGATGATAAAGGAGAAGTCCGATCTTTATGTATTCCTGCACAGCTGCGGCGCGATATCCGAGTTCATCCCCGATTTGATAGATGCGGGGGTGGATATTATCAACCCCGTCCAAACCAATACCGCGGGTATGGAGCCCGCGAGATTGAAACGTGAATTCGGAAAAGACATTGTCTTCTGGGGAGGCGGTGTTGATACGCAGTATATTCTTCCGGAATCCACACCACGGAAGGTTCGGGAAGAGGTCAGGAAGAATACGGAAATATTCATGAAGGACGGCGGCTTCATTTTCAACCAGGTCCACAATATCCTTGCCGGGGTCCCTCCGGAAAATATCATCGCAATGTACGAAGAAGTTAACGGTATACGTTATTAGTACGATTTCCCTCTACATCCCGTGAGCGGCATTCCGCCGGCGCCGTACCCAGCCCGTTGAATAGAAAAGATTTGTAAAGGGCCTGCCGCTATAATACAATTGAGGAAGGGCGGTTAAGGTTTTTCAAGCGAGGGCGATATGAAAAGGGAAAAGACGCTCAGGCATCCCGTTGTCAGCGGGCTTTTCTACCCCGACGAGAAGGACGACCTGAAGAACATGGTGGAAGGTTACCTTCAGAAAGTGGACGTTGGTGCACTTGAAAAGTCCATTGCCGAAGCAGGGGTGGATGATCCCCGGCAGCGGCCTCCGGTAGCCGTCATTGCACCGCATGCGGGTTATATTTTTTCAGGTGCCGTGCAGGCACACGCCTACGCGCTCCTGCGCGGGTTTAAATTCGACACGGCCGTAATCATCGGTACGGCCCATCAGGCCGCGTTTCCGGGGATATCGGTCAATCTCGATTCTGCATACCGGACACCGCTCGGCGAGGTGGAGGTGGATCTCGATATTTCCACTTTGCTCGCGGATTCAGACGGGCGGATCGATTTTTATCAGGAGGCGCATCTCGGCGAACACGCGGTGGAAGTCCAGCTTCCCTTCATACAGATCGCCATGCCCGGTACCAGGATTGTTCCGCTTCTCTTCGGAGAGCAGACACTGGACGGGGCGGTCTTTCTTAAAAAAACTCTTCTACGTATGGGGAAGAAGACCGGCGGGAAAATTATTTATATCGTGAGCACCGACCTCTCCCACTACCACTCACGTATAGAGGCTTCGGCTCTTGACGGGCGTTTCAGGGAGGAACTGAGTAAGATGGACACCGAATCGCTTCTTTCGTGCATTCAGGCCGGAGAATGCGAGGCGTGCGGATTTGCCGGCGTGTTGACCGCGATGCTTATAGCCGGGGAGACGGGCCTGGGGAAATCGGCGGTGCTCGATTACCGGGATTCCGGCGAGGTATCGGGGGACAGGAGAAGGGTCGTCGGGTACCTGGCCGCCGCCCTGTATTGAGGCGGCGCGCGGAAAACCGCAATGGAGAAACGATCATGCTCAGCATAAAAGAAAAACAATGGCTTCTTGCACTTGCCAGGAAAACGATCGGCTTCAAGCTCGGTCTGGGTCCCCAGCCGGAGGCCGAACCCGTAAGCGAGAAGGTAAAGGAGGACTGCGGGGCTTTTGTCACTTTACATGAAAACGGCAGTCTCAGGGGGTGTATAGGGTACGTTCAGGCATTGAAACCCCTTTACCTGTCGGTTATCGAGATGGCCGAGGCGGCCGCGTTCAAGGATCCCCGGTTTCCCCCGCTTTCGCCTGATGAGTACGGCGGTATCGACCTGGAGATCTCGGTCATGTCTCCACTCAAGCGCATACGGAGCGTTGACGAGGTGGAGGTGGGAAAACACGGGCTCGTGATGAAACGAGGATTTTACCAGGGACTCCTCCTGCCGCAGGTGGCGACCGAACAGAGCTGGGACAGGGATACGTTTCTTGAGCATACCTGCTACAAGGCCGGCCTTCCGGGTGATGCGTGGCGGGACCCTGACACTGAAATATACATATTCTCCGCAGAGGTTTTTTCCGAAGACAAAAAAGGCCCTCTTCACGAATAGGGTTGACGGGCTGACGGGTTTGCGCTAATTTCCTTTCAAAACTCACACGGAATGCGGGTAGTGCAGCGCTGAAATCGTACCCGTCAAACGTACCCATACCCTTAAAACATACAACCATGAAAGCATTGCTCCTCCTTGAAGACGGCTGGTACTGCGACTGCGAAAGCTTTACCGGTCCGGGCGAAACGTTCGGAGAGATCGTATTCAATACCAGTCTTACCGGATACCAGGAGATCATCACCGACCCTTCGTACTGCGGCCAGATCGTGCTCATGACCGCTTCAATGATCGGCAACTACGGGATTCGGAACGGTGAAAACGAATCTACGCGCGTGCATACGAGCGGTTTCGTGGTCAAGGAGTATGCGGGAGTGGAGATAAAGAACGGAGAATCAGTGCTCGATCCCGGTCCGCCCCGTTACGAACCCGCTGCAGAGGAAACGGGCGGCGCTCATCTGCACAACAGGATTATCACGGACCTTGCCGGTTTCCTCAACAGATCGGGCGTGATCGGTGTGGAGGGGGTGGATACGCGCGCATTAACAAAGCACGTGCGCGAGCAGGGTGCCATGAAAGCCGGGATAACGACCGGGACCCTCGACCGGAGCCTCTTCCTGGACAGGGTGAAAGAATCGCCCGGTCTCGTGGGAAGAGACCTCGTAAAGGAGGTCATGACCGTAGAGCCCTATCTCTACTCGGACGGAGACGGAAAGCGCGTCGCGGTTCTGGACTGCGGCATCAAGATAAGCTCTCTGCGGGAGCTCGCGGTGCGCGGGTGCAGGGTCGAGGTTTTTCCCGCGAATGCCGCCTGCTCCGATATACTGGGCACGAAGCCCGACGGTGTACTGCTCTCCAACGGTCCGGGAGATCCGGCGGCACTCGGGGGTGTGGTCGATCTCGTTCGGGACCTGATCGGCAGGGTCCCGTTGTTCGGGATATGCCTCGGGCATCAGATCGTGGCGCAGGCCCTCGGTGCAAAGACCTTCAAGCTGAAGTTCGGACATCACGGCGGCAACCACCCTGTCAGAAACGAGGAGTCGGGCAGGGTTTACATCACATCACAGAACCACGGGTTCAGCGTGGATATGGACACCCTGAATAAGAGTGAAACGGCGGCAACCTACGTCAACCTGAACGACGGAACGCTCGAAGGACTGCGTCACCTGAAGCTGCCGCTCTCTTCCGTGCAGTTTCACCCTGAAGCCGGACCGGGGCCCCATGATACGCTCTTCCTCTTCGATCAGTTCGTGAGGTCCATCTGACCATGCCGAAACGAAGCGACATAAAAAAGATTCTCGTTATAGGCTCGGGCCCCATCGTCATCGGACAGGCGTGTGAGTTCGACTATTCGGGGACGCAGGCGGTCAAAGCCATGAAGGAAGAGGGCTATGACGTTATTCTCGTGAACAGTAATCCCGCGACCGTCATGACGGATCCGCGCATGGCGGACCGCACCTATATCGAACCCCTCGATCTCGAATCGGTTTCACAGATCATAGCCCGTGAGCGTCCGGACGCGCTTCTCCCCACGCTCGGAGGACAGACGGCGCTCAATCTCGCGATCGAGCTCTCCCGTGAGGGCGTGCTCCGCCGCTTCGGTGTGGAGAGCATAGGCGCGGATATTGACGTTATCCGAAAGGCGGAACAACGGGAGCTCTTCAAGGAGGCGATGGATGAGATAGGCCTCGATACGCCCAGGAGCGCCATCGCGGAATCGATGGAAGAAGCTCAGGCATTTCAAAAAAAGATCGGGCTGCCCCTCATTATTCGGCCGAGCTTCACGCTCGGCGGCACCGGAGGAAGCCTGGCAAGGACACGGGAGGAATTCCTGGACGCCGTGCACCGGGGACTGGACGTCAGTCCCGTGCACCAGGTTCTGGTCGAGGAATCGATCTACGGCTGGAAGGAATTCGAGTACGAGGTGATGCGGGATAAAAACGACAATGCCGTCATCATCTGCTGCATCGAGAATATCGATCCCATGGGTATTCACACGGGCGACAGCGCCACCGTTACACCGGCCATGACCCTCTCGGACCGGGAAAACCAGTACATGCGGGACGGGTCGATCGCCATACTTCGTAAGATCGGTGTGGAAACGGGAGGCTCCAATGTCCAGTTTGCCATGGACCCGGAGACCGGACGCATCGTCGCCATCGAGATGAATCCCAGGGTTTCGAGGAGCTCGGCACTCGCTTCCAAGGCAACGGGATTTCCCATAGCCAAGATAGCGGCAAAGCTGGCGGTGGGGTACACGCTCGACGAGATTTCGAACGACATAACCGAAAAGACGCCGGCTTCCTTCGAGCCCGTCATCGACTACGTGGGGATCAAGCTGCCCAGGTTCGCGTTTGAAAAGTTTCCGGGTACGGTGAGGGAACTTTCCATACAGATGAAGTCCGTGGGTGAAGTTATGGCCCTCGGCAGGACGTTCAGTGAAGCGCTCTTCAAGGGGTTTCGGGCGCTCGAGCACTCGAAACCGTGGTACAGGGAAACCGGGGAAAAATCGGTCGACGAGCTGCTCTCCGAAATATCGAAGAGCTCGCCCGACAGGATACCCTTTATTATAGAAGCCCTGGGGAGGGGTGCCCGCGAGGAAGAAATCTCCCGGTTGACCGGCATTGATCCCTGGTTCGTCATGATGTTCAAGAAGGCCGCCCTGATGATCGATACCGTGAAGCGTGAAGGCACGAGCGGATCGGCACTGAGAAAGGCGAAGACATCGGGGCTTTCGGACGAGCACATAGGGTATCTGTGCGGTACGGACGGACTCGAGATCCGCAGGCGGAGGGAGAAGGAGGGAGTGCTTCCCGTGTACAAGACGGTCGACACGTGCGCGGCCGAGTTCGAGGCGTCTACCCCCTATTTTTACTCGAGTTACGACTCTGAAGACGAAACGGTGCCTACCGACAGGGAGAAGGTCCTCATCCTCGGAAGCGGCCCGAACCGGATTGGGCAGGGCATCGAGTTCGACTACTGCTGTGTCCAGGCGTCGTTTGAGCTGAGGGACCTCGGCTACGAGAGCATCATGGTGAACAGCAATCCGGAAACGGTGAGCACGGACTACGACACATCGGACCGCCTCTACTTCGAGCCCGTTACGCTCGAAGACGTGATGAACATCATCGAAAAGGAGAAACCGATCGGCACCATCGTCCAGTTCGGCGGTCAGACTCCGCTCAATATCGCGCGGAAACTCGAGAAACTGGGCGCGAAAATACTCGGGACCCGGCCGGATTCCATAGACAGGGCCGAATCCCGCGAACGGTTCTCTTCACTCATCGAGGAGCTCGGGCTCCGGCAGCCGAACAACGGAACGGCCAAGAACGCGGCCGAGGCGATGCGCATTGCGAAAAGAATCGGCTATCCCGTGCTCGTAAGGCCCTCGTATATTCTCGGTGGAAGGAAGATGGCGATACGGTACGATCCCGATTCCCTTCACGCCTACCTCGAGGAGGTCGTCAATATTTCCGGTGAGAATCCAGTGCTGATCGATAAGTTTCTGGAAGACGCATTCGAATACGATATCGATGCGGTTTCGGACGGCACGAACGTAATCATCGGCGGTGTCATGCAGCACATAGAGGAAGCGGGCGTACATTCCGGCGACTCCGCATGCTCCATTCCCCCGGTGAAGTCCAGTCCGAAGTGGATAGAAGAGATGAAGCGGCAGGCCCGCCTCATAGCACGGGAGCTCGGCGTGGTGGGGCTTATTAATATCCAGTTCGCCGTGAAGGATGAGGAAGTCTACATTCTGGAGGTTAATCCGCGCGCATCCCGTACCGTTCCATTCGTATCGAAGGCCACCGGTTTTCATCTGGCAAGGATCGCAACCGCGGCCATTATGGGAAGGACCCTCAGGGAACAGGGGTTGCGTGATGATTTCGAGGCGCGGTATGTATCGGTAAAGGAGGCGGTTCTGCCCTTTGACCGTTTTCCCGGCTCAGACCCCCTGCTCGGACCCGAGATGCGCTCCACCGGAGAAGTCATGGGTACGGGTGCCTCTTTCGGGGAGGCCTTTTACAAGGCCGAGCTCGGTGCCGGGACACCCCTGCCCGTAAAGGGATCGGTATTCATCAGTGTCAACGATCCGGACAAACCCGCGATACTCCCGGTTGCACGAAAGCTCAGTGACCTCGGTTTACGTATCCTGGCCACGCGCGGCACGGCCGCATACTTGTGGGAGAACGATGTCTGGGCCGAGGTCATTCAGAAGATAGACGAGTCCCATCCCAACGTGCTCGATTATATAAAGAGTACGAAGCTCGATCTTTTTATCAACACACCTCTCGGGAAATCCTCACAGATCCACGACTACTCGATCAGGCTCGCGGCCATCACCCACAATATTCCCTATATCACGACGATCTCAGCGGCGCTCTCGGCGGTGGAGGGGATCGAGGCGAAGATCATCGGCCATATCTTCGTGAGGCATCTGCAGGAGAACACCCCCTCCCGGTAAAACGGTCCCGTGGATCCGCGGGCCGGTTCTGCACGAGTAGGCATTCATGCACACAATGCGCAGATGGTATTTTTCGGCCATGGCTCACGGGAGGAGCCGCCCATTCCGGTATTGCCGGAACCGGTCTTCGTGTTATTGTATTAGTAAACCATGGGTGTAAATTCCACTCCGCCAGACCTCCTCGAAGAGGAGGGGGGAACAGAAGATGCCGTCCGTTAATCTCTTCTCCATTCATATTATCACCATGCTCATGTCATCATTTCTCATGGGATTCGGGCTTCTCATTTCCCGGTACATGAAGAAGAAAAAATGGTGGCTTGCGAATCACAAACGCGTGGGGATAGCAGGCGCCTTTCTAGGCGGCATCGGCATAGCCGCGATGGCGGTCATGATACAGCTTGCTTCCGGAATACACCTGCGTGCCGTTCACTCCTGGTTCGGCCTGCTCGCACTCATCTCCTTTATAGTAACGCCCATCCTCGGGAAGCTCATATTCACCTCGGAAGGAAAGGAGCGCAAGGCCCGTTTGCGCGTAATTCACCGGTGGTCCGGAAGGGTGACGCTTCTTCTCATGCTCGCCGCGATTATTCTCGGCCTCTTCCAGACGGGCATCCTTCGCATTTGACCGTTTTAAATGTTATGTAAAACCTGTCCGGGTGATCCACTTATAATGACCTTTTAATTTGCCAATTGTAAAAGATTCGGCACCGAATTATCATGGTGTGCATGGACAACCACTCGGCTCTTTCATGCTTCCACCCGCTCGTTCGCGACTGGTTTCTTCGGAAATACGGCGGGCCGACAGAGGTACAGGCGAAAGCGTGGCCCCTGATCGCGAAGGGTAACCATCTCCTCGTCAACGCTCCGACCGGAAGCGGCAAGACCCTGTGCGGTTTTCTCTGGGGCCTGAATAATCTCATTACGGGCGCCTGGCCCATCGGCCGCACGTCACTCCTCTATGTCTCTCCGCTCAAGGCCCTGAACAACGATATCAGGGTCAACCTTTTAAAGCCCCTCAAGGAGCTGGAGGCGGTTTTCACGGAAGCCGGGGCGGAATTTCCGCTGATCAGGGTGCAGACGAGAAGCGGGGATACCCCGCAGTCCGAACGGCGGAAGATGATACGGCGGCCCCCTGAGATATTCATCACGACCCCCGAGAGCCTCAACCTCATTCTCAGCTCGGTCCGTTCGATGGAAATACTAGAATTCGTGAAAACCGTCCTGCTCGACGAAATACACGCGGTCGCGCCGAACAAGCGCGGGACGCATCTCATGACCGCCGTGGAGCGGGTGACGCTCCTGGCGGGTGAGTTCCAGCGGATCGGGCTTACGGCAACGGCAAAACCCCTGTCCCTGCTGGCTGAGTTCGTGGGCGGGCAAAGGCCGATGAATATCGGGCCGATGAAAAACGGGGAGTATTCGTATGAAAAGAGAAAGGTCCGGACCGTTTCAGTCCACGGAGGCAAGAAATACGACATCAGGGTCCGTATCCCCTGGGACGGACCGGATGGGGCCGTGACCGAAAGGGGAAAAAGCCGCAGTGACGGGCAGGGGCCCGAAGGAGGCACTGACCGGGGAGAAACGGATGATACCGTATTCGACCGGCTGGCACGGGAGCTGGTCGAGATCATAGGACAGAACCGCTCGACCCTCATTTTCACGAACGGCAGGCGCACCGCGGAGAGGCTCACGCGTCTCATCAACGCACAGGCGGGCGACCGGCTCGCATACGCCCATCACGGGTCCCTCTCGTGCGAGATCAGGACCCTCGTGGAGAATAAGCTCAGGCAAGGGGAGCTCAAGGCCATCGTGGCCACGAGCTCGCTGGAGCTCGGCATTGACATCGGGGACCTCGACGAGGTTGTCATGGTGCAGACGCCCTTTTCGGTGTCCTCTGCGCTGCAGCGGGCCGGAAGAGCGGGGCATACAGTCGGCGCGGTATGCAGGGCCCTCGTCTATCCCCTCTTTGTAAAGGACATCGTATCATCGGGCGTGGCGGCCAGGCTCATCGTTGACGGTGAAATAGAAGATACGTATATCCCCCGCTGTCCGCTCGACGTCCTCGCTCAGGTCATTCTGTCAATGACGGGCGTTCAGGCATGGGACAGGGACGATCTCTTCGGATTTATCAGGGGATGTTTTTCATACCGGGACCTTACGAGGAAGAGCTATGACCTCGTGCTCGAGATGCTCACGGGCCGTTACCAAAAAACCAGGATACGGGAGCTGAAGAGCAGGCTGGTGCTGGACCCGGCTACGAACACGGTGAAGGGAAGGGAGGGGGTCCTCAGGCTTGTCTACATGGCGGGCGGTACCATACCCGACAGGGGTTACTACGGACTTCGAGTACAGGGCAGCGGAGACAGGATAGGGGATCTCGACGAGGAGTTCGTGTGGGAGCGTTCGGTCGGTGATGTTTTCGTATTCGGTACGCAGAGCTGGAGGATCGTATCC
The DNA here is from genome assembly GCA_964460545.1 of uncultured Spirochaetota bacterium. Classification (GTDB taxonomy): domain Bacteria; phylum Spirochaetota; class B62-G9; order B62-G9; family DRHN01; genus CAYWUT01. The sequence goes on from CAYWUT010000002.1 coordinate 52,655, forward strand.
ATAGATCATCAGAACGTCGAGGTCGTTCCAGCCGCGTGGCCCGCGGTTTTCGTCCCCTTCTGGAAAGCGGAATATACGGGGCGCAGCTGGTACTTTTCCGAGAAGATCGCCAGTCTGATGGAGGAAGCCGCGGGTATCATGCGGGACGGGAAGGACCCGGCGCTCCTTGCGGAATACTTCATTGACGGCAAAACAGCCGAATCGCTTCTCGAATACATCGAGGAGCAGGAGCGCCAGTGCGGAATCATACCCCACCGTCACCAGGTCCTTGTCGAGTATCTCTCTTCCGCCGGAAAAGCGAGCGCCCGGGCGGTTGTCATTCACGCGCCGTGGGGTGGGAGGGTCCTTGCGCCCTTCGGGCTGGCACTGAAGCAGGCATGGAAGGAACGGTACGGAGAGGAGGCGGGCGTATATCACGATGAGGATACCGTGCTGATCGAGACCGGGCCGAATACCGTTTATCCGTCCGCCCGCGAACTCATGGCGCTCGTGGGGCCGGATACCCTCATGCCGCTTTTGCTCGGAAGCCTCGGAAACACCGGCATATTCGGAGCCCGTTTCAGGGAGGGCGCCTCGACATCGCTGCTCCTTCTCAGGTCGGGATTCAACCGGCGCATGCCGCTCTGGCTCAACAGGCTCAGATCGAAACGCCTGCTGCAGTCCGTCGGGGGTCTCGAAGATTTCCCCGTGACCGTTGAAGCGTGGCGTGCCTGCCTGAAGGACGATTTCGACCTCGACGCCCTTCTAGGAGTGCTCGGCGAGGTCGAACTGGGAAAAATCGAGGTCGGGCACGTATATTCGGAAACCCCCAGCCCCTTTGCACGTTCCATACTCCACAAGCAGATACATGTCCGCATGTACAGCGACGATAAGCCCGAGGGTATAGAGGTGAAAAAACCCGGTATGGACGTCGTCGAGGAGGTACTCGGATCACGCGACCTCAGGCCGCTTATTCCCCGCGAGCTGATACGGGATTTCATGCGAAGGCTCAAGAGGCTCGATCAGGGCTGGGTTCCCGGTTCCGCCGAGGACCTCTTCGAATGGGTGAAGGAACGGGTTGCGATTCCTGAGGACGAATGGGAAGAGCTCATTGAAGCCGTGCGGGAAGTATACGGTGGTGAGGCTTCGTGCTGGATCGAGGAAATGGCGGGAAAGGCGTGTTTCGTCACACTTCCGGATGCCGGCATACCCTCGGTCATGTCCCTTGAAACGCTCGTCCGAATACTCGAACTGCTCTTCATTCCTGAGATAGATGAGGAGAAGGGGGATTCATCCCTATCGGAGGTGGTGGGAGAGTGGCTTCGGTACGAGGGTCCCGTGAAGCCGGGCCGTTTAGAGGAGGTTTTCGGACTGAAGGAACCGAGACTGTCTGAAGCCGTCCGCCTGCTTGCGTCACGGGGAGATATCATCTTCGATGTGATACAGGAGGGAACCGGACACAGGGAGCTCTGCGACGTACGGGTACTCGAAATGATGCTCAGGTTGAAGAGGCGCCGCGCGCGTCCGTCCCTTAAACCCCTTGATGTGGAGTTACTTCCCCTCTTCCTCGCGTGTCATCAGTCGATCGTCCGCTTCGGGAATGGCCTGGAAAACGGTTTCCAGGTAAGGAACGGGCAGGCTGATGTAAGAATCGAGCAGCTCAAATCCTGCCTTGACCGGCTTTTCGGATATCCCTGCGCGGCGGAATTGTGGGAGGAGGAGATATTTCCCGTCAGGGTGGAAGGCTACGAACCGGCACTGCTCGACCGGCTCTTCAGAGAAAGCGGCCTCATATGGTTCGGGTGCGGCAGGGAGAAAACTTCATTCTGCCTGGAGGAGGACAGGCGGCTCTTCCTCCGGGGCCGCGGAAGGAGACGTGAAACGGACGACCTGTTTGCCGGCAGTGCGGGAAAATGGGGTTTTGAGGACCTGCGTTCCCGCCTCCGTATCGATGGTGCAGAACTCACCGAAATGCTGTGGAAGCTTGCCTGGAACGGTGTCGTGTCGAATGACGGTTATGCGGCTGTACGGGAAGGCGTCGCAAACGGATTCGGCTATACCGGTAAAACGGGTCCGCCCGCGGGGCGGTACCGGCCCCGGGCATCGAGATGGAGCAGGGGCCCTTCCGGCAACTGGTACCTTCTGGACACGGACGGAGAGTTACTTGATCAGCTCGAGGAGGAGGAGCTGTACAGGGAACGGGCCCGGCAGCTCCTTATGCGATACGGCGTGCTTTTCAGGGAGCTCGTATCGAATGAGCTTCCGGTAATGAGCTGGTTCAGGCTCTTCAGATCGCTCAGAATCATGGAGCTCTCCGGCGAGGTGATCGGGGGACGGTTTTTTGACGGAGCGGGAGTCAGGTCCGGGCTCCAGTTCGCGTCGCCTGAGGCGTACGAGCTTTTAAGAAACCTGCCGGGCGATCGAATATATCGTATGAATGCCGCGGACCCCGCCTCACTGTGCGGGGTGAGGCTGGAGGGGATGGAGCTGGGGCTTCCGAGGCGGATCAAAACGAACCACGTGGTTTTTCACGGCGTAAAACCCGTTCTCATAACAAGAGGAAGGGGTTCCTCGCTCGAGTTCAGGACCGTCGGTGACGATCCGCACATCGGCGATTACCTCGAGGTCTTGAGGGAAACGGCTGAACGGCGGGCCGGGTCACCGGGGGTTGTACGGGTCCTGAAAATCAACGGAAAGGACGTTCATGACAGTCCTTTTCTGAAACATTTACTCGAATTCGGGTTTTCACCTACCCATAACGGGGTGGTCCTTCACGGAAGGTACCGGTAATTCCCCTTTCTGCGGGTGAAGCTCGGATACCGCTGTATCGTTCATGTATTTACCGTACGCCGTGTGTTCAGTAGTGCTCCACCGTATACTCGTAATCCCCCAGCATACCGGGAAAGCTCTCATCGATAAGGTTAATCATCTTGTTCATGATTCGTTCCAGGAGGCTCTTTTCATTGGACACGTAAACGATTCCGAGCACGGCTTTCTGTTTTGCGTCATGTTCCGCTATCTCGGATATGGACGCCCTGAACTTGGACCATATCCTGTCCTTAATGGCCCTTATGACCCTTCTTTTATCCTTCAGGGACACGGCGCCGTGTATAATGATGGTGACCCGAAGTATGAGTACTTTCATTTAAATCACCCGTACTGTATGGAATTCGGCTCCCGCCTCTCAGAGATAGGACTTGAGCTCATCGAATATTTTCTCATCAGCGGCGATGACGTTCAGCTTGCTTTCCGACCGTGTCACCTCCACCCGGGCACCCGCTGCCTCCGCGATAAAGGCGGCCGCCGCTATGTCCCAGTCGCTCACATGCTGCTGTATGTAACCGTCCACGCGTCCGCATGCAAGGTAGCAGAGATCGAGCGCCGCGGACCCGAAGAAGCGGACCTTTTTAACCAGCGGCGCGAGCTTTTCGAGTATTCGAATACCGTTCAAGGTAGCACGGGTTTTGTAGAATCCGCCCGATATGACAGCTTCCCCGAGTGATGAAACGGTTTTTCTCTTCAGGGGGCTGCCGTTCAGAAATGCCCCTGCGCCGTGAACGGCCGCAAAGATCTCGTTTCCGACCGGATCGAATATGATACCGAGCATGTCTTTTTCGTTTTGCCTGTACGCGATCGAGGTACAGAAGTGGGGTATGTGCCTGAAAAAATTGACACTTCCGTCCAGGGGGTCGATTATCCATCTGTGCTCACTCTCTTCCCTGCGGTTGCCTCCCTCCTCGCAGACAAAACCGTGATGGGGAAAACGGCGCTCGATGATACCGGTGATGAGGTTTTCCGTCTCAACGTCTATGTCGAGCTTAAGATCATGGGGAAGGCTCGAGTTGACGGTGGTTTCTCCCGCGCGGAAGCGTTTCCGTAGAAGACTCCCGGCCTCCACCGCGCTCTTCAATGCCGTCTTGTAAGCCTTTCGCAGGTCTCTGTCGGGAATATGCATGTTCGACCCCGCTGCATTTTATTGTCAACACTTGAGTAGGGTGGGCTTCATTTCCTGAAACTCGACCCCGGTATTCGCTATAATATGACAATAACCGGGACGCCCGTTCAACAGAAAGTTTGATTAAACCGTGGTGCAACGATATATTCGTAAAATGAAAATAGATATGTGCATCTTCGATCTTGATGGTACACTCATAGATACGAGCACGGATATTACTTCCGCTGCAAACGATATGCTTTCACACTACGGCCTTCCGCGAAAGAGCGTGGAGGAGGTCATCGGATATGTGGGCGACGGTGTCGTCAAGCTCACGGAGCGATGCCTCGGAGATTTAAAGGTGGATTTCGACGAGGCTGTCAAACTTTTCAGGGAGGCGTATACACTCCATCTTCTCGATACATCCCGACCCTATCCGGGGGTGGACGAGATGCTGCGGACCCTGAATTCCGTAAAAAAGAGCGTGCTGACCAATAAACCGTACGGTTATACGGTCAAGCTGCTGGAACATCTGGAGCTTTCCTCGCATTTCGAGCTCGTTGTGGGAGGGGATACACTGGCCACAAAAAAACCGTCGACCGAGGGTATAGATCATATTCTTCATGAGCTGGAAGTCGACAGGGACAAGGCCGTTATGATCGGTGACAGCAGGAACGATATTCTAACCGCGAACAGGGCCGGTATCGTGTCTATATACGTTACCTGGGGTTTCCATCCGCAGGCGAGAATCGAGGAATTGGCGCCTGATTATACTGTAGACAGTCCTGACCGGATCCCTGATCTCATCGATTGAACGGGATGATGAGGAAAATTGTTTGAAATTTTTCTCTTTTTATAAATAATAGGGTATAGGCAGGCGGGCTCATAACGAGTAAGCGTCTAAAATTGTCTCCCGTGGGGATTGATCTTACCCTTTTCTATACTTCATAATGCAGTAAGAAAAAACAGAGGCATCGGTTGGTTATTGAATCCGCAGTCATACAGTAGTTTATTGTTGTTGATACAGCATCTTTTCTGATTGGAGAAAACGATGGCCGGAGAGGTTATACACCGGATCAGGGAAAAGGAAGATGAAGGTGCCGGGATAATTGCCCGGGCAAAGGAGCAGGCGAAAACGATACTCCGGAAAGCACGGGAAGAGAACGATAAGCTTATCGTGGAGAAGGATACTGTTTTAAAGAAGGATTTCGCCGACCTGGAAGAGAGCGGTAAACGCGAAACGGAGAAGCTGCTCGGTGATATCGCCCGGGAGGAGGAAACGAGCCGGAAGAAGATCGACGAGCTCTGCCGTAAAAATATCGAAGTTGTCGTGGGGTTTATTACCCGGGAAATAGTAAAGGAATAAACGATGGCACTGGATCCCGTTGTAAAGGTGGAGATTACAGCGCATAACGAGACGATGGACGTACTCCTCGAGGACCTTCAGGAGCTCTCCGTCGTACAGATCGACCCCCACAGAATTGACGCGTGGGAGAGCGAAAAGGCCGTTATCGCGAAAACGGGCGAGTATATATCCGAGCTGAGAAGGGATCTGCTCGATACGGAGAAGGCGATAGCATTTCTGGAAATGTACGAGGAAAAGCCTCCTCTCATCCAAAGACTCTCCATAACCCCGGACGAGGTAACGAAGGGCGAGCTGAGAAAGTACGCGGAAGAGAAAGACGCCCTGTCCGTGAGAAACGACGCGCTCGATGTGGAGCGGAATATCGGCCGGGTGGACTCCTCGATCAGGGAGATAGAGCAGCGCAGGCAGGAGCTCTATCCCCTTACGGGTCTGAACGTGAGCCTGAACGAGGTACTGGGAGAGCGAAAGGATTCAGGTGCGTTTATTTCCATGCTCGACGAGGAGAGCTTTGCTCGGCTGCGCGATATTGATGATGATCTCGTATACATTGAGCGGCTGGAGCGGCCGGCGGGGGACGATGGCGGTGCGGGCGGGAAACCGGTATCCGGCGACGATGTTTATTTCCTCGTTGTCTATCACCGAACCGTACTCGAACGGGTCCGGGAGATCGAGCGGGAGTACCGTTTCGAGCCGCTGCCCCTGGCAGGTTCCGGGGATACGCCTTCCGAGCTTGTAGACACGTACAATAAAAAATTAACCGAGCTTCGAAATGAGAAGAAGGGCCATCAAGATCAAGCGCGAAAGATAGCGCGCAGCATCAAGGCGCTGCGGTTCTACAGCGATTATCTCAAAACGGAGCTGGAAAAGCAGGACACGAAGGAAAAATTCTTCTTTACCGGGCAGACCTTCGTCTTAAGCGGCTGGATAAAAAAACGGGACCTGGACCTCCTCAAGAAGGTCGTTGAATCAAAAGGCGCGGCCTATGCCTGCGAGGTCGAGAAAGAGGAGGACGAGGTGCCTCCTGTCGCGTACAGGAACAATCCCGTAGTTTCTCCATTCGAGATTATCGTCAACCTCTATTCTCCTCCGAACCACAGGGAGATCGATCCCACGCCCGTACTCATGCCGTTTTACGCGCTCTTTTTCGGAATATGTCTCACCGACGCGGGATACGGCCTCATCATCGCGCTCATCGCCTTGATCGGCATGAGCCTCATCAAGCATCCAACACCGATGAAGAAGTTTTTGAAGCTCTTTTTCATACTGGGATGCTCGACGTTCGTGGTCGGCGCGTTCATCGGCACGGTCTTCGGTATCAATTTCGATCTTCTGCCCGAAAACCTCCAGTGGCTGAAGGAGGCCCGGTACAGAATTATGCTGTTCGACTCAAGCAAGGACGTACTCACCTTTTTCGCGCTTTCCCTTGCGCTCGGGGTCGTCCATCTCATAGCGGGTTATATCGTAAAGATATACATGCTCCTGAAGGAGGGCGAGTGGGTCGAAGCGGTGTGCGATCATCTGCCGTGGATCTTCCTCCTGCTCGCACCGGTACCGAAGGTGCTTACCCGGTTTATGCCGGAGGCCGAACAGCTCCTGGGTACGCTTTTCTACGTACTCCTCGCGCTCTGGGCGGGTATCATTATCATTTTTTCGGAAAGAAGCACGCTCAATCCCATAAAGCGCATAGGCAAGGGGCTGTTCACGCTCTACGGGGTTTCGGGCGTTCTCGGAGACGTTCTTTCCTACTCGAGGCTCCTGGCGCTCGGGCTCGCAACGGGTGTCATCGCCGGTGTCATGAATACCCTGGCGGGCATGGTAAAGCAGATGCCGATTATTGGGATCATCGGATTCGTGGTCGTGCTGATCGTCGGTCACCTGTTCAACCTCTTTATAAGCGGGCTCAGCGCTTTCGTGCATTCAATACGATTGCAGTTCATGGAGTTTTTTACCAAGTTCTATACGGGCGAGGGCGAGCTCCTCGAGGCGTTTACGGAGAAGAGGAAGTATACATATATGAAGAGAAGGTCCGAATCCCGGGTCTGAGGATGCGGAGACCGAATATCCGTTCGGTTTGAGCCCCCACGAGCCTGCCGGCTTTATCCGGCCGGCCGCCTACGGGATTATCGCGGACTTTTTGCAATATGCCGGCGTCCAATGAGCCGACGGCAGAAGTAACCGGAATCAATCTGAATTGAAGCAGAGCACAGGAGGATAGCATGAATGTCGGTCTTTTTCTGGCAATCGCGGGAGCCGCGATTGCGGTCGCTTTATCGGGAACCGGATCGGCCAAGGGAATCGGGCTTGTCGGCACAGCAGCTTCGGGTGCAATGAGCGAAGATCCGAAGAAATTCGGAAAGTTCATACTGCTCGTCGCGCTTCCCGGTACCCAGGGCATATACGGATTCGTCATGGGTTTTTTAACGATACAGAAGATCGGCCTTTTAACCGGGCAGGTCGTTCAGCTCACGCTTACGCAGGGACTCGAGGTGCTTTTCATGAACCTGCCGATCGCCATTGCCGGACTTTTTTCAGCCATACATCAGGGAAAGGTCTGCGCCGCAGGCGTGAATCTCATCTCCAAGCAGGAGGGGGAAATGGGAAAGGCCCTGGTCATGGGGGTCCTCGTGGAGTTTTACGCGGTACTGGGTCTTCTCGTTTCCATATTCGTGTGGCTGTTCCTGACTTTTTAGAACGTTGAAAGTTTTGGAGAAACCGTATGTCGGTTCAGGCAATTATTGACCGAATCATCGCGGACGCCCGGGAGCAGGCTGAAGAGATAATCAAGGCCGCACGGGCCGAGGCGCAGGTGATTCGCGATGAGGGCAGGAAAGAGGCTGCCGCCTATTATGAGCGGAAGAAAACCGCTTTGCAGGAGCGGTTTGTCAAGGAAAAGGAGCGGAACGTTCTGAACCGCCGCCTCCAGGAGCGAAAGGGTGTGCTCCAGGTGCGGCAGGACTGGATGGACAGGGCGTTCAGCGAAGCCTACCGGAAGCTCGTGGACCAGTCCTTTTCCGAATACGAGGATACCATGATATCGCTCATCCGGGCCGCTTCCGGCGGCGATGTCGGCGGGGATGCCGAGATCATGTTCGGCGCCAAGGGCACCGACCGGGAGCTTCAGGGTCTCGTGAAGAAGCTGAACGAGAAGACGAAAAGATCCTTTACCATGGCGGAGGAGCGCGGGGAATTTCCCTGGGGCGCCGTCCTGAGAAAGGGCAAGATCGAAACAAATATCTCCATCGACAGCCTCTTCAGGTATGGAAGAAACGATCTCGAGCAGAAGGCGTGGGAGCTGTTCAATGCTGATGACTAGGCCGTTCGTCGAGAACACCGAGTACGGCTATGCCGTTGCCCGTATTCGCGCGCTGGAAACGAAGCTGCTGGATGAGACCGGCTTAAACACGCTCCTTTCGGCGCGGGATGACGGCTTCGTATCCACGTTTACCGAAATAACGGGGATCGGATCAGCGAAGGGCACGATCGAAGTACTCCTCGACGAGCTCGAGGAATCTTTCAGCGTTACATTCAATATCATCTGTTCTCTCGTTTTAGAGGACGAGATGAAACGGCTGCTCAGGCTGAAGTACGACTACGAAATACTGAAGATAATACTGAAGGAGGAGATGGCTCCCGAGATGCACACGCCGGTCTCCCTCCTCGAGCTCTCCAATTACGGGTACGGCGCGCTGAAGACGCTGCTGGCCGAGGGAAGGGCCACCCAGACGGGGGAGGTCCTCTTCAGGACGTACAACGAGGTAAAGGGGCTGAGAGAAGCGGGTGGTGTGGAAATCGACACGGCGTGCGACCGGGCCTACTACGAAGAGGTATTCAGTCTCCTGGAACAATGCCCGAACGAATTTATCAAATCATATTTCATCTTCGAGATCGATACACGGAATATCGTCATGTGCATGCGCATAAAGGTTCGCGGCATGAAGCGTTCGGAGATCCGGTCCCGGTACATACCTCTCGGCACCATCGATGTGGAGCACCTTGAAGACGGTCTCGATCTCAATCCGGAGGGATTTTCCTCACGGATAGTTTTTTCTCCGTTGGCGGGCGTTCTCAGGGAGGCCGAGAAAACCGCTGACGAGGAGGAGACTGTCGTCGGAATAGAACGGCTCTGCGAGGATGCGCTCACACGGTACCTGCGTGAGAGCAGGTTCGTTACCTTCGGATTGGAGCCGCTCTTCGCGTACCTGCGGATGAAGGAGATCGAGCTGGCGAACCTCAGGACCGTTTTCATGGGAAAAATATCGGGTATCCCGGTACAGGAGATCAGGAAGTACATGCGGAGCATATATGGCTAGCATAGCAATTATCGGAGAAGAGAGGAACATACTCGGCTTCAAGCCCTACGGTGTCGACGTGTATCTCTCCCATGAAACCACAGGTGATCTCGAAGACTGGTTCAAATCCATAGTGAAAAAAAATTACAAGCTCATACTCATATCTGATACTGTCGCGGGTAAGCTGAAGGAACAGATCGACCTTCTCTGGACGAAGGATTTTCCCGTTGTGCTCAGTATACGGGGGCTCGGGGAGGAGACGAGTATGGCGTCGGAGCGCCTCAGGCACCTCGTCATCAAGGCCGTGGGCACAGATCTATTCAAGGAGAGTTAGAATGGAAGTCGGTAGAGTCGTGAAAGTTGCGGGACCGCTGGTCATTGCCGAGAACATGAAGGAATCGAAGATATACGACGTCGTGCGCGTGAGCGACAAGAAGCTCATGGGCGAGGTCATCGAGATGCGGGGCGACAGGGCATCCATACAGGTCTATGAGGAAACAGGCGGTCTCGGCATGGGAGAGCCGGTTTACCCAACGGGCGAGCCCCTTTCCGTGGAGCTCGGTCCCGGGCTCATTGAATCGATCTATGACGGCGTGCAGCGTCCCCTCGACGTAATAAGGGAGCAGGCGGGAGACCTCATAACTAGGGGTATCGATGTTCCGGGGCTCAAGAGGGATAAAAAGTGGGAGTTCAAACCCGGGGTGAAAAAGGGAGATGAAGTGCAGGAAGGCGACGTGCTCGGTACCGTGGATGAGAGCGTGCTCGTGGTCCACAGCATCATGGTCCCTCCGGGCGTTGGGGGGAAGGTGAAGTCGATCTCGTCCGGCTCCTACACGGTAACGGACACGGTGGCCGTGATTAAAACGGAGGAGGGAGAAGAGGTGGATGTGGCCATGATGCAGAAGTGGCCTGTCCGCAAGCCCCGTCCCTACAAGGAAAAGCTCGATCCAGACGAGCCGCTGTCCACGGGCCAGCGCGTTATAGACGCCTTCTTCCCGGTCGGAAAGGGCGGGACCGCGTGCGTTCCCGGTCCCTTCGGGAGCGGCAAGACCGTGGTCCAGCATCAGCTCGCGAAATGGGCGGACGCGCAGATCATCGTGTATGTGGGCTGCGGCGAGCGCGGCAACGAGATGACCGACGTGCTCATGGAGTTCCCGGAGCTGAAAGACCCCCGGTCAGGGGAGCCTCTCATGAAGAGGACCATTCTCATTGCGAACACCTCGAACATGCCCGTTGCGGCGCGTGAAGCGTCCGTGTACACGGGTATAACGATCGCCGAGTACTTCAGGGACATGGGCTATTCGGTCGCGCTCATGGCGGACTCGACCTCCCGATGGGCCGAGGCGATGCGTGAGATGTCCGGGCGGCTCGAGGAAATGCCCGGTGAGGAGGGGTACCCGGCATACATGGGTACCAGGATAGCGGAGTTCTACGAGCGGGCGGGCAAGGTCATCTGCCTCGGTTCCGAGGACCGGATCGGCGCTCTAAGCGCGATCGGGGCGGTTTCTCCTCCGGGCGGGGACCTCTCGGACCCCGTGGTTCAGTCGACGCTCAGGGTGGTCAAGGTTTTCTGGAGCCTCGAGGACAAGCTCGCGTACAGGCGCCACTTTCCGGCCATCAGCTGGCTTACGAGCTATTCGCTCTACGCGGATAATTTAAAGGAATACTTCATAGAGAAATACGGGCAGACGTGGACGGATCATATCGAACAGGCCATGTCCATACTGCAGCAGGAAGCCGAGCTGGAGGAGATCGTGCGGCTCGTGGGCCTTGATGCGCTCTCACCCGAGAACAGGCTTGTCATGGAGACGGCACGGTCAATCCGCGAGGATTTCCTGCATCAGAACGCGTTTCACGAGATAGACACCTATACGTCCGTGGAGAAAATGGTGAGAATGATGGACCTCATCATGCTCTTCCACGCGCTTGGAGGAGAAGCCCTGAATAAGGATGTGCCGGTCGCGGAATTGATCTCCATGGACGTCCGGGAGCGTATCGCCAGGGCCAAGTTCCTGAGCGAAGACAAGATGGAAGCGTTCGATGGAGTGAAGAACGAGATAGAAGAGAGTTTCAAGGAACTCATGCGGAAGGTTGTGACGGAGGCATAGATGATAAAAGAGTACAATACCATCAGGGAAGTCGTCGGCCCCCTCATGCTGGTCGAGCAGGTCGAGAACGTCAAATACGAAGAGCTCGTTGAAATCGAGCTCCCGAACGGAGAGCTGCGCAATGGCAGGGTGCTCGAGGTCAACGAGGACCGGGCTCTCGTCCAGCTCTTTGAAGGCGTGATCGGCATTAACGTGTTCCAGACAAAGGTACGCTTCAAGGGCAAGGGAATGGAGATCGACGTGTCCGAGGACATACTCGGGAGGGTATTCGACGGACAGGGGAGACCCATAGACAAGGGCCCGAAGATCATTCCCGAACAGCGGCTCGACATCAACTCGGCGCCCATCAATCCCTATGCCCGTAACTATCCATCGGAGTTCATTCAGACGGGTTTTTCGACCATAGACGGACTCAACACACTGGTCAGGGGACAGAAGCTCCCGATCTTCTCCGGAAGCGGGCTTCCCCACGCCAAGATGGCCGCCCAGATAGCACGCCAGGCAAAGGTGCTCGGAACAGAGAGCGAGTTCGCCGTGGTGTTCGCTGCAATGGGTATTACCTTCGAGGAAGCGCAGTACTTCATAAAGGATTTCCAGAAGACGGGCGCCATCGAGCGGACCGTGCTCTTCGTCAACCTCGCCTCAGACCCGGCGATCGAACGTATAGCGACGCCCCGTCTCGCGCTCACGGCCGCCGAATACCTGGCATTCCAAAAGAACATGCACGTGCTCGTCATACTGACGGACATGACGAATTACTGCGAAGCCCTCCGGGAGGTGTCGGCCGCCCGGCAGGAGGTTCCGGGCAGGAGGGGTTACCCGGGGTACCTGTACACGGACCTCGCGTCCGTATACGAGCGGGCGGGCAGGATCAGGGAGAAGGAGGGATCGATCACCCAGATACCCATACTGACCATGCCCGAGGACGACAAAACGCATCCCATTCCGGACCTCACGGGCTACATAACCGAGGGACAGATCGTTCTTTCCAGGTCTATGCACCGCAGGGGGATATATCCGCCCGTGGACGTGCTCCAGTCGCTCTCCAGGTTGAAGGACAAGGGTATCGGCGAGGGAAAAACGCGGCAGGACCATGCCGACGTTTTCAACCAGCTCTTCGCGGCATACGCCCGCGGGCTCGAGGCGCGGGAGCTCGAGGTCATACTCGGAGAAGCCGCGCTCTCGGACATGGACAGGATCTACTACAAGTTCGCGGAGAATTTCGAACGCAAGTACATAGCCCAGGATGAGACTGAGGACAGGAGCGTGGAGTTCACCCTGGACCTCGGCTGGGAGCTGCTGGCCGTGCTGCCCACGGTCGAGCTCAAGCGCATACGCCCGGAATTTATTGAGAAATACCTGCCGCGTTTCAAGAAGAAGGTGAAGCAGGAGACAGCGGAATGATACTCGCCATAAACCCGACCAGGCAGGAGCTCCTGAGGCTGAAGAAGCGGCTCGTGCTCGCGCGGAAAGGGCACAAACTTTTAAAAGACAAGCAGGACGAGCTCGTCAGGAACTTTCTGGAAATTATCGAGGAGACGAAAAAACTCCGTATAGAGGCGGACGAGGAGATACAGTCCGTTTATCAGAGCTTCTCGATTGCCGAGGGGATCGTGGGCGGACCGGTTCTCGAGTCGCTGTTCGCGGTTCCGGGAGCGGGGACCGAGCTCAAGTCCAAGACAAAATCCATCATGAACCTCAAGGTCCCGGAATTCGAGGCGGAGATTACGGGCGACCCGTTCGATTACGGTACTGCGCGTTCGTCGGTGACCGTGGACCGGTCGGTGCGGCGTTACGGAAACCTCCTGGAGACCCTGCTCAAGCTCGCGGAGCGCGAAAAAACGTCCATTCTTCTCGCTGAGGAGATTGAAAAGACGCGCCGCAGGGTCAACGCGCTGGAATACATACTCATCCCGAACATTACGGATACCATCAAGTACATCACCATGAAGCTCTCCGAGATGGAGCGTTCCGCGCTTACGCGGATCATGAAGGTGAAGGACCTCATCGAGGCAAGAAAGGCCGAGGCCCGGGCATGATTGTCGTTCCTGAAAAACGATAAAATGATTTATTAACCTACTTCGGCGGCTCATTTTAATACCTCCGGCAGTTTCAGCCGTCATTCCGATAAGTCATTCTTTTCCCCTTACCCCGACCGCCTTACGGTAAGGCGCGTCGTCCGGTTTGTCGATTTACGCCCGGCTCTTCCCTCAAAAACGAGATCATGACCTTTTTTCCTGTTGATTTTTCGGAGGAACCGTTTTATAATAAAAATGACTGACGGTCATTTACTGAATATAGTTCATATAAAACGGCAAAACGGAGCGTGCATGGGAATTAACGATAGACGAAGGCGCGAACGGGAAAAGCGGGGTGAAAAGATACTCAACGTCGCGCGGCGTATATTTTTAAAAAAGGGCATACATGACACCACCATGGAGGACATAGCACGCGAGAGCGAGCTCGGAAAGGGAACGATCTACCTCTATTTCAAGAACAAGGAGGAACTCGTCTATTCCATCATGTACAAATCCTTTCTGACCGTGAAGGAGATGATGGAGGAGGTCGCGTCCATGGACCTTCCCGGCATCGAACGCATCAGGAAGCTCGAGGAGGTGGTGGTGCGGTACTACGCGATGTACTCCGATTATTTCATGTTCACGAAATATTTCGACTTCAACTTCACCGCCGGCTCGGAGGAAGGGTCCGCCGCGTACCGGTGCTCCAGGCTCATAGACGAGTTCGTCGATTTGTTCGCGCAGGTCATCCGGGACGGGGTCACCGACGGCTCCATCCGTAAGGACATCGAGCCGGAAATGACGGCCGTCATCTACGCCAACATCATCATGAGCTTCATATACAAGATACACGATATGGGCAAGATCATAAACCAGCGCATGCGCCTGACTCCCGAGGAGCTCATCAGGCACATGCTCGACATCATCGTATACGCGCTAAACTAGGAGGATAGAGGAATGCACAGGCTGCTTCGCCGTCCCTGGATAGTCGTGATCGTCACGCTTGCGATCACCCTCTTTTTCGCGATCCAGCTTCCGAAAACGACCTTCGACAACGACGTTACCATTTTTATTCCGGAAAACGATCCCGAGAAGCTCGCTCAGGACGAGATCGAGGAGATATTCGGAAGCCAGAACTTCATTTCGGTCGGGCTGCGGGTGAACCACGGCGACATATTCAGTACGGAGGTCATAGAGTATATCGACGAGGTTACGAGTGCGGCGGAGTCGCTTCCCTACGTGTCGGAGGCCGAATCCATTACCAACACGGACTACATCGCGGGAACCGCCGAAGGCATGGAAGTGACCCCCATGGTTTCGTCCTTCACGGGCACGGAAGAGGAGATCCGGGATATCAAGATAAAACTCCTGTCATGGGATATGTACAGGCGCAACCTCTTCTCCGACGACTTCCGCTCGGCGCAGGTCCTGATTAGGCTGGAAAAGGACGCGACGATCGAGGTATGGGAGCAGGCGTACTTCGATCTGAAGGATATACTCCGGTCTGCTTCCGGACACGGGATAACCGCCCATATAGCCGGCAACCCCGTGGTCGCGGTGCTCATGGGTGAGAACATGCGGGAGGATCTGCGTCTTCTCATTCCCTTCGTGGTCGTGATCCTGCTTCTCATACTCTTCCTGTCATTCAGAAGGCTCGGAGGCGTTTTCCTTCCCATGATCACGGTCAGCATCAGCTCCATATGGACCATGGGGCTCATGGCCCTCTTGGGCCTCTCACTCACCATGCTCGGCACGGTCATACCCATACTGCTCATTGCGGTGGGGAGCGCGTACGCCATACACATCGTCAGCCACTACTACGACCACCTCCGGAACGGGAGTGACGCGGAGGCCGGTGACGTACAGGCCGGGGATAAGGAGCTTGTTTTCGAAACTCTTGACAGGGTGGGCAGGCCCGTGCTCCTTGCCGGCCTGACCACGGTGGCGGGGTTCGGAGCGCTTTCGGCGACCAGGCTCCTTCCCATGCGCCATTTCGGGATCTTTACCGCCATCGGCGTGTGCGTGGCGATTATTACCTCCCTGACCTTTGTGCCCTCCCTCCTGCTCATACAGAGAAGGCGTCCCGTCCGCGGAAAGGCGCGCGGCGTAAGAAACCGCGAAGGGGGTAACCGGGGCGGATTTTTCGAAACCCTCCTCGGCGTATACCATGGCGTCGTCATGAAAAGAAAATTCGCGCTGCTCTTTCTGCTCGTGATCATCGTGCCTCTGTCCGTATTCGGCATCACAAGGGTCGTCATGGACAACGCCATGGTCGACTACTTCAAGAAGGGGACGGAGATCAAGGTATCGGATAAATTCTTAAGGGAAAACTACGGAGGCACCAGGAGCTTCAGCATCATGGTCAGGGGAAAAGAGAAGGGCGATCTGACCGATCCTGCAATCCTGAAGGCCATGGACAACCTGGCGGTATACCTGGAGCGGAATTTCGAGGAGGTCGGGAAGGTTATTACCTTCGCCGACTTCATCAAGCGGATGAACCAGGTCATGAACTATGACGTTCCTGAAGAAGGTGATGTCGACGCGGCTGCCGGGCAGGATTCGATTCCCGGAAGTTTCTTCGGCTCGGATGACTGGGAGGAGGAGTTCTCCTTCGAGGAAGGTGATTCCGGTTTTTTTTCCGGAGACGACGGATTCAGCGAAGGCTTTTCTTCAGGGGAGGATGAGGATTTCGGCTCCTTTTTTACAGAGGATTTTTCCGGTACCGAATCGCCCGATACCCGGCCCGCCGGGAAAAACAGGGGGTCGTCGTTAAACGAGGTTTTTACCTATGAAGATTTTCTGCTGCTCATGAACCGCGCCTACGCGAACATGGAAGATATGAACATGAGCGCTGAAGAGCTCATCAGGCTCGTGAACAGGGAGCTCAACTACCGGGGAGAGGCGTACTACGAGGTGCCCTATGATCCGGTCAGATACCCGGTTCAGACGAGGGCCGAGCTGAAGAACCTCATATCCCAGTATCTCCTTATATACTCGGGAAGCCTCGAAGATTTTGCGGACGATGCCATCGAGCCGTCGGCCGCGCGTATGATGGTACAGATGCGAACCACGGGCAACAGTTTTACGAAGGTCATCTACGCGGAGATAAGGGATTACGTGGACCGGTACTTTCCGAAAGGCTACGAGATCAGTATGGCCGGGTACGCCGGTATCGAGCACTCTGTTAATAACCTTGTGATCCGTACGCAGCTTTTAAGCATAGTCATTTCCTTCGTCATCGTCTTTCTGATCATAACCGTTTCGTTCAAATCCATAGTGGCGGGATTTTTCGGCATCATACCGCTCTCTTTCGCCATCATGATCAACTTCGCGGTCATGGGGTACACGGGAATAAAGCTCGATATCGCGACCGCCATGGTCGCGTCCGTCGGGATCGGAATAGGCATCGATTACGCCATTCACTTTCTTTCCCGGTACCGGTACGAGCGCGGGAAAACGGATGATCTGACAGAGGTTACGAGGAATACGCTCCTTACCACGGGCAAGGCGATAATGGTCAACGCGTTATCCGTCGGTGCCGGATTCGCGGTTCTCATGTTTTCCAACTTCAATCCGCTCGTGTACGGCGGACTGCTCGTGTGCCTGATCATGATAACCTCATCGCTCGCGTCCATGACGGTACTGCCCGTCCTGCTCAACATGGTGAAGCCGAAGTTCGTGAACAGGAACATGCGGGGGAGGAAGGTCGTATGAAAAATCCAAAACTTAATCAGCGGAGGTGGGACCATGCGTAAACTATTCATGCCCCTGTGCGGGCTTCTCTTCATTTTTTCGGTTTCAGTCGCGTGCTTCGGCATGACCGGGGAGGAGGTCGCCCGTAAGGTATACGAACGGGATACCGGAAAGACATCGCATATCCTGGTAAAGATGGACCTGATCGACCGTGACGGCAGCGTATCCGAGCGCTACCTCGAGACCTGGTCGCTCGAATACAACGTGGATCTTCAGAAAACGATCATGGTCTTTCACGCGCCGGCTTCCGTCAAAAACACCCGCTTCTTGCAGGTGGAGAACAGGGGCCGTGACGACGACAAGTGGATCTACCTGCCCGCGCTCAAGCGGGTACGGAGGATCGCGTCGGCCGAAGGAGGCAACTCGTTCATGGGAACGGACTTCACCTACGACGACATGTCGCCGCGCGAGGTGGAGCAGGACACCCACGAGCTTCTGCGCGAGGAAAAGCATGGTGAGTACGACTGTTACGTGGTGAAATCGACGTCCCGCGACCCTGCTGATTCGGAGTACGCGTACGCATTGAAGTGGGTCGCTGACGGGATATGGATTCCCGTTAAGATCGAGCTCTACGACAAGAAGGGCGATTTGCTGAAGGTCATGACGGAGCAGCGCATACAGGAGGTGCAAGGCTACTGGACGAGTATCACGAGCGAGATGAAGAACGTGCAGACCGGCCATGCCACCACCATCGAGATCAAGAAGCTCGTGTACGACGAGCCCCTGAACGAGAATCTCTTTACAACGCAGTTCCTGAAAACGGGAAGACCGTGACGGCTTTCAAGAAGGAGGACAGAGATGAAGCGGATAAACATAATCTTAACGGCGGTTTTTTTCTGTATCGGGATTACGTTCCTGCGGGCGGCCCTGTGGGCTGAAGAGCCGGACTCTTCCGGTTTCGGGGACGATTCGTTTCCGGTTGATGAAGAAGGGTTCGGGGGTTTCGGTGATTTCGAGGGATTCGGAAACGCGGCACAAAGCCCCCTCACAGTGAGCGGCGAATTTCTTTTCCAGACCCGGTATACCGTGGACGATGATGCTGTGGGAGAGTCGCCTGTTCAGACCTTTCCTGAGCTCATGTTGGGGCTCGGGTACGCGGGCGAGTACTCCGACCTCAGGGCGAACCTCCAGCTGAATCGGAACAGCCTGGCGGAGGATGTGCGGGACGTGATCGACGAGGCCTATATCAGGCTCTACTACGGGCGGGTCAACCTGGAGGCCGGGTACATGAAGGTCGTGTGGGGAAACGGAGACGAGACCCACGTTCTGGACGTGATCAACCCCATGGATTACTCAGACTTCGTCAATCCCGACTACATCAACCGGAAAGAGGCGGAGGCCATGGTCAAGCTCAACGTCTACCCGTCCGAAACCGGGCTCCTGGAGCTCGTGTACGAGCCCGTTTTCACGCCCGATACCATTCCCCTGACCGGCAGGTGGAGGCCCGCTTACATACGGAGTCTCGA
Organism: uncultured Spirochaetota bacterium; assembly: GCA_964460545.1. GTDB lineage: Bacteria > Spirochaetota > B62-G9 > B62-G9 > DRHN01 > CAYWUT01. Next base: position 71,568 of record CAYWUT010000002.1, read on the forward strand.
GACGCTCGGTATAAACCCGCAGAACGCGCTCGTGTACCCGGACACCTCGGCCCTTGATTACGGTCAGACCGGGGTACGGTATACGACGAGCCTCGGCGGATTCGACCTCGGGGGACTGTACTACTACGGGTACCTGAGAGAGCCCGCTGCCGATGTTTCCGGGATTCTGACGACCGGACTCGTGAACGTATCCTACGACCGGATGCACCTGTTCGGGCTCGAGGGCGCGAAGGTGCTCGCCGGTTTCAACAACCGGG
>CAYWUT010000003.1:0-68384 GCA_964460545.1 uncultured Spirochaetota bacterium
AACCAATTCAGGGTAATGAGCCATAAAGAGATATTACCACACTATTAATATAATTGAATTATAAATTGTCATTAACGCCATTTTATTAAATTTACATTGAAAACAAATAAACCCTGTGCTATAATCGGTTAATCAGAAAGGCGGGAGGACTTCAATGGTGAAAAAGGTGCTGGTGTCATTGATCTTCATACTCATCGCCGCCCCTCTCCTCTGCGCGGAGCCGGACGAAGAGAAAGAGGGGAAACGAGAACAAGCACGGGAGGAAACAGCGCAGAAGCCGAAACTCGGCTTCAACATGAACATCAATATGGGCCTTTCGAGTTATGAGAACGCGCTGGGGAATAACATAGCATTTCAGAGGTTCAGCTTCATTCCCGAGTTCACCTACGGCAAGTGGGGGCTGGGTATCAATTTCACCTTCGAATTCGACGGTGATTTTAAATTGAGGGACCTCGACAATGACGGCAAGGCCGACGGATGGTCGAAGTTCAGCGATTACCTCTACAAGATTTATTATCTGCGCTACGGTCAGAAGGGTGAGCCGATATACGGCCGAATCGGCGCCTTCGATACCTATACACTCGGGCACGGACTTATAATGGACCGGTTCAGCAATACGCTTTTCTACCCGCAGGTGCTTCAGCTCGGCCTCAATCTGGATATTGACGGAGAGGTGGTCGGCCTGCCGATCGTGGGTTTCGAATCGGTCGTGGACGACGTGCTCGACTGGGACATCATGGGCTTTCGCTTGTACGCGCGGCCGCTGACCTCCCTGTCCACCCCCATTATCAAGGATATCAAGGTCGGCGCGAGCATCGTGGCGGACCTCGATCCGCAGGAGATGCCCCTCTCGAATGACTACGGACCTCCCAAGGACAACCCGGACAGCGATGGGGTCAGTATCCTGGGAATAGATACCGAGGTCCCCATATTCGAGCGCGGCCAGAGCTCGCTCATTGCCTATGCGGACTGGGCCACGATAACCGGAAAGGGAAACGGATCGATTATCGGTACGACCTACCGGTATGCGTGGTTCAAGCTTTTCGGACAGCTCAGGTTCCTCGGTGAGCAGTTTACCGTGGGGTATTTCGACCCCTTCTATGAGGTCGAACGCGCGCTGAAGTACGACAGTCTTGACGCTGTCACGGAGTTCTACATGGGATACCTGGCGGGCACGGACCTGTCTTTGTTCAATTTTGCCTACTTATTCTTCTTTTACTCCGACGGTTTCAACGACGACCCGGGACCGCGTATTCAGACGGGTATCGGCACACAGGAGGGCGCGCTGGCCAAATTCGATGTGGGGCTCTCCTATGACAAGAAGGACATACAGGGTTTCAAGGATTTCTTCAAGTTGGAGGGCGGCCTCTTCCGTCTGCAGGTCGGTTACAAAATCAGCAGTTTCGCAAAGATAATATTCATACAGCAGAGGACGTTTACACCGTCCGGAACCTCGACAAATCAGACGCTCGTTGAGACTCAGTTCTCATTCTGAGGCAAGGGAGGATACCATGAAGCGGTGCATTCCCATAGCGGTCATTCTATTTCTCCTCTCTTTCGGGTTTGCGTTCGGGGCTGAGGAGCTTGTTCCAGAACCGGCTTATATTTCCTATATCGTGGGCGGTGTGGACGTGGACCTTACGCCTGACAATAATATGGAGGATTTCACCGAGGCGAAGATGGATATGAGCCTGCCGCTCGGATCGCTCGTTCGCACGGGCAAGGACGCGCTCTGTGAGCTGACATTACTCGACGGCAGCATGATAAGGATATCATCCGGTTCGGTTTTCCAGATTGAAACGGTGAGCTACGATTCGCAGACCACGAAGAAGAAGGGAAGGTTCAAGCTCGTATTCGGACGCGCACGGTCTAAGGTGGAGAAGCTCACGACAAAGGATTCCGGGTTTGAGGTGGTGTCGGGTACGGCACTGGCGGGTGTCCGGGGTACTTCTTACGGAGTCGCATTCGACGGCGTCACCTCACAGGTGCTCGTGTTCGACGGCTCGGTGAGCTTTGAAAGTCTCGAGGGTCTCTTCGACCCGGTGCGTATAGAAGAGGGAATGATGAGCTCCGTCCGCGAGGGCGGGGTTCCTGACACGCCGAGGGCCATACCACCTGAAGTGCTGGATGAGTGGGAAGCGGAGCTCAGACGGTTCGCGGGTGAACAGGCGCCCGCGGCGGCGGAGGCCGCACCCGTTCAGGAGCCGCCGAAGCCGAAAGAGCAGCCGAAACCGAAGCAGAAGGAGGGCTTTCTTGCAAAGCACCTGAAGATGAACGCCTATGTGGGAACGGTCACGATCGACGATCTCGTTTATGCCCGGTGGATTATTACGCCGGAGTTTTCAATAAGCAAGCTCGGGGTAGGGTTGTACCTGCCCGCCATATTCTCGCCCAATGTGGGAATATTCGGTTTCAATGACTGGGAGAACCACGACGAGTGGGATTTCGTGGATCTGCGGGACGGGCTGCACGACGCCCTTATCAAGATCTACTACATACGGTGGGGAGAGCGGGGAGACCCCCTCTACGTGAAGGTGGGAAACATAGACGATTTTTATCTCGGGCACGGGTTCATCATGGACAACTACTCCAACATGCTCTACTTTCCCGAGGAGCTCAACACGGGCATGCAGTTCAATGTCGACGGCAACAGGGGCGGAATAGAAACTGTCGTTTCACGCTTCGACCGGCTGGAGCTCTATGGCGGGAGGATCTACCTCCGGCCGCTCGGTCGTCGAATACCCTTCGCTTTCGGCGTAACCGCGGTTCATGACAAGCCGGAGCCCGTGAGCAATTACTGGCCTATAGGGCCGGGAGGCGAGCTGACCCAAAACGAGGATCAGCTCCCGCGCATCCTTACGGTGGGCGGGGACGTGGAGCTTCCGATTATCAATCTTGATGTATTCAGCCTGATGCTCTATGCGGACGCGGCCAAGATGGGGTATATGTACAAGGAGCTCCATCCCGCGCTCGTGCAGTACGAATTACCGGAAGGGGCAGTTGGTTTGATAAAGGGGCTCGGAACGGGTGCGGGCGTCATGGGAAAGATAGCGAGGATTTTCAGTTACCGGGTCGAGTACCGCTACATCTTCGACTATTACGAACCGGGGTACATCAACTATCTGTGGGAAAACAGGAGGCTCAGCTATCAGCAGGAGCTCCTCGATGTTATTATAGCGCAGCAGGATCCCAATTACGAGAGCTCGACCACGTCCGGGATTCTTATTAAGGGAGGACTGGTGCTCCTGAAAAAGCTCGAGTTCGGCCTCGGATATGAGAATTACGAAGTAACAACCGGTGCTTCCACGGAGAAGGTGCACAAGGGAAATGCGTACGTCAACCTTTCGGAAGGCCTTATACCCAAGGTATCCGGGGATATCACCTACAACCGGGGTGCAAACTTCAACAAGGTGTTCAGCGACCCCTTCGACGAGAGCACGCTCGTTGAGATAAACGGGTACTACGCACTCGCTCCCATGGTGTCTCTGGCAGGAGGGCTTAAAAGAACGTACCGGTACAACGACGCGACGGGTGAAAACGACCCCATAGACTCGTTAAGTATTACAACGATCTTCACGTTCTGATCATATCATGATCACGTTCTGCTGCCGTATGTATGATGTCTCACGCATGGTGAGGAGGGGCTGAGCAGGGCCGGGCCCGCCGGAAGAACAAGGGGGCCGTTCGGGCTCGTTATAGGCACCCGGTGTGAGGAAGTACGCCAGGGCCGCGGGTACCGAATCAAGAGCGCTGTTTACACGCAGGGGGAAAGCTCCTGCCTTTTATCCGTTCCCTCTTTATCGAAGTCCTGCTCCTTAAGTGCGTTGAGCAGGTTAACCATCATTCGCCTTTCTACGTCCAGATTTCTCTCACGGTTTTTCCTTATGAAAACGCCGATGTTTTCTCCCGTGTAAGTTACCATGCTTGAATCCTCCGATAAGATATCACTCTTTAATGGTCCGTATTAATGGGAACGATTTATTTCCCGGGAGAAAGATAGTTAATATTTTAACAATATTCAAGCAAAATAGTTTTTATAAATTAAAAGTGAGAGGAATGGTGCGGTCGGCCCTTGAAAAAGAGTCGTAAATGAAGACGGTCCCGCACGAACCATGCATGCGGGACCATGCTCCGTCGTATCATAAACGAGTGAATATCATAGTATGGGGAGATACGTCTCGAGCTCGTATTCACTCACGTGAACCCTGTAGTTGTCCCATTCGATTTTCTTGTTCTCGATGAACTTATCGAATATATGATCGCCCAGTGCTTCGCGTACGAGCGCGCTGTTCTCGGCCGCCTCGATTGCCTCGCCCAGGCTTCCCGGCAGGGAGGTGATTCCTCTCTGCTTGCGCTCGGCGGGTGTCATGTGGAATATGTCCTCCTCAACGGGTTCGGGAAGCTCGTAGTTCTCCTTTATGCCCTTGAGACCGGCTGCGAGCATGACCGAGAAAGCGAGGTAGGGGTTGCATGCCGGGTCGGGACAGCGGAACTCAGCGCGTGTCGCCTTTTCCTTGCCGACTTTGTACATGGGAACACGCACGAGCGCCGACCTGTTTCTTCGCGCCCACGATACATACACGGGAGCTTCATAGCCCGGTACGAGCCGCTTGTAGGAGTTGACCCACTGAGCCACCACGATGCATACCTCACGGGCATGCTTGAGCAGGCCGGCGATATAGGAACGGGCTATGGATGACAGGTGGTACGGATCGTCCGCTTCGTAGAAGGCGTTCTTGTTTCCCTTGAAGAGCGACTGATGGGTATGCATGCCGCTTCCGTTCTTTCCGAAGAGCGGTTTCGGCATGAAAGAGGCATAAACGCCGCGGTTCATCGCGATTTCCTTCACCATGAGCCGATAGGTCATGGCCCTGTCCGCCATCTCGAGTGCTTCCGCGTACTGCAGGTCGATTTCATGCTGGCTTGGCGCGACCTCGTGATGACTGAACTCGACCTTGATCCCCATGTTTTCCAGGGCGAGAATCGTGTCGTTTCGCAGGTTGTTCGCAACATCCAGCGGCGTCAGGTCGAAGTACCCGCCCGCGTCGATGACTTCCGGCTTAGGACCATTGTCCTTGAAATAGAAGAATTCTAGCTCAGGACCGACGTAGAGGGTGTAGCCCATATCCCTGGCCTTTTTCAAATTCTTCTTCAGCGCCCATCTCGGATCACCCTTGTAGGCTTCACCCGTCGGTTCCATGATATCACAGAACATGCGGGCTTCGACCGCGTTGTTGTCCGCCCCGAGCGGGAGCAGGGTAAACGTGGCGGGATCCGGTTTTGCCATCATGTCGCTTTCCTCGATCCTGGCATAACCCTCAATCGAGGATCCGTCAAAGCCCATGCCTTCGGCAAGCGCGCCCTCGAGCTCTTCCACCGTGATGGCAAAGCTCTTCAGTATGCCGAGTACGTCGGTAAACCAGAGCCGGATGAATCTTACATCATTGTCTTTGACTGTTTTCAATACATTTTCGATGTCTTTGTCTGACATTAAATCCCCTCCTGTTACTGTTTAAATTTATTTTCATTCCGATCCACTATCCGATAGCAACGGAGCCGGTCTCCCCGCTCCTGATGCGAATGCACTCACCCAGGTCGACGATGAATATTTTGCCGTCGCCGATATCACCGGTTCTCGCTCCGCGAATCACGGCGTCAACGGTGCGGGAAACGAAACCCTCGTTCACGGCGATCTCGAGCCGTATCTTCTTGAGGAGATTGACCTCCATGTTAACACCCCTGTAGTGCTCCGTGAAACCCTTTTGCTGGCCGCATCCGAGAGCGTTGGTAACGGACATCTTGAATACCTCTTCCTTGTACAGCTCCTGCTTCACGTCATTCAGCTTGTGCGGCTGTATATAAGCTATTACCAGCTTCATTTTTCGTCCTCCGGTTTATGTCGTTTACTGCGTGGTAAAAACCTGAAAACCGCTGTATGATTCGATTCCATGCTCGCCGATGTCCAGGCCGCGAAGTTCCTCTTCCCGGTCAACGCGAAGACCCATGGTAACCTTTATAAACCCGAAGAGCCCGAGGCTTGACGCGGTAACCCACACGAATACGGCTGCAACACCAAGGGCCTGTACGCCGAGAAGACTCCATCCACCCCCGTAGAAGAGTCCGTTCAGAGCGCCGACTCCCGATGAGGCACCGTAGGGAGCGCTTGCAAAGAGCCCGACGCACAGCGTTCCAAATGCTCCGCACACGCCGTGTACGGAAACGGCGCCGACCGGATCGTCAATCTTGAGCACCTTGTCGATAAACTCCACGGATGCTACGACAAGCACCCCGGCCAGGAGGCCGATTATAACCGCTCCAAACGGGGATACAACGGCACATCCGGCGGTAATCGCCACGAGGCCCGCGAGCGCGCCGTTAAGCGCCATGGTCGGGTCCGGTTTATGGAATCTGATCAATGAATAGAACATTGCTGAAGCCGCTGCCGCGGCAGCGGAGAGGTTGGTGGTAACGGCAATAGTCGCGATACTGAGGTTCGTGCCCGCTGTGGTGCTTCCCGCATTGAAACCGAACCATCCGAACCAGAGAATGAAAACGCCGAGTGCGGCGAGCGGTATGCTGTGTCCGGGAATCGCATTGACATCCTTTTTGCCGTTCAGCCCGATGTACTTGCCCATCCGCGGGCCGAGAAGGAGCGCTCCGACGAGTCCTGCCCATCCTCCGACGGAGTGGACCGCGGTCGAGCCTGCAAAGTCGACCATGCCGAGATTGCTCAGCCAACCGCCGCCCCATATCCAGTGTCCCGCGACAGGATAGATGACGGCTGAAATAACGAAGCTGAAAATGAGATATGCCGAGAACTTCGTTCGTTCGGCCATGGCGCCGGAAACGATGGTGGCCGCTGTAGCCGCGAATACGACCTGGAACATCCAGAACGCGAGCTTCCACAGCCCCTCCTGTGTTGAGGGATCGCCTCCAATAAGGAAGAAACCCGATGTACCGAAAATACCGCCCAAGTCATTCCCGAACATGATGGCGAAACCGAATGCCCAGTACGCGATGGAACCGAATGAGAAGTCCATAAGGTTCTTCATCATGATATTACCGACGTTCTTCGCCCTTGTGAAACCGCCCTCTACCATTGCGAATCCGGCCTGCATAAAGAATACGAGAAAGGCGGACAGAAGGATCCAGACGGTGTCAATGGCGGTTGCATTTTGATCCGTATTTATATCATCAGCGTAAACGGATACGCAGACAAGCACGAAAAAGAGAAGAAACGGAATGAGCCTTATTTTACGTAAAAAACCTTTCATTAAAAAACCTCCGGAAGATTGTTACGGCTTCACACGTGCACGTATAATTAACGTCTTATGAAATATTTAAGCAAGAGGCATGCCAAATTAATAAAAAGATACTAATTATTTATATAGTAATAAATTAAACTATTAAATCAAAAAATCGGAGAATATTCGGGGAAGGTTATGGCTACATAAATGTAGGTTATCGCCTATTCAAACTACAAAAATGTAGGAAATGGTTTTTATCTAGCTGCGAAACCTTTTCGGATCGATTTCGTACCGTTTGACGCGAAGCCCCATAATGCGCTCCGTCAGTCCGAGCGTACGAGCAGCCAGTGCCATGTTTCCACGGGAAGATTTAAGAGCGTCCATGATCATTTCCCTTTCAACGCGTTCGATTTCATCTGAAAGGGTCCCCTTCATGGCAGTCCCGCTCGCTTCGGCCGTCTGGAGTGTGGGAGGAAGATGATGACCGTGTATAACATCGTCGTTGCTCATAAGAACGGCTCTCTCGATGCAATTCTCGAGCTCTCGAACATTGCCGGGCCAGTGATAGGCCATGAGCATGTCTATGGCCGGAGTGGATATCCTCCTTATATTTTTATGGTTTTCCCCGCTGTACATCTCAACGAAGTGGTCCGCGAGCAGGAGTATATCGGTTTTTCTCTCCCGCAGGGGAGGGAGGTGTATGGGAAAGACGCTGAGCCTGTAGAAGAGGTCCTCGCGAAACACATTCTCCGTAATAAGCTGCTCGAGATTCCGGTTGGTCGCCGTCACAATACGTACATCGACCTTGATCGTTTCAGTACCGCCGACCCGCTCGAATTCCCTCTCCTGCAGAACGCGAAGCAGCTTGATCTGGGTAGCGGGACTCAGGTCGCCGATTTCGTCAAGGAAGAGCGTACCTCTGTGCGCGAGCTCGAATCGTCCCTTGCGCGAGTTCACGGCGCCGGTAAACGCCCCTTTTTCATGACCGAAGAGCTCGCTTTCCATAACGGTTTCAGGAAGAGCGGCGCAGTTTACCTTTATAAAGGGCTTGCCGGATCGGCGGCTGTTGTAGTGAATGGCCTGGGCCACGAGCTCTTTTCCCGTACCGCTCTCGCCTCTTATGATAATGGAGGCATCGCTTCTTGAAACCTGCTGTATGAGCTGGTACACCTCCTGCATGCTGCTGGATCTGCCGATTATATTCGCGGGATGATATCTGTCCTTTAATTCAGCCTGAAGGCGGATGTTTTCCTCGAGCAGTTTCATCCGCTCCTCCTGTGCCTGCTGCCGCAATCTCACCGCCTGCGATATCATGGATCCGATGATCGAGAGGAGCCTGACCGCGTCCTTCAACTGCGACTCGTCCATCAGGGGCCTGTCCGCGCTCAGGGTTCCGATTACCTCCTTACCGAGCTTTATCGGAACACAGAAGAAGGAGAGTTCTTTCAGGTCGTCGTTTTTGCGTGCTTTCGTCTTGTCGAGAAAACCCGGCTCGTCCGCGATGCGCGGAAGAACGACCGGATTGCCGGACTGGACAACCTTTCCGATCATGCCTTCACCGAGCCGGTAGCGGCCCTTTTGCTTCTGAACTTCCGAAAGTCCCACCGCGGATTCTATTGAAATTTCACCCGTTTTCCTGTTGAGCAGCGTTATCATGCCGCGGACGATGCCCTTGCGTTCGGATAGTTTTTTCAGCACGGGACCGAGGGAATCGCGGAGGTCCATGCTCGAATCAAGAATCTTGCTTATCTCGAAGAGGAGAGAAAGCTCATTGATCTCCTCCTTTACCTTCGGTTCCATCGGTCCGGCCACGGTCCTCTCCGGTTATGGTATAATGTTCATTGCGCCGTTATGTCGGCTCTTGTTAGGAGCGGCACGTATACTCTTGATCTTTCGTTAAAGTCCGAATAGACGCGTGCCTCATGGTTTTACCGTAATTTATCAATGATAAAGATAATGACGAAATATTAAACCGCTGGATCGATAAATTAAATTTCAGTATAAAATATCGGATACTCCACACTCTGCTCGAAAACAGGAAATCAGGACTTCATGAGCTGCTCGAGGCGTGAAGTAAAACCCTCGATCTCCTCCATCTCAGTGTCGAAGGAGGTCATGAGACGGACTATCGATTTTTGTCCGTCCCACACGTAGAAGAAATAGTCTTTCAGGAGCTTATCAACGGTTTCAGGCGGTATATGAACAAAAACGCCGTTTGCCTCCACCGGGTACATAATCCTGCACCCCGGTATGGAATCGATCCTGGACGCAAGCATACGCGCCATGGCATTCGCGTGTTCAGCGTTTTTCACCCAAAGATCATCCGTGAAAAATGCATCGAACTGGGCCGATATGAAGCGCATTTTTGACGCGAGCTGCATTCCCTGCTTGCGTATGTATTTGAACCCTTCCGCGAGGTTTCTGTTGAAAAAGACGACCGCCTCTCCAGCCATCATGCCGTTTTTCGTTCCCCCGAACGCGAGAATATCCAGCCCCGTATCCGCGGTGATCTGTTTCAGTCCGGTCGAAAGCGTTGCAGCCGCGTTGCAAAGCCGGGCGCCGTCCATATGCGTAACCAGACCGCGGTCGTGGGCATAACCGAAGAGAGTGCTCAGCTCATCGGGTGTATACACGGTGCCGAGCTCGGTCGCCTGGGTAACTGACACCACCCTTGGCTGGGAATGATGCTCGTTTCCGCGTACTTCCAGCAGGGGCTCGATATCAGCCGGTTTCAGCTTGCCGTCGCTCGTGTGAACGGGGATGAGCTTGCATCCCGCGAAGTGTTCAGGCGCGCCGCACTCGTCCACGTTCAAATGGGAGGTTTCCGCACAGATAACCGCTTCATAGGACTGAGCGGCTCCTCTCAATCCGAGGGTGTTCGCGGCAGTACCCGTGAACACAAAAAAAACTTCGATTTGGCCGCCGAACTGTTCCTTGAAGCGGTCCATGGCTCTTGACGTGAAGGGATCGTCGCCGTAGCCGACACAGTGCCCCGTGTTTACTTCGGCAACGGCGTGCATGATATCCGGATGTATGCCTGCGTTGTTGTCGCTTGCGAATCCGCGGGAAAGAACCATAAAATGCATCCTCCTTTGCGATTTTTTACGGTTGAAAATGATGAACCCGGTTACGCCGGCGCGGGATTCTCTTTCCCGGCCCCTTCGACAGTAAGGCCGCTTCCGGTCAGCTCTCCATAGTTCAGGAGAAAGGAAAAAGTGGAGGTGAAGAGAAATGTCTCGACAACGGCTTCGATGATTTTTTTATTGTCCATCTTTTTCACGCCGTCGATTTTTTCATTGAAGGTGAGCCGTTCATCGGGGTTCAGCAGGAGCCGCCTGGATTCCTTGTAATCATCGATTACGGTGGAAAGAATCTGACTCGTCGTTTTCATGATATCGGCGGTCCTTTTTCGAGAGCTCCTGCTCAGCAGGGCCCTCTTCTTTTGGATGGAATCAAGCATGGATGACTTCTGATTAATCGTAAGTCTCGGGTTGTTTTCGGTTTTTCTCATCTCCTGCATTCGCTCGATGTAATCCGTGACCTCATGCCGCGCTTCACTCAACATTGAATATGCACGGCCCAGGTCCTCCTTGATGTCTATCTTCTTCTGCTCCCTGTATTCGACATTGAATTCGATTTTACCGGTCGTCAGTATAAATGAATATTCCCTGTCGAAGACGTCAAGAAGCAGCGCGGTTTTATACATCTTGTCCGTACGGTCAATCGGCTTGAGCGGGTCTTTTTCATCCATACCCCGTGTTTTCTCATACCGCTCAATGGCTTCGTTTAAAATGGGGAGGCCCCTCTGAACGTGACGGGGTATCTTTACGTCCTCGGACTGTATTGCGCCGGGGGTCTGCTCTTTTTGCAGATACTCCTTCATTTTTTTAAGCTGTTCCAACCGTCGCTTCTTCTCCTCCCTCGTTATAGAGCCAATTCTGTCCAGCTCCGTCATGCCTATGAAATCGTCGAGCTTCTGTGTATAGAGGGGGAGGTAATCACCGGCGAGCCTGCAGATGACGATGTGCAGTTTGTTTAGAAAGTCGATAAGTATGAGGTCGATGTACTCCCGCAACTCGTTATAGACCGCTTCGGCGTTCGTCTCCTTCATCCTGCCTTTTTTGTCCTGTATCTCGGCGGCTTTCCGTATCGAGAGCTTGCACAGCTCTTTGAATTGACCGAGAACGTATATCTTCCTGAACAGGTTCTTGAAAGGGTCCATGTGATCTCCGGTCGGGAGTGCTTTACGGGCCAGGGCTTTTTCTATCTGAGCAAATTCCTTCTCATTGTAGAGTGCGTGAAGACGGAATATGAGCTCATAGAGCGGTAACTCCTTCTTCGAGTGCTGTATGAGGTCCTTTTTAATGGAACCCGCACCCTTGATAAATGAACCCGCGCCTGATTTGAGCCTGATGAAGTCGGTTTTTATTATGCCCTTCAGCAGAGCGATGAATTTATCGGAGACTCCGCCGCTTAAGGTCAGGGTCTTGAGGACCATTCCCTTCATATTTACCTTGAGTACGGCAAAGGGCTTCTTCTTCTTTTTCGGGGTCTTGGAGACACTCTTCGGCGTCGGTTTTCCACCCGCGGGTCTTTTAGACGGCTCTCCTTCCTTCGAGCGTGCGGACGGCCCGGGGCCCCCGGCCGTTCGTGCCGGTTTTCTCCGGTCTTCAGGAGGCAGCGGGGGGGTGTCTTCCCTGGACTTGGGTTTTTGTTTTACCACTTCTCCGCCGGAGTCCACGAATTTCTTGAAGAGCTGGTCCCTCTGCGATTCATCGAGCTTGTCGATGCCCACCCTGTCCCGTACATGATCGAAATCAGAAGCCATATATACGCGTCCGTGGTCGTGGATTATTCAGTGCCTTGTGAATACCAAAAATCTCAATAGATAACACTTTTATGTCGAAAAATAATTTGAACGGATTGCCCAATGAAAAACACCATTTTCTTCGAAAGCCGAGGGGTTGAAGTACCCGTTAAAAAGAAAACAATTAACCGTATTCCCAGGGCCCTCTCCTCCCAATATGTTACTCCAAAGAAGAAGATCAGTAAACAGCCGGATGAAGCCGTTTCCCATCACTCTAATGATACACTATTTCGTAAAATATTCAAAATAAAGAAAGGGAGGTTTATCCTCCTCGGAAGTTTCGCGGCTTTCTGTATTTTTTTACCCGTCTATACGAATATTCAGTCATATATCTGGGAAAAGACGCGTGTATTGAGCGTTGAAGGGATCGTCCTGTACGACCTTTTCCTTACGGAGAGAAGAGCACCCCTCTACTCCGCGTATTCGTCCGGAGAGGGAACGGCTGAGAATACGGGCAGTGGATTCGTGCTGCCGTCATTCAAGCTCATGCCCTACAAGGTGAAGAAGGGAGACTCGCTCTTCAGTATATCGCATCGATTCAACGTGTCCCTCGACACTATTTTGACGGCGAACGAGCTTACGGATGCGTACCATCTCCAGATCGGCTCCACGCTTCAAATCCCGAGCTCGAGCGGTATTTTTTATACGGTCAAAAGGGGAGACAGCCTGTCCTCGATCATCGGGCGCTACGGCGGCAGTCTGAACGATATCGCGGATGTAAACGACCTGGAAAGCGCAACCATTCGAGTCGGGCAGATACTTTTTGTCCCCGGAGGAAAACTTACGGAGTGGGAGCGGGCCGAGGCACTCGGTACGCTCTTCAAATACCCCACGAGCGGAAGGCTTACATCGAGGATGGGTTTCCGGAAAGACCCGTTTACCGGACGAAAAGTCTATCATTCCGGAATCGATCTGGCCAATAAGAGCGGGACGGGAGTTTACGCTTCCCAGTACGGAAGGGTGACCTATGCGGGATACAAGGGCAATTACGGAAAGATGGTCGAGATCGTGCATCCGAACGGGTATTCCACGCTGTACGCTCATCTGAGCAGGGTGGTCGTCAAGCGCGGTCAGGCGGTGCGTCAGGGAGAGGAAATCGGGCTCATGGGAAATACCGGAAGGTCGACCGGCCCCCATCTTCACTTCGAAGTCCATCAGAACAAGAAACTCCTCGATCCGCTGAAGGTATTGAGCAGCCGTTAGCATCAAACGTACAGAGAGCGGAATAAGGAAAATGACTTGTAAAAAATGTTATTTTTACTATAATGGGCTATTGATCGTGTAAAAACTTCCATATATTCGGCGGATTACTGCGCACCAGGGATAAGATGAACAATTTCTACAGATCATTTCATATCATACGTATTCGATGCAGGTCCCGGCTCACCCGTTTATTATTATCGTTAAAAGGCATTCGTTCCCACCCTGTCGGGCAAAGCAAAATCGCGGGTATGAAGAAGGCCCCTACCTATCGTGACCTCTGGAAACGGCTGAACAGGGACGGGCATGCAAGCCGGAGCCCTCTCAGGCATACCATGGTACTTCGAGCTGTAAAACTTATCTTTGCCTGTGCCGCCTGTATCGGATTTATCGCCCTTTTTCCCGCGCCTTTCTGGCCCGAGGAGAGGGAGCTTCCCTATTACGGCGATTTCTCATGGCATGCGGAAGACCCTGTACGCCTCTCGGACGGAGACTGTCGCGAGCTCGGCCGTGGAGGAGCTGAGGATTATATTCCAAACCTGCACCTTTCGGAGTATATCATCCGGAAGGGCGATACGCTCTGGAACATATCGAAGGATTTCGATGTTTATCCGGATACCATTATCAGCTGTAATGTATTCACCAACGTGCATTCAATTCACGAGGGTGATGCGATACTGGTTCCGAACATCTCAGGCATATTCGTTAACATCGGGGAGGGAGACACCATATACCAGTATTCCTCCAAGTACAAGATCGCCCCTGATTTCATAATGGAGATGAACAACCTGAAATCCAACGAGCTGACCCCGGGGATGAAGCTCTTCCTTCCGGGTGTCAAGTTCAGCACCATGGAGAGGGCATACGCCCTCGGTGAAGCATTCAGCAAGCCGGTACGCGGCAGATTGACCTCACGTTTCGGGTACAGAAGAGATCCCTTTACCGGAAAGCGTGCTTTCCATCGGGGAATCGATATTGCGAACAAAGTGGGTTCAAAGGTTTATGCCGCTCAGGAGGGCAGGGTTACCTTCGCGGATGCGAGGAGCGGATACGGGAAGATCGTAATCATCGAGCATCGATTCGGATATAAGACCATATACGGCCATCTGTCCGACACAGCGGTCACCAGGGGGCAGAGGGTCGGGAGCGGTCAGGTTATCGGTTTTGTCGGCAATACGGGAAGATCCACAGGTCCGCATCTGCATTTCGAGATATGGCATAAGAACAGGGTAATCGATCCGCTGACACAGACGAATATGGCGGTAAGATAGAAGGAAGCGGTACGGCTCAAAAGAGTAGAACGCACCTGGTACAAGGCAGTTCACACAGCGCGAACCTCAAAGTCCGGATTCCCGAAAATACCAACGTTTAATCATCAAGCTTCTTGTAAGCGGGAATGGAAAAAATGATCGCTAAATCCACCAAGATCGTATGCACGGTCGGCCCGAGCTGCCATGATGCGGACAGCTTGAGACAGATGGCCTCGAGCGGCATGAATGTCGTAAGACTGAACTTTTCACACGGGAGCTATGATTTCCATGGAGAAACGATACGTTTAACGAGGGCCGTTGCAAGGGAACTTGGCCTTTTCATCGGAATACTGCAGGACCTCCAGGGACCGAAGATACGAACAGGAAAATTGAAAAAGTCGACGGTCACGCTGAAAGCGGATGACAGCCTCATCCTGACCGGAGAAGAGATCGAAGGGGACTGGGAGCGGATCCCGGTCAACTATGAAAAACTGTCCATGGAGGTGAAGACCGGGGATAAAATACTCCTCGACGACGGGAATATAGAGCTCAGAGTGCTGGATTGTGTTGGAAAAAACGTTCGATGCAGAATAATAAACGGCGGAACCATACGTGGGTTTCGCGGCGTTAACCTTCCGGACAGCGACATCAGCGTGACCGCTTTGACGGAAAAAGACGTCAGCGACCTTGAATTCGGTATCGAAAACGGGGTGGATTTCGTGGCCCTTTCGTTCGTCAGGTCCGCCGGAGATATAGAAAAACTGAGGGGCCTGATGGAGGAGCGGGGCAGGGTGGTCCCCATTATCGCAAAGATTGAGAAACCTGAAGCCGTAAGGAACATAGATGAAATCATTCGAAGGTCCGATGGAATAATGATAGCACGGGGCGACCTCGGAGCTGAAACCTCTCCGCAGGAGGTGCCCGTACTTCAGAAAATGATAATAAAAAAATGCAACACCGCCGGCAAGCCTGTCATAACGGCCACGCAGATGCTCGAGTCCATGATCCATCATCCCAGGCCGACCAGGGCGGAAGCCGCGGACGTCGCGAACGCCATTTTCGACGGAACGGACGCCGTCATGCTCTCAGGGGAGACCGCGATGGGGGAAAATCCGGCAGCGGCAGTCAGGGTTATGGCTGATATCGCGGCTCGGGCCGAACGGGAGATGGGAAGGGAATCCATTATCGCGTATGAAAGGGCCGCGCATACTCCGGAGGATGGTAATATCGCTGAATCCGTGTCGTACTCCGCGTGCCGAATGAGCGAGATGGTCGATGCTCGATGTATTGTGAGCTTCACGAAAACGGGAAGGACCGCACATCTGCTCAGCAAGCACAGGCCCCTGATACCCATTATAGCACTCTCTTCGAGCGACGAGGTGCTTCGAAGGCTTTCCGTGTACTGGGGCGTGCACGGCTGTTTAATAGAGCATGTTCAGACGACCGAGCGCCTCTTCGACCGGGCTGAGGAGATACTGATTCAGGAAAACTTCTGCAAAGAGGATGAGACGGTTATAATGACCGGCGGAGTACCGGTTCTTGAAGGCGGACCCACCAACCTTCTCAAGGTTCACACGGTCAACCTGAGCAGGAAGAATCTCTGACTTTCTACTTCTTTCTCAATTTCCTCGAAGATTTTTAGCTTATCAGTTAAGAGTACCTCTTTTTTACTGACAATGGTTGCCATTTTCAGTATTTTGTACAACAGGGGATCCCTATCGCGGAGAATAATATGGAAAAGAGAGATCTTTTCCTCCAGAAGAAGCTCACCGATTCCGGTTTCAGGCTGACGAAGCCGAGACGTTCCATCCTGAAAACACTGAGCCGAACGCGTGAGCATCTCAGTGCAGAGGATATCTACAGGGAGGTTTCCCGGGATTATCCTGCCATAGGGCTCACGACCGTTTACAGAACACTCGAGCTCTTTGTGCGTATGGGCATGGTACAGAAGTACGAATTCGGAGACGGCCGTTCGCGGTACGAGATTGTCGTTGATACTCCCAGGGTTGATGAGCATCACCATCACCTGATATGTACGAAATGTCATCGAGTCATCGATTATACCGATTTTATAGAACAGGAAAAAGATCTCCTGAAAGAGACCGAAGAGGGGCTCAGCAGGCTCTATAATTTTGAGATCAGGAGCCATACCATCGCGTTCTACGGTCTCTGTGAAAACTGCCGATAAGACGGAGGATACAAACGAATGAAGATCTGTGTGAGTTCCAGAGGCGAGAACCTCGAATCTCAGGTTGATCCGAGATTCGGGCGCTGCGGGTATTTTATTTTCGTTGATACCGAGAGCATGAAGTTCGAGGCCGTGCGGAACGAGTTTGCGGCGGCGGGCGGAGGCGCGGGTATTCAGTCCGCGCGGCTCGTTGCAGACAGGGAGGCCGAGGCGGTATTGACCGGCAATTGCGGTCCCAATGCGTACAACACGCTTCAAGCCGCGAATATTACCGTTTATCCGGGTGCGACAGGCTCAATCAGAGAGGCGGTCAACCTCTTCATTTCAGGCAAGATGGAATCAACTGACGGGGCGAATGTAGACTCGCACTTCGGCATGCGGGGCTGATCTGCCGAGCCTGTTTCACGATACACGTTTATATTCTATTATTCCCACACCATTTAATACAGAGGGAGCTCAGAGCATGGAGGAACACATGACCGATGACGAGAGGAAGAAAGAACAGGAACTTCAGGACGAGCGGATGAAGTCCAACCTCTCGAGAATTAAGAAATCCATACTCGTCATGAGCGGCAAGGGGGGAGTGGGAAAGACGACGGTTGCCGTTAATATCGCGTGCGGACTCGCACTCGCCGGGCGGGAAACGGGCATCATGGACGTGGATATTCACGGTCCGAACATAGCCAAGATGCTCGGCATCGAGGACAAGCGCCTCATGGGTTCGGAACAGGGAATTGAACCGGTTGTTCCGAGACCGAACCTGCACGCGGTCAGTCTCGCACTCTTCGGCAACGACAGGGACCAGCCCGTTATCTGGCGGGGACCGCTCAAGATGTCCGTTATCAAGCAGTTTATCAGCGACGTCAACTGGGGTGACCTGGACTTTCTCATCATCGATTCACCGCCCGGTACCGGGGACGAACCGCTCAGCGTGTGCCAGCTCATACCGGGCATTACCGGGGCGATAGTGGTGACCACTCCCCAGGACGTGGCCATACTTGACGCGCGTAAAAGTATACAGTTCGCGCGGGAGCTGAACATACCCGTTATCGGCGTGATCGAGAACATGAGCGGATTTGTCTGTCCCCATTGCGGCAAGCCCGTGGATATATTCAAGCAGGGCGGAGGAAGAAGGGCTGCCGAGGATATGGGCGTCCCCTTCCTCGGAGCCATACCGCTCGATCCCGATTTTGTGGGACGCGGAGACGACGGAATGCCCGCGGTCTGTGCAGAGGGAGACGCGGCCAAACACTTCGACACCATACTCAAGGCCATTGCCGATTGATACCGGAATTCAGGGGCTCAGTTGAGGTTTTCAGCGGTCTTTCAGGAATGAAAGTTACCAGGAACGTATCTTCGCGTCGTACCCTATCTTTCTGACTATTTCCACGATCTTTTCAAGGAGCCGCTTCTCCCCGTTCGATCTTATATGTATCTCGGCATTCCGGGTATCCACCCTGATTTCATCAATGCCGTCGATCTTGCGCGCGAGATGCTCTATGGTGTATGCACACGAGGCGCAGGTTGCTCCTTCTATATCGATCACTCCGTTTTTCATTTTTTTCCTCAATCAAAGCTTTCATGCTAGACAATAGGCCGTTTTGGACCCGCGGGCAAGGCGCTATCTTTCAGTATTATCAAAAACGTGCGGGGTTGGTTGTCAGTAGGTGATTGAGAAATCTTTATAACGGGGAGCGGCTATCTCGTGCCACTCCTCAAGAACGTTCGACACGTGCGACATTGAGGGACCGGATTTCATATCCTTGAGGAAGATGTGAAGGTTCGGCACCCTGCCCTCGGCCTCGATCTCGACCCTGCCGTCATGGAGATTCTTGACCCATCCCGTGATCCCGTACCGCTGAGCCCTGTTCAGGACGAAAAACCGGAAACCCACCCCCTGGACCCTTCCGGACACATAGAGATGCATGACGGCATACCGTTGATTATCCATTTTCCTTCACATTTTTTTCGATATTTGAGGAATCACGCTCCGGCGGACGCCTCGAGCTGGTCTATTATCTTCTGAATCCTCTCCCTGTCCGGATAGTCCGGTGCAAGAACCAGGAGCGTCTTGAAAATGGTCAAAGCTTCGTTCTTTTTCCCCTGTGTAAGAAACAGGTTTCCGAGCGGCTCATAGGCCGGTATGAAGTTCTTGTCCGTTTTTATCGTTCTGAGATACTCCGTTATCGCCTCGGAGTTCCTGCTTAGGCGCAGGTACGCGGTTGCGAGCCCGTAATGGGCGTCCGGGTAGAGGGGATCTAATTCCAGGGCCTTCTTGAACTGCTCCTCGGCCTCAGAGTAGAGCTCGGTCTTGAGCAGGGCGTTTCCCAGGTTGATACGTGCCGCCAGGGAATTCGGGTTGAGGGATATGGCCTTGCGAAGCGTTGAAAGCGCCTTGTCATAGAGGTTGCTCTTAATGTAAATATCGCTGATATTGTTGTACGCCTCCATGTACCGCGGGTCGTACTCGATGGCCTTCTCGTACGCGGTTATGGCATCACTGTACTTTTTTATCTTCGCGTAGTTGTTACCCAGGTTGTAGTAGTAGCGTTTGTCCGTGGGCTTCAGGGAAATGGCACGTTTGAGCGCTTCAACCGCCTCGTTGTACTTGCCCTCCATCTCGTAGAGTATGGAGAGATTGTAATAGGTAAGGTCGTTTTCAGGGTCCTGTTCCAGCACGCGCTCATACTCCGTCCTGGCCGCGCTGAAATTCCCCTTTGCCCTGTACGCGTCCCCGAGCTTGATGCGCGCGCTGAGGTTATTCGAATCGTGCGAGAGCGCTTTCATGTAATTGTCGATCGCGCGGTCATGGAATCCGTTTTCATAGTAGATGAGCCCGAGGTTTATGTAGGCCTTGACATAGTCCGGCTTGAGCCTGATTGCCATGTCATAGGCCTTTGTCGCGATGTTGCTCTTTCCGAGTTTCTGGGCGCTCAATCCCTGGTTGTAGGAAGCCTGCGGGTTATCGGGCATGAGTCTGACCGCCTTGGTGAACGAGCTCAGGGCTTCCTCGTATTCTCTGCGCAGGTACTGAATTATACCGAGCTTGTAGTAGGCCATTCCGTTGTTCGGATCGAGCTCCAGGGTTTTCTTGTATTCCTCGACCGCGCTCGGGTAGAGCTCCTGACGGTCGTACACCTGTCCGAGCGTGAAGTGCGGAAGGGGGAGCGTCGAATCCCTCTGAAGCGCCTTTTTGCTGTACTCTATCGCCTTCCTGGTGTTCTCCTGTGACGTGTTCTCCTCGAAATAGGCGGCACCGAGGTAGGCGAGGGTGCGCGCGTCGTCTGTCTTGAACTTGATGGATTCCTCCAAAGACATGATCGCATCGGTAAATTTTCCCGAATCGTACAGGTCTTTACCCTGCTTGAAGAGCTTCGCGGCTTCGGCCTCGCGGGCCTGCTTCTCCTTTTCGAGATCGACCGGTTCGGGCTCCTTTTTAGGCTCCTCTTTTGGAAGGGAATCCTTGATCGTCGTCGCGATCTTGTCCAGCTCTTCCTGCTGGCGCCTCTCCTCTCTTTTTGCCTCTTCCTTCTTCCCCTGAATGATTATATCGAGCAGGCTCCGCGCCTCGATGTTCTGCGGGTCTCGAATGAGGATCTGTTCGATCCGGCCGCGGGCGAGATCATGTTCCCCCTTGTCGAGATAATAGCGGGCGAGCTGCATCATATTCTCGATTTCGGCGGCCTTCAATTTATCCTCGTCCGCCTCTTTCCCGGTTTCCTCGGCAAGGGGCTGTTCGATTATGTCGGAAACCTCGGCAGGTCCCGGCGCGATCGTCTCTTCCCGGCCTTTGCCGGCCCGGTCTTGACCGGCCCTTAACAGGAAGAAAGCGGCGCCTGCTGCAACCAGAACCGCGACTGCTGCTATGAGAAGCACCCTTCGGTCTATCATATGTCGTTACCTCTCTATTCCCTCGATTGTCAAGTCGTCCACTGCTTTTTCACTCTGTTCCATGATGTTTGCGGTATTGTTCACCATACTACCGAGGTCTCCGATTACCTCATTCAGCAGATCGAGATCAAGACCGGTTTTCTCGTCGATATTTCTTTCAATGGGTTCCGGTTTGGCCAGCTCTTCCCTGAGATATGCCAGGGCGCGCTGTATCTTTTCATTCTGGGGAGTTTCAGGGTAGGCCTCCAGGTATGTTTCCCACTGGATGATGGTTCCCCGGTAATTGCCGCTCTGAAAATGGGCCATACCCGCATTGAGATAGGCGTCGTGGAGCGCGGGGTCGTTCAGTACCGCCCTTCCGTACATCTCGGAGGAGAAGTCATAATTCCCCTTGAGGTAGTAGCAGTTCCCCAAATTGTAGAAGAGGAGGCCCTTTTCATCGGTGTAGTTCAAACCGTCCGTATAGTTCAGTATGGCGTTATCGATGTCGTCCATCTCGAAATATGCATTGGCAAGGTAGAAATACAGAAGGTGGTTTCCGGGTTCCGCGTTTTTTGCCTCTTCCAGGTGGGCGGCCGCCAGCTCGAACTGGCTTTTCCGGTAGAATTCCATCCCCTTCTTGTAGAACTCCGTCTCTGAAAAGCAGGGGAGGGGCAGTAAAACAATGATAAATAATAAGCAGAGCCATTTCATGGCATTACTCCAGTATACATCTTATTGTACCACAACGGTGTATATATTCATTTCACGCGCGCGGATACGGGTGACAAGTACGTTTGACAAAGATTTACACTTTTAATATCGTTATGTTGTGTAAAAGGGATTAGTCCTCCTGCTGACGAAGAGGGTAATATAACCGGTAATCCATATGCCGAAAAATTACGAAGAGATCCGGGATGAACATTCCGCATTAATAAACCTTCTTTTCACACCGTCCTATATCTCCCGGGTGCTCAGCCGGAACGGTCTTACGCTGAAAAAATCCTTCGGACAGAATTTTCTCATAAGCCGTTCGGTCGCGGAAAAGGTCCTCGGGTCTGCCGGGCTGGCCTCGGACGACCGGGTACTCGAAATCGGGCCCGGACTTGGAACGCTCACCTTCATGATGGCGCCCATAGTCGAGCACGTGATCGCGGTTGAAATCGACGGGGGGATCTCCCGGGTGCTCAGCCGCTTTATTGAGGAGAGCGGGACTGGGAACATCACCGTGATAAACGCGGATTTCCTCCGCTCCGGACACAGGGAAGCGCTGGAGAGACGACCCACAAAAGCGGTCAGCAATTTTCCCTACTCGTCCGGAATAAGGTCCATAGCGGTTCTGCTTGAGCGCTTCCCGGGCATTGACTCCATTACGGGCACCGTACAGCGGGAACTCGCCCTCAGAATTACCGCCGCGCCCGGAGACCGTGATTACGCGGCAATATCCGCCTACCTTCAGTTTCTCGCGCATATCGACATCATAAACAGGAGCATAGGACCGGGCTGCTTCTTCCCAGCGCCCGGCGTGGAGAGCTCGATTATCAGCATACAGAGGAAGAAAGACCCGCCCGTTGACGCCGTGCTTTTTAAAAAGGTCGTACAGGCGAGTTTCAGAAGCCGGCGTCAAACGCTCGTCAACAACCTCATGGCCCTTGAAGGCCCTTTAAAGAAAGATATCGAGGAGCTCGTATTCGGGCTCTTCGGGGACAGGCGCATAAGGGCCGAGGCCGTATCCGTTCAGGGGTTCGTGGAGCTCTCTTCGGGATTTCAGCGTCTTATACCCTGACTGTGGTCTTCTCTTCGGGATTGCAGCGTCTTATACCCTGACTGTGGTACTTCTACGAATCATTATCCCTCCTGCCGGAACTCCATTTCATCCACTTCAGCAATTTCGTGTGAGAGAGCGAATAGATTCCGAGCGCGATCCAGATGAGGCCGAAGCTCAACAGGTGCGCCGGTGTAAAGGGCTCGTGAAATACGAAAACGCCGAGCACGAGAAACATGGAGGGCGCGAGGTACTGAATGAACCCGACCGTGGCGAGCGGTATTCGGCGCGCTGCGTGGGCAAAGCAGATGAGGGGGGCCGCCGTAACCACGCTTGAAAACAGGAGAAGAACGTGGATCAGTATGCCGGCACTGCCGAAAACTCCGCTTTCACCCTGAAGAATGAGGTAGAGGAGTGCGGCGGGAGAGAGTACCGCTGTCTCGAACGCGAGGCCCGACATCGAATCCGCGTACGATGTTTTACGCAGTAACCCGTATATGGCGAAGGTAAAAGCGAGCGAGAGCGCTATCCAGGGAATCTGTCCGTAACGCAGGGCCATGCTGATAACACCGCAGAAGGCGAGACCCACGGAAACGGTCTGCGGAGGAGTGAGGCGTTCCTTCAGGAATACGACCCCGAGGAGTACGCTGACGAGCGGATTTATGAAGTACCCCATGCTCGATTCGACCACGTGATTCGCGTTTACCGCCCAGATGTAAATAAACCAGTTCGCACCTATAAAGACCGCGCTGAGCATGGAGTAGAGCCTGTTCCTCCAAGACGCATAGGTGGAACGGAAGTTTGAGAGCCGTTTCTGTAACGTAAGGATGGTGAAGATCAATACACAGGACCAGATTATACGGTGACCCATTATCTCGGTGGAGGGGACCGCCTTGAGCGCCTTCCAGTAGAGGGGGAGCAGGCCCCATGAGCCGAATGCGCTTACCGCGTACCACACCCCGATCCGTTTTTCCCTGTCTTTATCGGTTTTCGGGTGCATGTCCATTATCTCCGTGGATGGAAGTGCGTTGACGGGGGTTCATTTTAACGTTTCGGCCCCTTTTTGAAGTGAAGAAACGACGACGTCGGCCCTGCTGAAATCCTGCCCGGCCGTGTAGCGGTTGGGAAACGCGATACACCGCATGCCGGCATTGAATGCCGCGGCAACGCCTGTGCCGCTGTCTTCTATGACGAGGCAGTACCGCGGTTCAATTCCCGAGATCCTCGATATTTTCGTATAAACCTCGGGGTCGGGCTTGCCCTTTGCCACCTGGTCTCCGGACACGATGTATTTGAACCCGTGAAGCAGGTTCAACCCCCCGGCTCCGAGTACGGTTTCGATCTCCGCCGGATGGGCCGATGTTCCGAGGGCGGGTTCCTGATCACTGCTTCGGGAAACGTGGTCAAAGAGGTCCATGACACCGGGGCGGACGATATTCCTCACGCGTTTTGAAACGAGCGTATGATAGAACGCGTTTTTCTCCTGAACGAGTTTCGGCACCGAGTACTCAGCCTCAATGTTTTCCTCATCCCTGATCCAGGCGAAGTAATCGGTGGCTCTGTTCCCGACACAGCGGGCCATCCAAAGGTCTTCCGAGATCGTTACGCCGTAGGCCTTCAGCGCGCGGTTCACGGACTCGAGCTGCAGAGGCTCGTCATCGATAATGAGCCCGTTCATGTCGAAAACAACGATACTGGCTGTGCTGAGAAGAGTATGCAGGCGGTCATCCTGGAAATATCTGCGGTTCTTATTCATAGAGGTGCGGGGAGTCCATCAGCTCACGAATGTTCTCGGGGGCCTGGGCGCCGATCTTTTCGATGGTTTTGGATGCAACGAATGCCGCTATGCGGCCGCACTCCGAAAGCGGGAGGTCCCGGATCATCCCGTAGAGAAAACCCGCCGCGAAGTTGTCGCCCGCCCCGGTCGTATCTTTCACATCGCTCTGAAAGCTGGGTACCCGCACGGTTTCGGAGCCGGTCCGGATGATGAGGGTATCTTCCGACCCGTTTTTAATTACAGCGAGCGGGCAGAGCTTCCCGAGGAATACCGCGTCCGCCCCGATATCGTCATCCTCCGGTGATCCGCGCAGGAGGCACGCTTCACGGGCATTCGCGAACACGATATCCGCCTTGTCCGAGACTATGGAGAGAAAATCGCCCCTGTGCCGGTCGACACAGAAGGGGTCCGCTATGTCGAAGGCGACCAGGACTCCGTTCGTCTTTGCGATATCGATCGCGCGGGTGACCGCCGCTTTCTGGCATTCCGTGTCCCACATGTAGCCCGTGAAGTAGAATATCTTCGAGCGGGCTACCATGTCCTCCGGGATATTCTCCGCCCCGTATTCGCGGCATGCCCCCAGATAGGTGTTCATGGTTCTTTCCTTGTCCGGAGTGATGAGTATCGTGCAAATTCCCGTGTCACACTCGACCCTGTTCAGGTATGAGTCGACGTTTTTCTCTTTGATCTTCTGCTCGAAGATGTCGCCGTAGAGGTCGTTTCCCGTGTTGCCCGTCAATGCCGTGGAGAGGCCGAGCAGCGCAAGCGTAACGATTGTATTGGGACATGAACCGCCCGCTTCTGTTACGAGCTCCCGGTCCCTGAGGAGGTCGAGGAGCTCTTCTTTCCTCTGCCTGTCAATGAGGTGCATGATGCCCTTGTTCAGGCCGTTCCGCACAATGAAACCGTCGTCCACCTCTGCGAGCACGTCCACGAGCGGATTTCCGAGCCCGCTCACGTCGTACTGTTTTTCACTGCCCTCTGAGTGCATGTTTGATTTATCTCCCGCTCTGCATTGGATAAGTTGACCGGTTCAGACATTCGCCTCGGCTTTGATTTCAGCGAATCCCGGCTTGATGGCGTTGTATATGATGTCGAGACGAATGGGAAACGCGATGAAGGCGCTCTTCATCGCGTTGATGGTGAGCTTTTCGATGTCCTTGAGCGTAAGTCCGTATTGGCGAACGGCCGTATCGAACTCCTTCGTCAAGGTGGTTTTACTCATGAGACGGTTGTCCGTGTTGATGGTGACCCTGAAGCCGTTTTTATAGAGCATTTGAAAGGGGTGGTAGTGGAGGTCGCGAAGCGCGCCCGTATGGAGGTTGCTCGATAGGCACACCTCCAGTGGAATCCTCCGGTCCAGCACGTACTGTGCGAGGTTGCCGATCTCGAGAATCTTGTCGTCCTCCACCATAATATCGTCCTTCAGGTGCATCCCGTGGCCGATCCTGTGCGTTCCGCAGTACTGAAGGGCCTGCCATATCGATTCCTTGCCGAAAGCCTCGCCTGCATGTATGGTTATATAGAAATTATTCCGCTGTATATAGTGAAACGCCTCGAGGTGATCTTTCGGCGGATATCCGAGCTCGTCTCCGGCGAGGTCGAAGCCCACGACCCCCTGGTTCCGGTAGCGTACCGCGCATTCAGCCATGTTCAGGGATGTCGCGGGGTCCATGTTCCGCATCCCGCATATTATGAGGCCGAAACGCACTCCGAAGGCCCGCGTTCCCTCCTTCAGTCCGTGGAGAACGGCTTCGATGACCTGGTCGTGGGTGAGACCTTTGCCGGTGTGATAGAGGGGGGAGAAACGCGTTTCAACGTATACGACGCCGTCCTTTGCCATGTCCTCCATCATCTCGTAGGCGATCCTGTTGAGCGCCTCGTCCGTCTGCATAACGCCCGTGGTGTACTTAAACCCCTTGAGATACTCGGTCAGGCTTCCCTTTACGCCCCCGGCGAAAAACCATTCCTGGAGGTCTTCGGGAGCGGACGCGGGCAGCTCGAGCTTGTGGGATTTCGCAAGGTCGAGTACCGTTTCAGGGCGCAGGCCGCCGTCGAGATGGTCGTGCAGAAGGACCTTCGGAGCCCTTCGGATGAGCTCCTCGGTCGGGACAATGGATTCCGATGTATTCATGTCGTGCGTCCCCTTCGATTTCGTACGGATCGGTATGGCTGCAAGAAGGCGGTTAAGCGTCATTCCCGGCTGCTATTACTTTAACGGGAAAAGGGGAAAAAGGCAATTATGGAATAATTCGCACGTGCGATTTTGGCTCGGACGGAGCGTTCGCCGGATTTCATTTACAAGAATTTACCGACGGGGTATATTGAGTTAATTCTGAAACGGCTGCCCGCGTTGTGCGCGGCCGAGTTGCACGCGGCCTGTACCGGTTACGACCGGGACAGCCTGAGAGGGATAAAATGCTGCTCTGCATAGACATCGGCAATACGAACCTCGTTTTCGGGGTGTGGCATGGCGGGACATGGCAGGCCCGATACCGCGTGAGGACCGTTCAGGACAAGATGGAGGACGAGTACGCGATGCTGCTTAACAACCTCCTGAAGGATTCGGGGCTGAGCCTTTCGAAGGTCGACAGGGCGGTGATTTCGAGCGTTGTGCCCGAGCTGCGGCCGGTGTTCAGGAAGCTTTTTAAAAAGTACTGCGACATCTCGCCCCTCGTGCTCGGACCGGGTGTTAAGACCGGGCTCACGATCAATATCGATAACCCCTCCGAGCTCGGCGCAGATCTCGTTGCGGACGCCGTCGCGGCACGCGAGCGGTGCACGGGAGCGTGCATCGTGGTCGATTTCGGTACCGCAACGACGTTCAGCGGGATTTCGGAGAAGGGCGAGTACATGGGCGTGGCGATCGCACCGGGCATAGAGGTGGCTGCCAAGGCCCTGTCCCTGCGCGCGGCCCAGCTTCCCCGCATCAGCCTCGTGCCGCCCCCGAGCGCCCTGGGAAAGAACACGATCAGCTCCATGCAGGCCGGCCTCATATTCGGGTATATCGGACTCGTGGAGAACCTCATCGCCACGATTAAGGAGGAGCTCGGCGGACGGGCAACGGTCATTGCAACGGGAGGATCAAGCTCCGTCATAGCGCCCCATGCCTCCTCCATAGACATTATAGACCCGCACCTCACGCTCGAGGGCCTTCGCATTATAAATGATAAAAATACCTGAAATGATCGATGTAACTTGTAGGGGAAGGGTCGGTCGGTCTTCAATTACCGATTGACGAAAAAACGTATTTATAATAACTTCAACTTGCTTCAGGGCGATTAGCTCAGCTGGGAGAGCGCCTGCCTTACAAGCAGGAAGTCGGTGGTTCAAGCCCGCCATCGCCCAAAAAGAAATGCTTTAAGTCATTTTAATTAAAGAATTAGTATATTACGATCACCGGTTTTTTTACCACAATTATTGCGCATCGCCGTTTGCACCCTGGGACAAGAGGAAGACCGCTCTTCTATCTCCTTCCATACGTAATTGGGGTTTCATGCACTTCGAGTTTTAATTCATAACATGCGACAGTTATTCAACATGGTTATCATTTCTATTTTATTCGAAAAATCCATGAAGTCCAAAGGAACCGGAAATAGTGTGTTTTAAGTATGTGAAAGCTCTCCATCCTACGTATTTCTTGAAACTCGCAATTGGCTCTCATTATTATACAGGTATCGCATGGCGGCACCCGGCACAGCGCGGCGGGTTATGTATAAAGCGGTGCAGCGGGTGGATAAAAGATCGCGGGGAGGAACGGGTATGAGTGCATCGATTGTAAAGCTGGATGGTAGAAACCTTTCGCTGGAGGACGTGGAGGCGGTAGCGGTACATGGCGTTAAAGCGGAATTGACGGAGGACGTAAAAGCGCGTATCACGGATTCAAGGCGGTGTATAGAGGGCACGATGGGGAAAGGGAGGCCGATATACGGTGTCAACACCGGGTTCGGCGCGCTTTCGAACGTCATCATCGACGAGTCGCAGACCGAAGCGCTCCAGGCGAACCTCATCCGAAGCCATTGCGCCGGGGTCGGAGACCCGTTCGAGGAACGAGAGGTCAGGGCGATGCTACTCCTGCGGGCGAATACATTCGCCCTCGGAAACTCGGGAGTGCGGCTCGCGCTCGTCCGGCACCTGCTGGACTGTCTCAACAGTGGGATCCACCCGGTGGTCCCGCAGAAAGGCTCGGTCGGTGCATCCGGCGATCTCGCACCCGCCGCACACCTCACCGCGGCTCTGCTCGGGGAGGGCGAAGCTTTTTTCAAGGGGAGACGTATAAAGGCGGCCGAAGCGCTGAAACAGGCCGGAATAAAGCCCGTGAGGCTGTCCGCCAAGGAGGGACTCGCGATGATCAACGGTACGCAGGCCATGACCGCGTCGGGCACGCTTTCTCTTATCCGTGCCCAGCGGCTAGCAAAGGTGGCGGACATCGCGGGAGCGGCCACGCTCGACGCGCTCAGGGGGACGCTCACCGCGTTCGACCCGGCCATCCAGGCGGCGAGGCCGCACCCCGGACAGATGGAAGTGTCGCGAAATTTTTTCCGCCTCATGAAAGGCAGCGAGATAACGGTATCGCACAAAGACTGCCCGAGGGTTCAGGACGCCTATTCTCTGCGCTGCATCCCGCAGGTCCACGGAGCGGTACGTGACGTGTTTCGCTATGTACGGAACGTACTCGCGACGGAGGTCAATTCGGCGACCGACAACCCGCTTGTGTTCCCGGAGAAGGACAGCGTGGAGTCAGGCGGTAACTTCCACGGCGAGCCCGTCGCGTTCGCACTCGATTTCCTGGGGATAGCAGCGAGCGAGCTCGGGTCTATCTCGGAACGGAGACTCGAAAAACTCCTGAACCCGGTATTCAGCCGGCTTCCGCCGTTTCTGACGGACAAGGGAGGGCTCCACTCCGGGCTCATGATGATACAGGTCTCGGCAGCGGCCCTCGCGTCGGAAAACAAGCTGCTCGCGTCGCCGTCGAGCGTGGATTCCATACCCACCTCGTCCGACAAGGAGGACCATGTAAGCATGGGGGCGACCTCTTCAAGAAAGGTGAAAGAGATCCTGTCGAACGTGACGAACATCCTCGCTATGGAGATTCTGGCTTCCACCCAGGGACTTTACTTCCTGAAACCGCTCGAACCGGGGGATGGCATTAAAAGACTTTACGAAATCGTCCGCGACCGTGTTCCGCCGATACTGGAGGACAGGTGCTTTCACAACGATATCGTTGAGATATACGATCTTATCGAGAGCGGGAAAATCCTCGAAGAAGTCGAGCGAGCGGTGGAAGCGCTCCGATAGACAGCCGGTGTATGTGAACGGGAAACGGCCGAAAATCCATTACCGGCCGGGCCGTGTGAAGACAGGACGGTCCACCGTCTTTTCAAACCTGTGCTCGAGGTCGGATTGCAGACGTGCGAGTGTCTTCCGGGTTTTTGCCAGTATGCGTTCCGCGTCCTGAAGTATATCATCCGTATACTCCCGGTCGGTGATCCCGCCGATGTTCAGGAGAATGTTGTAGAGCGCCCCGTTGACGGCGGTGCGCAGCAGATGTACGGCGACCGCCATCTCGGATACTGTGTTCGGATTCCCGATCCGGCAGGCCTGTTCCAGTTTCCCGCAGAGCGAGTCTGTGAGCTGCATCATGCGGTACGGCGTTTCGATCGCCTGCTTCGTCGCCTCTTCAATACCATCTTTCGCCCGCACGGCGGCCATCACCCTGTTGAAGGCCTCCGCATCCTCATCGATGAGCCGCAGGAACCGTTCCATGTGGCTCTTTGCAGTGGAGACGATCCCAGACGCTTCAGGTTCTACCTCGCTGTACTTCTTTTTTCCAGCGGTGAGCGACCCTACCATGGAGACGAGCGAGGCGGCGATAGCCCCGGCGGCTGCGGAGGCCGAACCGCCGCCCGGTGCCGGCGTATCGGACGCGAGTTCGCCGACGAATGCGTCGAACCCCATGCCGGCAAGAGTCGGTTTCCGGCCTGTCCTGTACTCGACGATCTTGGCAGTCGGATCGAACGGTCCGAGGTCATCGAGGCCGAGCGATTCAACCGCGGTATCTATCGCGCGTTTCTCCGGCGGAGACGATATACCCTGTGCGGAAAGGTAGTGCGCTCCGGATTCGACGATCGCCTCTTTCGGGACGAGCCCCACTATCTCGGAACCGGTGACGTCGGACCCTCTCTTTTTCGCCTCTACGCGTACCGCGTCGAAGACATGATGGAGGCCGGTTACACGGTAGTTAGTGAGGTTGATCGATACCTGTGCCCGTTTATAGTCGTCGACGTACCATCCGATCGCCTTGCACTCGGGGAACATACCCGCTGTTTTTATTTTTCTCCCGTTCTTTTCTGTGACGGTGCCGCCCTTTGTACGGATTGTCTTCGCAATCGTATCCGCGAGGTCTTTGTCGCGGGAGTCGAGATTGACGTTATACGCAATGAGAAACTCTCTCGCGCCGATTACTGAAGCGCCGCTCTTTTTTACCCGGTCGTCGAACGACGCGGGTCCGAAATCGGGACGCCACGCGGCGTCCTGCAGCTTTCGTTCGAGCCCCTCATACTCGCCTGACCTGACGTACGAGAGCTCGGCGCGTTCCGGCGTGCTCGCCGCAGCGCCGTAGAGGTATACCGGGATACCGAGCTCCTCGCCTACCCGTTTTCCGAGCGCGCGGGCGATCTGCACGCAATCCTCCATGCTGGCATTTGCAACAGGTATGAACGGGCAGACGTCGCACGCCCCCATCCTCGGATGAGCACCCCGGTGGGTGGACATGTCGATGAAGGCCGTACCTGTCCGTATCGCCCGGAGAGAGGCCTCGAGCACCGCCTCCGGCGGCCCGACAAAGGTGAACACGGTCCTGTTTGTATCCATGCCCTGGTCGACGTCGAGCAGGGTGACGTTCGACGTGGAACGAATCGCGTACGATATCATGTCGATTGTAAAGTTATCCCGGCCTTCGGAGAAGTTCGGGACGCATTCGATAATGCTCATGGCTGCTTCCCCTGTCTGATGTACCCATGAACGGGCGTGTCATGGTTATGGTATGGGACGCCGTAACGGGTCTGCCCTCCGTCATTTTTTACATTTTAACGGGGGATGAGCTGGCCCGCATTTTATATTTAACGCCGTACCGTTATATCGCAGAAAACACTCGAACCGTCCACCTCGATGATTTCGAATTCGAGGCCGAGACTTTCGGCGAGTGAGGAAAACTCCTCCGGAGTCTGGGTGGTCACCTCGAACCCGTCCTCGCACACGATCACCCCGTTTTTCGTTTTTTCTTCGTCTATCCGGCCGAGGAGATTCTCTTCCGCCTGCAGGTAGAACCATTCGAGACGCTCTTCCCAGAAATTATACGAGTAGCTCGAGAACAGCACACGGCCGCCGTTTCGAGTAACACGGACGGCCTCGCGCATGAGCGTTTCCTTGTCTTCATGAAACGCGCATATGCCGTTCTGGATACAGATCACTGTGTCGAAGAGCCCGTCGGGAAAGGCGGGTTGAGAGGCGTTCATCTGTAACAGACGTGTGTTCCGGAATTCTTTCAGGAACTTCCGGCCGTACTCGATGTTCTGCGGCGCCGTGTCCACCCCGACGACGAATCCCGCCTTGCCGCACAGAGGCTTCATCGCCCTGCCGTACCCGCACCCGAGCTCCAGCACGAGGTCCTGTTCCGAGATTTTATCGACCACGTACGCGATTTCCTCTTGAAGATACCGTATGACGGCCGGAGTCGCGATCTCGTAGCAGCGTTCGAGCCTCTCGGCGGCCAGCTTCTTTGTGTAGTATCCTTGCATGGGCGTTCTCCCTCATTGTATCCTGGCTTCTTCAGGCGGTGTATACCCCCGCATCACGTTCCGTGACCGGTGCCGCGTCGCTTTTGCAGGATTGTGCATAATATATAAAAAATATAATAATATTTAACAGAATATTCTTTCATTTTAACAAAATCAGTATTATAAATACAAGATTACAAGGATTAATTGTGTTTTCCAATAAATTCAATAAAAATAAGGAGACATGAAGCATCGTGAGAGGGAGGGCCGGAACGGACCTCATGCAGTACGAGTAAAAAATAAAAACGGAGGATATGTATGAGTAAATCGATCTTCATTATCGTTGCCGCCGTCTACTCGGTGATCATGCTGGCGATCGGCGTATATTTCTCGAGAAGGCAGAAATCGTCTCTTACCTATTTCCTCGGCGGACGGAACATCCCGGCGTGGATAATCGCCTTAACCTTCACGGCGTCATGGTTTGGCCCCACTGCGGCGGTGGTGGCGACTGGAAGGGCATTCCACGGAGGAATAAGCGCGATCTGGCTGATCGCCGGTCCCACGTGGATGGCGATCGCGATCATTACCGCGCTCTTCTCGAAAAAGATGAGAACGGTCTCGGCAAGCAGCAATATCTATACGCTGGCGGACGTGTTCCGGCTCCGGTATGGTAAGTTCTCGGCGTTTCTGATGTTTCTCTGCGTGCTTGGATACCTCTGGGGACTCACGGCTGCCTGTTTTCTCGGTATGGCCAAGGCGCTGCACTCCCTGGTCGGTATGAACTTCATGCTGGGCCTCGTCATCGCCGCGGTTGTTGCGATCATCTATACGACTCTCGGCGGGTACGAGTCGGTGATCTTTACCGACGTCATCCAGGCGGTGCTGCTCGGTGCCGGTATGATCGCCTTCGCGGCCATATCGCTCAGCCGCGCCGGCGGGTGGGTGAACATCAAGGAGGTTGCCATTGCAAAGGAGGGGTACCTCAACGTGTTCCATGATTTCGGTAACTACCTCCCGATAATCATCGCTTTCGGCCTCGGGTGGGTCGCCTCGCAGGAGATTTTCCAGCGGTTCGCCTCGGCCAAGGATGAGAAGCACGCGGCACGCGGCGGCTGGTGGGCGCTGGTAATCAACGTACCGCTGTTTATCGTACCGGTACTGGCAGGCATCGGCGCTGCGGTATGGCTTCCCGGACTCATCGAGAAGGCGGGAGTGGCGGTACCCGAGGCGGAAAAGATCACTTTCTGGGCCTCGACGAACGTGCTCGGGGGCTTCGGCGTATTCCTGTTCGTCGCGATACTCGCGGCCATCATGTCCTCCGCGGACACGTTCATCAACGCCGCGGGAATGACTGTATCCAAGGACATATTTGGGCAGTACTTACACAAGGGGGGCGATATCCCGGAAAAACGAATGCTCACCATAAGCCGGCTCAGCACGCTGATAGTCTGCGTACTTGCGCTGTTAGTGTCGCTTGCGTTTACGTCGATACTCGATGCGCTCTTCCTCGGTGCCGACATACTCGTATGCGGGATGCTCGTGCCGCTCATCGGCGCGTTCTGGTGGAAGCGCGCGACGAAGGTCGGAGCAACGCTCTCGACGCTCGTGGGATTCGCCTTCGTGATCATCGACTTCATACTCCACAAGGCGGGAGTCAATGTCCCGTATCCCGGGTACCCGAAGTCGCTGTACGTGGGGTTCGCACTGAGTATCATTCTTTTCATCGTGGGGAGCCTGCTCAGCCAGCCCGAGGAGGAGTCAAAGATAGCGCCGTTTTTTCCCAATGCTTCAAAAGAGAAGGCGGCATGAGACTGTGTATTCAGATAGTCATGCCTGTTAAGGGTTGAATGTATGGCGGAAAAAACACCTGATTTTATCGGTAATTACCCTGACCCTCCCGGCGAAAAGTCGGTGAGGGTCATACCGAAGGACAAGAGGATTCCCTTTGTTCACGGGGAGGCGCATAAGATACTCGTCGATTACATGGTCTCAACAGACCGGATGCATGGCGGTATTTTCGAGATAGGTCCTCACTCGCGAGGTGAGGAAACGCCGCCTCACAAGGGGGACGAGTTTTACTATGTGCTGCAGGGTGAAGGGCTGCTCTGCGTGGAGAACGAGAGGTACTACCGGATTCGCGAGGAGGAGGCGGGATACCTTCCCGCAGGGTACATGCACTACTGGCTCAACCTCTCCGATACGACACTGAGAGTGCTTTTCGTAATTGCCCCGGACCTTTGAAGTACAGGTATCCTTTCGGGCCCCTGCACTTTTGCAGTAACCTCCTTTATTGTGTCTGGTATTGGCCTGAGAGGTGGAAGCGATTTTTCGTTTCCCCTCGCTTATTAAACGACCGCAATAAAGTGAAGCCGGCACGTCCGGTATGCCCGGTAGGCGCTTCTTCAGAAGGTATACCGGCAAAACCTGAGCTCTGGAAACATTTGCAGCCCAATAACGGGGAGACTGGATACGATACGCTCCGCAACAGAGAGACTAGTCGAATTTATTCTGAGTACCGGTTATGAAGATATCCCGGGGCCTGTCGTTCGGACGGCGAAGTACGCGGTAATGGATATAATCGGCCAGGCATGCGCGGCCACCGGTACGGCGGCGGGTCGGATGCTCCTCGGCTGTATACCCGATACCGGAAAGGCGCCATGCAGTATCTTCGGAACCGGGCGGCGCGCATCGCTCATGGAGGCCTGCTGGTTGAATGCCTCCCTCGCCCAGGTCCTCGATTACGACGATACCTACGAGATCGCCTCACTTGGTGTTTCCCATCCCGGACCTGCGGTCGTTCCCTCGGCGCTTGCGGTATGCGAAAGCGAGGGGTGTGATGGAAAAGCGCTCATCCGTGCGGTCGTTCTCGGGTATGAAGCGGCATGCAGGACGGCTGATGCGATAGAACCGAGAGAGTACGAGTTCTGGGGATTCGCAAATACGCAGATCATGGGCGCGGTCACCGCGTCCTCCATACTGCTCGGAGTCGACGTCGACCGTTTCGTGAACGCAATCGGCATCGCGGCATCCTCTTCTCCGGTACCGAATACGAACATGATGTGGTCTCTGACTAAGAGGCCCATGTCGTGGGTGAAGGACGCGGTGGGGTGTGCGGCCTCCTCCGGCGTCATGAGCGCGCTCATGGCGAGCCGGGGATTTATCGGAACACGCAACGGGCTCGATGAGCAGGACGGCTACTACCTGCTGTGCGGAAGCAGGGCCTATGACGAAAAAAAACTCGTCGAAGCACTGGGAAAACGGTACAGGCTGTCGAACCTCAGCTTCAAGCCGTATCCCACCTGCAGGTTCATGCAGTCAACCCTCGATTCGGTATCGATCCTCATGGAGAAACACGGCCTCGGTGAGGAACAGATAGAGGAGGTCGTGGTGTTCGTGACACCGTTCCTCGCGGAAGCATTCAGTGTATACGAGCCCGCTTCCATGATCGACGCGCAGTTTTCCATGCCGTATGCGATCTCCAGGATAATCTGTAGGGACGACCCCTCGCCCGCATGGTACGGCGAGGGATGCATGAACGACCCGCAGACGCGGGCCGCGATGAAGAAGGTCAGGCTCGTGCCCGACGAGGAGGTGGAGCGAAAGCGGGCGGAACAAAGCATACTGAGCCCTAAAGTCCGTATCAGGACGAAGAACGGCGATGAGTTCGAGAGGCAGGAGTACTGTGCAAAAGGCCATCCGGACAAGCCGTTTGCACCGGAGGACTTCACCGGGAAATTCACCCGCTGTCTCGAAGCTGTAGAAATGGGCGACCGGGCAGGTCGCGCAATAACGATGATAGAAAATCTCGAGGAATACGGGGACATACGGGAGCTCCTCGCTCTTTTCATTCCATAATACATCACAGGGGGAGAGGGTACATGACGAACATTACGAAACGGTATGTGAAGCAGGTAATCGATATGAAGATCGAAGACCTTGGCGACAAGGTCATATCGGAGACGAGACGTGCGCTGCTCGACACGCTCGGGTGCATGGTCGCGGGGGTGAGGTCTCCTATAGGAATGAGTGCGCTGCAGTCCCTGGGGGAATCAGGCGGAGCGCAGGAGGCCACCGTGATCGGCGATGGAAGAAGGATGTCCGCGCCGATAGCCGCCTACATCAACGGGCAGTGCTGCGTGGGTCCGGACCTGAGCGACAATTACAAAAAGGAAAGCATCATCATATCACACCCCGGCGAAGGGGTCATACCGCCGGTGCTCGCTCTTGCGGAAAAGACCGACGCCACGGTGGAGGATCTCATTCTCGCCACCGTCGCCGGCTACGAGACCGCCGGACGGTACGCGCACGCCATAGAGCCGAGGAGGCCCGAAGTCTACAGCTTCTCCACGCATTACGGCGTGGCGGGCGGTATTGCGTGCGCCAAGCTTCTCGGGCTCGGCGAGGATGAGTCGGCGAACCTTCTCGGCATCGCGGGAACGCTTTCGCCGCTTCCCGTAACCATGCCGATGTGGGGCTTCCGCGAGAACGATCGGCCGGCGTCGTGGCACAGGGACATGCCGGGTCACGCGGGATTCGCGTCGGTGACGGCCGCGCTCTTTTCCGGCACGGACTTCAGGGCGACGAACAGCCTGCTGGACGAGCATATCGAATTCTACAAGATCGCGGGATCGGACAACTACAATCCCGAGCTTCTCTTCGAGGGCTGGGGTGAACATTTCGTGGTCGAGAAGCTGTCCTACAAATCGATACCGAGCTGCTACTTCAACCAGCCCTGTATCGAGGCGGTCCGGCTGTGCTTCGAGGAGAACGGTATATCGCTCGATGATGCAGAAAAGATCGACCTGTACGCGCCCACGCAGCTCGCAAAGAACTTCAAGTATTACCCGCCGCGTACGCCCGTGGATACCGCGTCGAGTGTCAGGTACCTTACCGCGATGTACCTGCTCACCGGAAAGCCCGGGACCGACTGGTATCTCGAGTACGAGCGTTACCTCAAAAAAGAGGAGTATAAAAAGATCGCCGGCATGATAGACGTGTACGAGGACGAGGAACTGCAGAAGATACTTCAGGAGGAAGAGGTCATTTTCGGAAAGGCGGTGGTGAAAGCCGGGGGGAAAACGTACGAAAAGCGGGTCGATGCGGTACGCGGCGCGGACAAGAACCCCTTCACCGTAAAAGAGATCGAGGACAAGTTCCTTACGCTCTCAGGTCCGGTAATCGGAGAAGACAGGGCAAAGGCGGCCCTCCGCGCCGTGCGCGATTCCGACCTCAAAAGCGGGGTGCGGGAAATCGTATCACTGCTCTGCCCGTAAGGGGTGCGTGAGTTATGAACTCCTACGAACGTTTCAGGTGCGTAATGGAAGGTACGCTCCCGGACAGAGTCCCGTGCATACCGATGATACGTGAATGGGCCGTGGTGCAGGAAGGGTACGGACTCTTCGATGTGATGGACGATCCGGAGCGGTACACGGCCTGCCAGCATGAATGCTCCAATACCGTCGGGTACGATTCCGTGTCCGATCTCAACGCGATAAACGCCGAAGCCGAGGCCATGGGCTGCGTGCTGAAAGAGGGAGACATCAGCGTCAGGACCCCGGCGATAGAGGACTACGGCTCGGATCTCGATAGGATAGTGGGTGTGGACCCCTCGAAAGACGGAAGGCTGCCGGTCATTCTAGAGGGGGTTAGGATTCTGCGGCGTCGCTGCTGGAAAGAGAAGGTGATCTTCTGTTATGTACAGGCGCCTTTCAGGGCGGCGGCCATGCTCAGGGGAGTGGAGCGGTTTCTCAAGGACTGCCTGAAGACCCCGGAATCCGTCAGGGACCTGCTCGTGAAGGTGACCGAGAACCAGATACGCTTCGGGACTGCGCTTGCGGAAGCCGGGGCCGACCTGATCGAGGTTTCGGATCCCATGTCGTCAGGCGATATCGTGACGCGCAAACAGTACGAAAAACTGGGATTTTCATTTTCGAAGCGGCTGATAGCAAGCCTGAAAAAAACGGGTGTCCGTATCGTACACCACGCGTGCGGCGATACCACCGACCGTCTCGACATGTTCGATGCACTCGGCGCAGACATGCTGAGCCTGGACCAGGTGGTGGACCTGGGCGAGGCCAGAAGCATCCTGGGAGAACGGAGCGTTCTTTTCGGAAATATCGACCCATTGCTCCTCAGGGAAGGCACCCCTTCCGAGGTCGGGGACGCCGCGCGTCGCTGTATCGAAAAGGGTGGAAAAAACGGCGCGTTTGTCCTGAGCTCGGGCTGCCTGATCGCGGCGGACACTCCGCTTATGAACATGCAGGCCATGGTTGATGCGGCCTGTGAGCATCGCTACGGATGATGAAGCCGGCCCGGATCGTATCACGCATGAAGCGGTTCGTATTTCTGCCTGGAGGCCTGCAGGCCCAAAGATAAAAGGGGGCCTTCCGACCGCGGGCGTCCCGCCCGCACGGCATATTAAGACGACGAATAAGATTGAAAAACGAATGAGGAGGTTTTCCATGAAAACCTATGAGGGAAAAGTTTCGGACGCAATGACGATCAAAATCGACGACGAGCTCCCGGATATGCCCGGTTTCGTGCCGGGGATACGCAGGGCCCC
This sequence comes from uncultured Spirochaetota bacterium, assembly GCA_964460545.1. GTDB lineage: Bacteria > Spirochaetota > B62-G9 > B62-G9 > DRHN01 > CAYWUT01. The sequence goes on from CAYWUT010000003.1 coordinate 38,505, forward strand.
TGACCGGGGGTTCAGGCTGAACCGCGGGCAGACGGAGACAGCGCTTATGAATGCGCTGCGGTACGTTCCGGAACAACACCATGAAACGCTCGCGCCCGAGTTCCTGGAGGAGCTCATGACGAGGGGGAGGATATACGGGTACCGTTTCCGTCCCGAGGGGCATATAAAGGGCCAGTCGATCGACCGGTACGAAGGCAGGAGCATGACGGGCAAGGCGTTTCAGGTCATGATAGACAACAACCTTGATTTCGATGTAGCGCTCTACCCATACGAACTCGTTACCTACGGAGAAACGGGAAGCGTGTGCCAGAACTGGATGCAGTACAGGCTGATCAAGAAATATCTCTCCCGGCTCACCGACCGGCAGACGCTCGTCGTGGAGTCCGGGCACCCGCTCGGATTGTTCAGGTCACAGCCGACGAGCCCCAGGGTGGTCGTCACGAACGCCCTCATGGTCGGCATGTTCGACAACGAGAATGACTGGGAGATCGCGGAGGAGATGGGGGTCGCGAACTACGGGCAGATGACCGCCGGCGGCTGGATGTATATCGGTCCCCAGGGAATCGTTCACGGCACCTACAGCACCCTGCTCAACGCCGGAAGACTGAAACTGGGTATGAACAAGGATGAAAACCTCTCCGGTAAACTTTTCGTATCCTCGGGACTCGGGGGAATGAGCGGCGCGCAGGCGAAAGCGGTAGAGATTGCGGGCGGTGTCGGCGTCATCGCGGAAGTCGACGCGTCGAGGATCGAAACCAGGAAGAAGCAGGGGTGGGTAAGTGAAGTTTCGTCCGATCTCGACGAGGTTTTCGGAATCGCGGCAAAGGCACAGTCGGCGGGCACGCCGGTTTCCGTCGCCTATCACGGAAACATCGTGGACCTTCTTGAGCACGTGAATAAAAAGAACGTACACGTGGATCTCCTCTCGGATCAGACGTCATGTCACGCGGTGTATAACGGCGGATACTGTCCGCAGGGCGTGACGTTCGACGAGAGGACGAAGATGCTCGAATCGAACCGTGAAGCGTTCGGAAATCTGGTCGACAAGAGCCTGAAACGGCATTACGAGGCGATCAAATCCCTCGTTGATCGCGGCGCCTATTTCTTCGATTATGGAAACTCGTTCATGAAGGCGGTGTTCGATGCAGGCGTGAAGGAGATATCGAAGAACGGGAAAGACGTGAAAGATGGATTCATATTCCCTTCATACGTTGAGGATATGATGGGTCCGATGCTGTTCGATTACGGCTACGGCCCGTTCCGTTGGGTCTGCCTCAGCGGAAAGGACGACGACCTCGCAAAGACGGACAGGGCGGCGATGGAATGCATAGATCCCGACCGGCGGTACCAGGACAGGGATAACTGGGTGTGGATACGGGACGCGCAGAAACACAATCTCGTCGTGGGTACCAGGGCGAGGATCCTCTACCAGGATGCGGAGGGGAGGGTTAAGATCGCGCTCAGGTTCAACGAGATGGTGAGAAACGGTGAGGTCGGCCCGATAATGCTCGGCAGGGACCATCACGACGCGGGCGGCACGGACTCTCCCTTCAGGGAAACGGCGAATATCAAGGACGGAAGCAACGTGATGGCCGATATGGCGACACAGTGTTTCGCGGGCAACGCGGGAAGGGGGATGTCGATGATTTCCCTCCACAACGGCGGTGGCGTAGGCGTCGGGAAGGCCATCAACGGCGGCTTCGGACTGGCCCTCGACGGGAAACCGGCTACGGACGAGATTATCCGCAACGCGATGAGATGGGATGTCATGGGCGGGGTCGCGCGCCGTGCCTGGGCGAGAAACGATGCGTCGATCGCGACCTGCAGCGAGTACAACACCGAAAACACAGATACGGACCATATTACGCTGCCCTATGTGGCGGACGAATCCCTCGTCGACGCCGTGGTGAAAGAAGCGTTTGAACGGAGCGGACGGTGAAGCGTACAGGCCTTCTGATCGAAAATATCGGCGAACTCGTTACATGCAGCGGAACGGACGCGAAGCGGGGTGCGGCGATGTCGGATCTCGGCGTTATACGAGACGGCGCGGTTCTGGTCGAGGACGGAACCATACGGGCGGTCGGTAAAACAGGCGGGATAAAGAATAACGGGTTTCCGGTACTCGACGCCGCCGGAAGGGCCGTCCTGCCGGGGTTCGTGGACGCGCACACCCATTTTCTGTTCGGCGGGTACCGCGAGGAGGAGTTCGCCTGGAGGCTTGCCGGTGAAAGCTACCTCGATATGCTGAAAAAGGGCGGCGGTATCCTGAGTACCGTCAGGACGACGAGAACCTTCTCGAAAATTCGGCTGGAAGAGGAGGGGCGCGGGCGTCTCGACAGCATGCTGTCGTTCGGGGTGACGACGGTGGAGGGAAAAAGCGGGTACGGGCTCGATCACGACACTGAGATCAGGCAGCTCGAGGTGATGAAGAACCTGGACGAGATTCACCCGGTCGATGTCGTTCCCACCTATCTCGGGGCCCATGCGGTGCCGGAAGAATACAAGGGAAAAAGCGACGAATACCTGGATTTCATACTCGAAAAGGTCCTTCCGGAAGTCTCGGAAAAGAAACTTGCTCGGTTCTGCGATGTATTCTGCGAGAAGGGCGTATTTTCGCGCCTTCAGAGCGAACGGCTTCTTCGCGGGGCGAAGGAGCTCGGGATGGGGATCAAGGTCCACGCCGACGAGATACACGATACCGGAGGGGCTGCCCTTGCGGCGCAGTTGCAGGCGGTATCAGCGGATCACCTTCTGCATGCATCGGACAGCGGGCTGGATGAGATGGCGCGTGCGGGAACCGTCGCGGTGCTGCTTCCATGTACCGCGTTTTGCCTCGGAGAGCCCTATGCACGGGCGCGGGAAATGATAGACCGCGGTATCGGGGTCGCGATGGCCACGGATATGAATCCCGGAAGCTGTTTTTCAGAATCCATCCCTCTCCTGTTCGCGCTCGCGACGATACAGATGAAGATGTCGGCGGAAGAAGCGGTGACCGCCTGTACGATAAACGGCGCAGCGGCGCTTGACCTTGCGGAGCGAATCGGGAGTATCGATGTGGGGAAACGGGCGGATATGGTCGTGCTGCAGTATCCGTCATACCGGTTTCTGCCCTATCATACCGGTGTCAGCTGTGTGGAAAAGGTCATCAAGAGCGGTAAAACGGTATACGACCGTTCACAGGCGCTCGTGTATTGAAAGAGCTTGACGTACTGAACGGCCCCCATACTTTGATCCACTTCCAGTGTCGGTATTCGAATCGTAGGTGTGAGGTGTAGCGAAGCGGAATCGAACATCCTAAATATTAAACTAACGTCCAGTTTTTATGACTGGAGCCGAACATCCGGAACAGTTTTTTCAGCTCTTCGGAAACCTTTAAGCCGGTTTGTTCGATTATTTTGTGAGCCTCCGTTTCATCGGCACGAAGGTCCTTGATTCGACGTGTCCCTGCCGTAAATATTTCTTTTATGACCGTGCCGATGTTGATCTTTCGCACGCCCATCCGCCTGACTTTATCAATCACCTCAGGCCCCAGACCCGACCCGCCGTGTAAAACAAGGGGTATTCCCACTGCCCGGTATATACTTTCCAACCGGTTATAATCAATCCTCGGTTCACCTTTATAATGCCCGTGTACCGTTCCCACGGAAACCGCAAGGCAATCCACGCCCGTTTTTTCGACGAATTCTATCGCCAGATTTGGATCGGTATAGACCGCATCCCGTTCCTCTACCGAAACCTCCTCCTCGGTTCCGACAACTCTCCCCAGCTCGGCCTCGACCGTGACATCCCGTTCATGTGCCCGTTCGGCGACCTTTCTTGTCAATTCGATATTTTTTTCAAAGGGCAGGAGAGAACCGTCGAACATAACCGACGTGAATCCTTTTCGTATACATTCATATATCGTTTCGATACTCGTGGCATGATCGAGGTGGATCGATACAGGCACGGTGCACCGCTGTATCAGGGCCCTGGCCGTATCAACGAACCTGTCTATACCAATCCGCTCGAGTACAAACGTGCCGGTTTGAAAAATGAGCGGGGATTGTTCTTCCTCGGCCGTCGTGATGTTTATGGGTATAATCTCAAAGCAGCAGGTATCCAATCCCATGACTATGTAGCTTTTCTCTTCTGCATGTGCCAATAACGCGGCGGTATTTACCAGCAATGTTTAACCTCCCGATCATGAATGAAATCTAATTACGATGCTCAGTTGAAACCGTAAAGAGTCCTGTTCAGGACCGGTACTTTCAATGACTTCGCAGGTCTACGATAAGCTGTTACGTGAACGTCATCAGGAGTCTCCCGAGACGCCGCCGGTAACGAAACATGGTGACCGCTACCAATATACATGATTTTCCCCTCATTTTCCAATCCGGGATTGTGGAATGGATCTGGTGAAATTTATTACAATGGACGATATAAACGGGGCGAACTGGGAAACCTACGGTGAATTCGGTATCGTTGTGGGGCAGTTCCGGTTTTATTAAAATAACGGGTCACGTCGGGTTATTTTTTCAGCTCGATTTTTTACGGATTAATTACATGGTTTTCTCAAAATCTCTATAATGGCATTTCACCAAGTTCCGGAATGGAAAGTGAGCAGCTGGGAGTGCGGTGACACTCCCAGCAATCCAAATGGAGGGAAATGAATTGCAGTTAAACTGCTGCTCCACTCAATTATGCAGATAATTTTAATCTTGTAAAGTAGAAAAACGCTCATTTTGAACTGTCCGTGTGCATATATGAGTGGAAAGAGCGGGTTGCCGCAGAAGATAATCGACCTGATCCCGGAGCACAAGACCTCTGTGAGTTGCACTTGCATTTTTATCAGGTAATGATCGAAAATTTTCCCTGAGAGGACTGCCTGTCACAATACGACAAACCGGAAACCTTATTCTACCTCGACCCTCCCTTTTACATAAAATAAACCCTGCTCTTTTCAAGGGTGACCGAAGATCATACCGCCCTGAGAGCGGTACCGCGTACTGCACGAGTAACCTACTCGACAGTATTACTTCCGTTGAGGCACGTGTAGCAAGAAAAAAATAATTTATAAAACACTTTTAAAGATGACGGCTGAACAACTTCGCAAGAGCACCTTAGAATATTTGTATTTGCCATTGAAACCGGATTTACATTAGTAAATGATTTATATATATTCTAATTAAAATTATTATAGATCTAAGCGATATCAGTGCGGAGTAATACAATGCTCGGGAATATGAACTTTCTTCACATGATACCAGATTATTTAATAATCAGGTTACTCTTTGCCAGTGTATTGGGTGCATTAATAGGAATTGAACGAGATTTTCATGGAAGATCAGCAGGTCTGAGAACCAATCTCCTTGTTAGTTTAGGTGCCGCAGTATTCATGATTGTTTCTGAAATGATCCCAACTTCGTATTTATCAGGTTATGATAGCAATTCAATACTTCGATCCGATCCTAGTAGGATAGCAGCAAATATCATAACAGGAATAGGCTTTTTAGGTGCTGGAGTGATTATTAAATCAGGTTTTTCAGTTAAGGGCATGACAACAGCAGCTTGTTTATGGCTATCAGCAGGTATAGGAATAAGTGCCGGAGCCGGATTCTATGAAATTGCACTCATTACTACAATAATTGGACTGATAAGTCTGATCCTTCTAAATCCTTTAGAGAAAGTATATGCGAAGGATTCCTACAGATCACTCCAGATCGTAACGTCAAACGATACAGATTTAGGGCGAATAATTTCAATTATTAAACGTGAAGGGCTGAAAATATTATACCTGGATAAAGAAAGAAATTATGAGACGGATAAAATGAAAATAATTTTTACTCTACGATTGCACTATAAAGGAGCTACAGATAAATTATCACACGTTATAGTACAGGATATAGAAAGGTCGGGTATTGATGTTTATAAGATTAGATGGTTCCATCAATAGCACATGATTTTCAACTGTTTCTTATTAATGATAATTTCCTAATACGCACATTTTTTCTTCACATTTGTTCCTCATAAATATTCTTCACAAATGTTTTTTGATTTAACAGACCACCTACCCGTATCCTTGTAGTAATCCATGCCGCACAAACTGCACAAGCCCTGTTCTTTCGATGATTTCCGGATATCCGACATCGGACAATGTGACGCTGGGATCGAATACCACGTCAGTGAAGCCGCCGCATGCCCGGCATGAAATACCTGTAGACCTCAGCTTCTTTTTAAACTAGATTCCTGTTGTACCAGGCGTTCCATTCTCCACCAACACGGGAGAGGTTATGATATCGGACGAGCAGCTGCGCAAGGTCGGTTTTTTCACCATGGTTCTGGTTTCGAGCGTTTTCATCGTACAGATACTCAGGACCCTGAAGGGGGTGTTCCTGCCCCTGGTCATAGCAATATTCCTCGCCTATCTCCTGTCGCCTCCCATCGAGTTCTTCGCCCGGTACAAGGTGCCGCGTGTGGTTACGCTCATCGTACTCGTCGTCATCCTCTGCTTCGCGGGCTATTTCGGGGTACAGGTCCTCATTCTCAACGTGAGCACCCTCACCGAGCGGCTGCCCGAGCTGAGAGGACAATTCCTCAACACGGTCGGTCCTGTTCTCGCGCGCATAAGCGCCCTGGCGCCCGAACGAATGTTAGAGATTATACAGTCGTCGGGAGTTACAAAATTCGCAAGGAGCTTCTTTCAAAAGTCCTTCTCCATACTGGGAATGGTTCTTCTCACCCTCCTCATACTCGTATTCATCGGCTCCACCTATTCGAGGTATCCCCGGATCCTCAGGAAGGCGTTGAGCGGCAAGGGAGGGGACGACGTCATCAAGCTCGTCAAGCGGATCAACGGGCAGATCGTCCAGTACGTGCTCGTGAAATCGTTCGTCAGCGTGGGCACGGGTGTGCTGACCGGGCTCGCTTGCTTCCTGCTCGGCATAGAGTTCGCCCTCCTGTGGGGATTTTTGACCTTCCTGTTCAATTTCATACCCTACGTGGGGTCCCTTGTGGCCGTGCTGTTTCCCATCGGACTCGCGATCCTCCAGTTCCAGCAGCCCCTCATACCTCTGGTGGCACTCGTGATTCTCGTTCCCATTCAGGTCGTTATGGGCAGCATTCTCGAGCCCTATTTAATGGGAAACCGGTTCAACCTGTCGCCGATCGTGATCCTCGTGTCCCTGTTCTTCTGGTCCTACGTGTGGGGACTGGCGGGGGCCTTTCTGGCCGTTCCGCTCACGGCCATCATCAGAACTGTTTTCATGAATATCGAGTCCCTGCGCCCGGTTGCCCAGCTCATCAGCAGGACCGGTGATAATTAACGAGCGTGCGTCGGTAAAAATGAACAGTAAACAGGGACGCGAGAATATTATATTTTTTTAATATGAATCCCGCTTCATAACTGGGCTTAATCTCTTTCAGAAACCTTACTTATTCAGAATCGTATTCAATTAATTATTTGGAAACAAGGGAGATGATGCAGCAGCCCGGGCTTACGCTCATTATCCGGGCCGTATCTTCGTCTCGGTTTCTCAGCGAAGAAACGTGACCGGGAAACCCGGAGGGAAACCGCAGTGGGTTTACCTTATTATAAGGTAAAACGGTTCGATAATTGATAGGTAAGAGAGAATAAAAGAGATAAATGCAAAATGTTTAGTGATATATAACGGTTCGACCGAATCGATGAAAGGTATGAACGGCAATGAGAAAAACGATCGTACAAGAATGCGGAACATGCCCGCGAGTAGTGAAAGGGGCATTTTTATTCACGGTGTTTATGATCCTGGGAGGATTGACTCTCATATTACTGCCCCGTTCCGCACTGGCCCAGGACGAACACGGCCTGAGTATACAGTCACATGCTTCCATCGTGCCAGCCTCCATACCGGTGGGAACGAGCGGGGTCGGTATAACGCGGCTGCAGTTTCGAAGCGGGGACAACGACGATACCACGAGCATATCGCATATAGAGATTACGCTTACCGGCACTTTGAGCGACTCAGACGACATCGCGGCCGTCAATGTCTATTTCGAGGACAGCGGCGGCAACCTTCTTTTCGACAACGGCACTGTCGATGATGTGGATGCCGTATTAGGAGGAGGTCCCGTCACATTCGGTGGCGGCACAACTCTCGATATAGACCTGGATCCGAATACCGTGGCGTTCGGCTGGGGCGGGTCCAGATATCTCTACATTGTCTTCGATTTCGCGTCTGACGCCAATTCAGCAGAAACCGTGGGGTGTGTGATCACGAAGGTTACCTACGGTGCGCAGTTCACCGGTACGGGCGGACCGGGCTCCCCTGCAGTCCCACCCGCTCATTCCGGGACCGGCAATGTGGACGATTACGAGGTAACCCTGACGGCGACCGGCATCGCGCCCGCAGAGGCGGCCCAGGGCGATGAGAACGTGGAAATTCTCAAGCTGGTATTCACCGCCGTGGACGGAAGCGTTACTGCGAATATCGATTCGATAGAGCTCCGACGTGCAGGTACCGGAACCGACGGCGATGTGGCGGCTTCCGGTGTGACACTCTATGATGATACGGGGGACACTTCCGGGAGTTATGACAGCGGAGATACGGCGATCGGCGGGGGATCGGGTTCACTGAGCGGGGGGTATGTGTTATTGAATCCCACGTCGAACCTCCAGGTGGCCTCGGCGGGCAAAACCTTTTTCGTAACGGTAAATATCGCGGCTACGGCGGCAGTTACAAAAACCGTGGGAATTGATGTTGAGGATCCGTCGAGCGACGTGGTTTTCGTCGATGTTGAAACAGACCCCGATATCACAACACAGTATACCCAGAAGGGTTTCATTACCTCTTCATCCGCAACTCCGGAAAGCGGGAACACCGTCGCCATCGAGGAAATTGTAACCGAGGATGTTACTCCGCCTACCGTTACTTTTACCGATCCGGCGGACGGGGAGACGGATGTACTTATTACAAAGGATATCGATCTCATCTTTTCCGAGGACATGGACGCGTCTACGGTAAATACCAGCAGCTTTCTCCTCAAGGACAGCCTGAACAGCGCTGTTTCAGGTACCGTGAATATCTCGGGATCGAACGCCACATTTGTTCCGACTTCGAATCTTGAATATCAGGAGACCTATACGGCAATGGTTACGACCGCAGTGCAGGACCTGGCGGGGAATCCGATGGCAGAGAATTATACGTGGAGCTTTACAGTACAGGACCCTCCGCTTCCACCGGCAGTCACCTTTACCGATCCTGTAGACGAAGAGCGTAACGTGCCCACTGCCACGGATATAGATGTCATATTCTCAAAGGACATGGACGCGTCTACGGTAAATACCAGCAGCTTTCTCCTCAGGGACAGCCTGGACAACGCCGTCTCGGGCACGGTGTCCGTTTCCGGAAGGAACGCGACCTTTACACCCCTGTCAACCCTCGCGTATGAAACCACGTATATCGTGACTATTAACACGGATGCGCTGGACCTGGATGGGTATTCACTGACTGAAGACTACGTGTGGAGCTTTACGACCATCGAATACGTGCCCGAGCCCATTGCCGCGAACAACCGGATTCTTCCCGGATCGACCGATCCCGTCAAGATCTACATACCCGAACCTCCGGGCGGACCGGATGAAAGAGTGACGGTACAGATCTTCACCGTTACGGGAGAGAGAATCGCGACGCTGGTAAATAATACTCCCTACAGTCAGATAGTGAGTTCTCTTCCACTGCTCTGGTACGGGAAGAATCAGCGGCAGAAAAACCTGGGCCCGGGCCTGTACTTTATTCAGATAAGGACATCGAGTTACAAGAGGGTTCTCAAAGTATTGATCGTTCGGTGACATTTATTCGAGGGAATTTATATGCGTAGAATCAGCGACGGAATTTTATTTAAAATCATACTTATAATGCCGGTTCTTTTCATCGCGTACGCCGCAGCGCCTTTCGGTGCTTCAGGGGCGGAGCAGGGGGGGGTGACGGGAGCGGAGTTTCTGAATGTACCACCGACCTCTAGGTATAACGCGATGGGAGGAGTGATGGACGGACTGGGATCGGACCTCGAGGGGATACATTACAATCCCGCGCTGCTCTCGACACTCCCGGGACTGGGTCTTTCGCTCAATATCAACCCTTATCCGAACGAAGTTTCTCACGACCAACTGACCGTGGGCCTTCCGATATTCGGCGGTGTAGGAGCCGCCTCCGCACAGCTGTTTAATACCGGAGGTTTCACCTATATAAACGAAGATCTCCAGCCTGAAGAAACGGTAAGCGTATACGATGCGGCCGTATCGCTGGGGTATTCCCGCTTTGTATGGAAATCACTATCCGTGGGCGCGACTGCGAAGGTGATTCACCGTACGCTGGGCGAGTACCATGCAAACGCGCTCGGTGCCGATATAGGAGGGGCCTACTGGTTCGAAACTCCCCATTTCGGAAAACGGCCCAAGCCTCCGACCGACAGGCAGCTCGATAAGGAGATTGAAAACAGCGAGAAGAAGCTCTCCGATGAGCGGCATAAGCGGATCAAAGAGGCGACAAAGGAGGTGGAGGAGCTCAAGGACCGCATCTCGGGCCTGGAAAAGGAGCGGAAGGACGTATCGGCCAAGATCGCGGAGGCCGAGGATGAAAAAAAAGCACCGCTCCTCGAAAAACAGCAGAAGATCGATGACGCGCTCTCCTCTAACCGTGAGAGACTGAAAGAGGAGGAGGAAAAAGCACAGGGAACACTTGGAGCGATTGAAGAGTGGTACGAAAAGGCCCTGCAGGAGGTTCGTGATGACCATAATGAAAAGTTATCGGATTTGAAAGGGGTGGAACTGGAACGAGCACGGCTCTATGACGTGATCGCTGACCCGAAGCGGGAGCTGACTGAAGACGATATTAATTATTCGGTCGATGAAACCATTGAAAAGACCGTTGCTTTTCTTGAGGACCGTAAGAGAGAACTGGGTGAAGTTCGGACTCTTTATATTGAGAGGCGGAAAAGACGCATTAATGAGATGCAAAATGATAGTGCCGCTTATAGAGAAATGATCGAATCGGAGTTCGGACCTGAATTGAAGAGATTGAATGAAGAGCTTGAATCCCTGAATGCGGAAAAGCAGTCCCTGGAAGGGAGAGGGGATGCGGTCGAGAAAACGGAGCTTCAGGAAGCACAAAAGCGCGTGAGCGCGAAGGAGAAAGAAATCCAGGCTCTTCAAAACGACCCGTGGCTGAAGCGTCTGGAGAGCAGGATCGAGGTCAAGGAAGAGCAGATCGAAGAAACCGGGGAAGATATCACAAAGATGGAGGAGGAAACGGAAAAGTCGATGGGTGCGGTCGAGCAGAGGGTAGAGAGAGACATAGAGACCTTCAATACCCTCCGAACCTGGCTCATTCGCGAGCTGAAAAAGGCGAAGCTCAGGAGAGAGCTCGATCTTCTGAAATCGCGAAATGATAAACAGAAAGAGAAGGCTGTTCAGGACTACAGGAACAAAGAGGAGAGCCTGTACCTCAGGCTTTTATCCATGAAGTTCAAACATGAGGAAAAAATCCTGGAGTCCAAGGACTATGCCCTCAAATCGGACTTTGACAGCCGAACGTATGATATAAGAACGGGGTTGGAGAAGGAGCTGGAGAGACTGGAGGACGATCGGGCCTTCAAGGAGCGTTTCATCTACGGACAGATAGCCGAGATCGAAAAGGACCTCGAAACAGCCGGACCTGAAGGTTCTGAAGACGGAGAGGGGCGGATCGAGGCTCTGAAAGCGGAATTGGAGGAGATGGAAGAGACCGTTAAGAGGGAAACCGCGCGGCTGAAGGGCATTGCGAAAAAATCGCTGGCTGAAGAGCAGGCTGATTATGAGGTCGAACGTTCGGACCTGAAATGGCGGATGAAAACGACCCGGCTCGTTTACCTGCAGAGCGATACACCCTACCTCAATACATCGGTGCATTTCTCCGTCCAGAACTTCGGAACACAGGTCAAATTCGTCGAGGAGGGCTACCCGCTGCCCACCACGTTCAATATCGGGGCCGGATACGCGGTCCTGAATACGGACCTCCACGCGGTCAAGCTCGGCGTACAGGCCCGTCTTCCGGTTTACAACAAGGCAACGCTGGGAATCGGAGCGGAATACGGATTTCTCAACACGCTTTTTCTGAGAACAGGCTACACCTTCGGCGCCCTGAACCGGAAGTTTTCCGCGGGCATGGGAGCACGGGTTACCATGGGCTTCACGGAGTATTCAGTGGATTATACGTTTCAACCGATCCCTGACTACGGCATTGTCCATAGTTTCGGTGTGTCCGCCTATTTCTAGTCACCTGCTTCGTTCCATCCATACAACTAAACGATAATCGTCATCGCTTCCGGTCTTGAAAAGGCAGATACGCGCGCGTTCCGGTCTGAAGAGCTGACAGACGTTTCTTCACGATTCAGCGCGGCTATCGAAGAAACGGTCCCGTTTACGGGTTGGTATTAAAGCGCACTGCTTCATCCTCCAGACGGAAAACATCGGCGACCCTGCGGGGATAGTAAAACGCCTGGCTTCCCGTCGCATTTTCCACACCCTGCGTGTAATAGTCGCCCGCCGCGGTGGCTCCCTTTTCCAGGTTGGCGGTATGGATTTCTATCAGGTTGCTCGTCTCATAGAGTATGAGCTGCGCGGTAACGGTGCCGTAACCATAGCGGGTGGAAACCCTGTCGAAATTGACGATCAGCCTCCTGTTGGGAGCCGATCCTCTCGTCTCCCAGGAAATCGTTCCTCCCTGGGCGACGTCCAGCCTTCTCCAGTCGATGGCTATCATATTGTCATAGGCGTCGTCGAGGGGAATGGATTTCCCGAATCCGGAGCTGCCTCCGCCGAAGGCCAGATCGAAGGTGATCATGCAGTAAGACGAAATTTTAAACTGCGTGTATGAGGTCCCGAAAAAGGTGAAGGTGAACCCGATATCGAGCGCGTCGGTTACGGATCCTGACCCGGTAAGCGCGGAGGTCACGTCGTTGTCGAAGGGTCCGGATGCGGGATTAAAAGCGATGCCTGACGCTCCGATCGTTCCGGACGTAGCCGACGCCTCGGTCGAAGGCGCGCTCTCCCCGATTTCGTTGACAGCCGTGACGACGCAGTAGATGGTGGTGCCGGGAGAAGCCGGAAAAGAGTAGAAGGTGGAAGTGATGTCCGAGATAAGGTTGCCGGTTGACGGAGTTACGCCGGAGGAGGTGGACCAGTACAGATTGTACGATTCAGCCGTAAAGGAGTCGCTCCAGCCCATCAGAACGCACTGGTTTCCCGCCAGTGCCTGCAGACCCTTGGGTGATGCGGGCTCGAACGCTGGAGGCCTTTTATCCGCGGGGATCATCACCAGCCCGCCCAGCTTGTTTCCCGTCCTCCCGACGAGTTCTGCTTCCGGCCCGGATTTATCGACCTTGACGAGATAGGTATAGGGCTCGTCCACGAGCAATCCGAAAATCTGCCCGTCGAAACGGGTCGTCATGCAGTTGATCCGCGAATAAACGGGAAACTGCGGGTCAATGTCCTGAAAATCGTCCAGATTCGGATAGTACAGATCTCCGACCGTGGTTTCCGCACCCGTATTGTCGTTGCGCGAGTAAAGCGTGATCGTATCACCCCCGTCACCGTTGGCAATATACAGTGTGCCGTTCGGTCCGTACGTCATCCCGGCGCCCGTGCTTTACGAAACATCGTCATTCAGTATCACTGGTGATGCAACATTATCGGGATCTATCCTGTAAAAGAAGGTGCTGTAGGATGTGAAGATTGATCCGTCGGACTCGCGTACTGCCATTCCGGGAAGCGCGTAAATCCTGGTACTTCCGAGCAGGGTTGCCTTGCCCGTTGAAAGATTGATGGTGTAAAGCGCTCCGTTTTCGGGTGCCGACCCGCCCGTGCCCCCGTAGAGCGTTCCGTTCGCGGAATTGTAGACCATGGAGGTCATAAAACCCACATTGGTTCCGGATACATTGGTATATATATCGAGGAGAGGAGAGGCCTCGCCCGTGATTTGATTGAGAAGAAAAAGATCGCCCAGACGACCGGTCGCCAACAGCAGCGGTGTGGTATCGACATTGACGGCTGAAACATCGTCGGGGTTGAAACTGCTGTATTGACTCCCGGCACCGGTCAGGGTTGTTGAAATCGTATAGGTCCTGTCACCGTCGTTCAGCATGTCGCCGACCCCGGTCACAGTCACTGTCTGAACCGAGGACCAGTTGCCTGGGGTAAAGGTAAGCCTGGACGGACTTACCGTTCCTTCAGTCGTATCGCTGCTTACCAGGTCGATCACGACGTCGGTATCGGGCATCGTGTTCTAGACAACGGTGAAGGAGTCCTGTCCCTCGTCTTCCGTGGTAACCAGGATGCTCGGAGCGGTAACGGTGATCCCGGGTGTATCGTCATCGACAACGGTTATTGATACGTCCGCCACCTGTTCGGGTGTGAGGTCCGCGTAGTCCGTGGTATCAGTTGTGGAAGCGGCATTGACATCGACGGTAATACTGAAGCTCTGATTCCCGTCCGCGCTGTCGTCGTCCTGGCCGGTGATGATTACTGTTTGAGCGGTGCTCCAGTCGCCCGGTCCGAAAAGGAGGTCCAATGATTCCACCGGGCTCCTGCCCGGCAGTGTACGCTCTTCTTCATCCGAAGAGAGCAGGGCCTTGCCGATATCGGGACTCTCAATCCCGATCGCCACGGTTCCATCGGGCTCCGAGGCGAGCACCACGGAAAATGAGCCGGTGCCCCCCTTTTGCCTTTACCCGGCTGATACCAGTTAATTAATAGCGTTATCAACAAGTTGACACTTTATTCAAAGGAACTGCTTACTATTATATTCCAATGAAAAAAGCTATCAATAATTAAATTGATTATTGGGATGGACAACTGAAACGGGAGACGCCGCCTGCTGCGACCGATATGGTATGGAACAAACGGTTTACTGAAATAAAGGAGTTCGTTTTTTATAATATTTACAGTATATTCCATCAGGAAGACAGCGGTTAACCCTCTCTTTCAGAGAGGGAAAAAAATCAGTACAGTGAGGTGGGTTTTCATGCAGGTAGGCATCATGGGTCTGGAACGGTCGGGAAAGACCACGCTCTTTCGCGCGCTCTCTTCGTCACGGGAAGCGGCCGAGGGCATAGCGACCGTGAAGGTACCGGACGAACGGGTATCGATCCTGTCCGAGATGTTCAGGCCGAAGAAAACGACCTATCCGACGGTCGTGTTCAGAGACGTGGATATATCGCTCGATGACGACGGCTCCTTTTCTGCGAAAACGGTGCAGGCGATACGGGAGGCTGAAGCCCTCACCGTTGTACTGAGAAACTTCCGGAACGATGCTGTCGCCCATCCCGGAATAACCGTAGATCCGGTCCGCGACCTGAAGGAGATCGAGGACACGCTCTTTCTCACCGACCTCATGCAGATAGAACGGCGGATGGACCGTCTGGAGCGGGAACAGAAGAAAGACCGGGAATACCTCCTGCTCAGGCGCCTTTTCGGAGACCTCGAAAAAGGCGTCCCAATTATCAGGCAGGGCCTTACCGGAGATGAGAAAAAGGCGGTTGCGGGATTTCGTTTCCTGAGCCTGAAACCCCTGCTCGTTGCGGTGAACAAGGACGAGGACGACGGCTTTGAGAATAATTCGATAATACGGTACTGCGAGGAACGCGGCTATAATCACGTCACCTTCTACGGCAAGATCGAGGAGGAGATCGGCATGCTTCCCTTCGAGGAACAGAAGGCGTTTATCGACGACATCGGCCTTGGTGAGTCGGCCATGGTCAGGTTCGTGAACAGCTGCTACTCGATGCTCGATCTCATATCGTTCTTCACTGTGGGTGAGGACGAGGTCAGGGCGTGGAACATCAGAAGGGGGAGTACGGCGGTCGAGGCGGCGGGCCGTATACACTCGGACATCGCGAAAGGATTCATCCGTGCCGAGACGGTGTACTACCAGGATCTCCTGGACGCGGGGTCTTTCAAGGTCCTGAAAAACCAGGGCAGGCTCAGGCTCGAATCAAAGGAGTACGAAGTCCTGGACGGCGAGATCATGCATTTTCGATTCAACCTGTAAAGGGCGGGGGGAATACTCCCTGTCTTCCCTCATCCAATTACATCATGATGGCAGCAAATAAACGGGAACACGGAAAATGACGAATAAGAATGGAAACAACGATTCTCTGAGAAACATAGCGATTATCGCGCATGTCGATCACGGAAAAACGACGCTCGTTGATGCGATGTTCAGGCAGAGCGGCCTGTTCAGAAAGGGACAGCAGGTCTCGGAGCGGCTGATGGACAGCTTGGACCTTGAAAGGGAGCGGGGGATCACGATCGCGGCAAAGAACTGCTCGGTCATATGGAAGGGGGTCAGGATCAACATCATCGACACCCCGGGACATGCCGATTTCGGCGGCGAGGTGGAACGCGGGCTCTTCATGGCTGACGGGGCCCTGCTTCTGGTCGACGCATCCGAAGGGCCGCTTCCGCAGACGAGGTTCGTCCTTGAAAAGGCACTGCAGGCGAATCTCAAGATCATTGTGGTCATAAACAAGATCGACCGGCAGGACGCGCGCCCGGCACAGGTTCTGGACGAGATATACGATCTTCTCATAGAACTCGGCGCGGACGAGGAACAGCTCGACTTTCCCCTGTTGTACGCGAACGGAAAGGCGGGTGTGGCCGCGGCTGCGCTCGATGAGGATGCGCGCGACCTTCACCTCCTCCTGGACACCATAGTGAAGGAGGTGCCCGCTCCCGATTATACGGCTGAAGGGCACTTCCAGATGCTGGTGGCGGACCTCTCCTACTCCGATTATCTCGGCAGGCTGGCAATAGGAAAGGTCATGAACGGTAGGGTCCGGTCGAAGGAGGATCTCATCCGCATCGGAGAGGACGGAAGCCGTATCCCGCTCAATGTGTCAAAGCTGCAGGTATATGAAGGACCCTTCCTGAAGGAGACGGAGATGGCGGGACCGGGCGATATCGTCGTGGTCTCCGGTATCGACGACGTTCACATCGGCGATACTATCTGCACGAAGGGGGCTTTAAAGCCCCTGAAGCGTATATCCGTGGACGAGCCAACGGTGTCCATGCGGTTCAGTGCAAACAACTCTCCCATATCAGGCAGGGAGGGCGTTTACGTCCAGTCGAGCAGGATACGTGAGCGGCTCAGGAAGGAGGCCCTGAAGAACGTGTCCATCATCGTGGAGGAGAACGATGACCGGGAGGGATTCACGGTAAAGGGGAGGGGTGAGTTTCAGCTCGTCATTCTTGTGGAGACCATGCGCAGGGAGGGTTTCGAGCTCTGCGTGGGCCGTCCAAAAGTCATATTCCGACACGAGAAGGGTAAGAAACTCGAACCCGTGGAACACCTGCTCGTGGAATGCGGTGAAGGTTTCACCGGAACGGTGACCGAAAAGCTCACTCGAAGAAAGGGACGGATGCTTGCGTTTTCGAACCAGGAAAACGGCCGTATCAGAATCGAGTTCAGCATTCCGTCCAGGGGCCTCATAGGATACCGGGATGAATTTCTCACGGACACGAAGGGCACGGGTATCATGTATTCGAATTTCTCTGGATACGAGGAATACAGGGGCGATTTCCCGGACCGGTATACCGGCTCCCTTGTATCGGACAGGAACGGCGAGGCGGTTGCCTATGCTCTTTCAAACCTCGAAGCACGGGGCCGCATATTCATCGTGCCCGGGGACCCGGTTTACGAGGGGATGATAATCGGAGGACACAGCAGGGAGAACGACCTCTTCGTCAACCCGTGCAGAACAAAGAAACTCACGAACATGCGGGCCGCAGGGAAGGACGATGCCGTTACCATCACGGCTGTTTCACCCATGACGCTCGAGAAGGCTGTCCAGTTCATCCGGGAGGACGAGCTGGTCGAGGTCACCCCGAAATCGATACGGCTGAGAAAGACCGTGCTCACGGCAGGGGAGAGAAAGGCCATGATTCGGGGCGCATAGGCCCGTATCATCGTATGCAGTCATTCCGAATAAACCGCGGCCGAACGGGATGACCGCGGGAACCGTTGAAGGCTCAGGGAACGAGCATGGGGCCCGATACCTCTCGGACCTTTTTACTTCCGTACAGAAGCTCGACGAGCTTCAGAGCGAACTCGATGGCGGTTCCGGGTCCGCGGCTTGTCACCAGGTTTCCGTCCACAACAACCCGGTCATTAACCCTTTCCTGGTTCTCCAGCCTATCGCTGAATGCGGGATGTGCCGTCGCATTACGCCCGCCGATAAGCCCGTGATGGAGGAGAACGACCGCAGGAGACGCACATATGGCCCCGTACAGCCTGTTTTCGCCCTGCTGCCGCCGCAGTAACAGAACGAGTGCGTCCGAGTCTCTCAGGTGCTCGGCTCCGGGCATACCCCCCGGGAGTGCGATGAGATCGTAAGTTTTTCCCGTGCACGCGGAGATCGGGGCGTCCGCGGTTATTTTCACCCCCCGAGACGCCGTAAAAGTCAGGTCGTTCACGGATGCGACCGTTACCTCGGCACCGGCTCTGCGCAGGACATCGATGATGCATACTGTTTCGATCTCCTCGCTTCCGTCTGCAACGGGCACCAATACCTTTTTCGACATGGTTATACTCCTTTCGGGCAATTGAAAATCTGCGACAGTGTGTATTTTTTACGTTCTACCGGTATTCAACTTATTACATTACGGCGGTTGGGGTACAGTGTAAATTCGGGCCTGCCACCTTTCGCCCTACAATACCGGTGGACACATCGTTTTCCGGCGGCTAAAGTATAATTAATATCTCAAAACGATCCCTTTTCAGTATATAAGTTGCAAACTGTATAGAATATTATACAGTTTAAATAAGATTATAGCAAAAACCTCCTGTACAAAACGCCTTGTTTTGGATGTGAAGGGGTGATTGATGAAAACGAGTTCCGAGCTGCGCGAAGTTCTGAACCGTATAGACGGCAGGGGTTACAAGGCCTACCGTGATATTAAGGGCAGGTACGGCTTCGATGGATACGACGTCATCATCGATCACGTGCAGGGAGACCCCTTTGCAGCGCCGAGCAGTATGCGTGTCACGGTGGACCAGCGGACAGCGGGATTTCCGGATGAGACTTATTCCACAAAAAGCCGTGAAACAGCGCTTCGGGACTACCTGACAAGGCGTTTTTCTGATGCCACCCGGCGTTTTTCAAAGGGACCACGCGGCACGGGCAAGGGCGGGCTCATTCTGATTGATACCCCGGGACAGGAGATACTCGATCGATCGTCAGCATTTATCAATGAAAGCGGCGTGGAAATACGTTTCAGAATGGGACTCCCCGGGTTCGGACGGCGTGTTGCGGGCAGGCACGCCGTATCGATGTTTTTTGAAGAGCTTCCACGCATCGTAAAATCCTCTCTCTATTACAGGAGCCTCGATCCCCAGCCGCTCTTCACGCATATCACGACTGCTGAAGACGCGGATACGCTCAGGGATATGCTGGATTCCTTGGGCCTCATCGCGTTTGTGGCGGACGGGTCCGTACTCCCTCGGGCGAGCGGTATAGACCCGGGTCCACTCAAAACCGGACATATCGTACCCTTTAAATCTCCGCCCTCACTCAGGGTCGAGGCGGACCTGCCGAACAGGGGCAAAACCTCCGGGATGGGCATTCCAAGGGGCGTAACGCTCATCGTGGGAGGAGGGTATCACGGGAAATCGACCCTGCTCAAGGCAATCGAGCTCGGTATATACAACCACGTGCCCGGTGACGGACGGGAGTACGTGATTTCGGATCCGCTCACCGTCAAGATCAGGGCGGAGGACGGGAGGCGCATAGAGCGCGTCGACATATCGCCCTTTATATCCAATCTTCCCTTCGGAAAGGATACGAGGGCATTTCAGACCGAAGACGCGAGCGGATCCACTTCCCAGGCCGCGAATATCATGGAAATGCTCGAGGCGGGGGCACGCGTTCTCGTTATGGACGAGGATACATCGGCAACGAATTTCATGATACGGGACAGGCGAATGCAGGAGCTCGTATCAAAGGAACGCGAGCCGATAACGCCCTTCATAGACAAGGTACGGCAGCTCTATGAGGGTCACGGCGTTTCCACGCTGCTTGCACTGGGAGGGTCGGGGGATTATTTCGAGGTTGCGGACCGTGTCATCTGCCTCGTCCAGTACGAGCCTTTTAATATGACCGATGCGGCCCGTGCCGTTGCGCGTAAGCACAGCGGAGAGAGAAAATCCGAGGGAGGGGACTATTTCGGGGAGGTGACCGAACGGGTTCCCCTTGCCGGGAGCTTCGATCCGAGCAGGGGAAAGCGCGAGGTCAGGATCAGCGCCAGAGGGCTCAGGTCGATTGATTTCGGGACGCACAGGATAGACCTCGGCGCGGTCGAGCAGCTCGTGGATACGAGCCAGACACGAGCCGTGGGCGATGCGATTTTTTACGCGACACGGTACATGGACGGAAAGAGGAGCATGCGGGCGGTCATGGATTCGGTCATGGAAGACATCGATGAACGGGGGTTCGATCTTCTGAGCTCCAGGCCTGAGCCCGACTACGCGTATTTCAGGGGACCGGAGCTGGCCGCTGCCATTAACAGGCTGAGAACACTTCACGTACGTGAAAGCCGCGTGTAATAAAAAAACATCGGCCTGTAAAAAAAATATTACGGCCGGAACGGGACCGAAAGGATGGGTTTCATACCGTCATACAGTGCGCTTTACAAGAACGGAAAACTGGCGGCTGTCGCCGAGGAGCTGGAAGCCCGAATGCAGGACTGCAGTCTCTGCCCCCGTTCATGCTCCGTGGACAGAAGAACGGGTCGGGGCTCGTGCGGGAGCGGCCTGCTGCCGGTCGTGTCTTCGGCCGGTCCGCATTTCGGGGAAGAACGGTGCCTCGTGGGACGGGGCGGGGCGGGCACCATCTTCTTTACGCACTGCAACATGGCATGCGTTTTCTGCCAGAACTACGATATATCGCAGCTCGGGCAGGGGAGGGAGATCGGTTACGGAGAGCTCGCCTCCATGATGCTTTCACTGCAGGCGGCAGGGTGCCACAACATAAACTTCGTGACCCCAACACACATGGTCTACGCAATCGTCAGGGCCCTGATCATAGCCGCGGGCCGGGGGCTTTCAGTACCGCTCGTTTACAATTCCGGCGGATACGATTCGGTGGATACGCTCAAGCTGCTCGAGGGCGTTTTCGACATTTACATGCCGGACTTCAAGTACTGGGACGTGGATACGGCACGCCGTTTCAGCGGGGTCGAACATTATCCGGAAACGGCGCGAGCGGCACTGCGGGAGATGCACGGCCAGGTCGGGGACCTGCAAATCGATTCGACCGGGATTGCCCGCCGCGGTCTCCTGGTACGACACCTCGTTCTGCCGGGAAATCTTGCCGGTACCACGGATATTATAGATTTTGTACGGGGTCTCTCTTCCCGTACCTTTCTCAACATCATGGATCAGTACAGGCCGGCTTTTCGGGCAGATACGTATAACGAGCTGAAACGCAGGCCCACGCTCGAAGAGGTGGATGAGGCGATACGCTACGCCCGCGGATCGGGGCTGACACGCCTGGGGTGAACCGGTAAAAATCGGCGGCCGCCGGCGTGAATTACTGGTGGAAGACTGTTTTTTGTGATATGGTCGAAAAATCCTCATGCGTAACGACGTTCGGAGGGGGCGCTTAAAGCATGAAAAATATCATGGTTGTGGATGATGAGGCGGTCATTGTATCACAGCTCGAGGAAGAGCTGACCCGCATGAACTACCATGTGACGGCAACCGCCTTCAACGGTCCGGATGCCGTTGACAGGGCACGCTCCACAAGGCCCGACCTCATACTGATCGACGTCGTCATGCAGGGAGAAATGAGCGGGATCGATGCAGCGTGCAAAATAAGGAGGGAGCTCGATATTCCCATTGTGTTCATTACCGCCTACCCGGATGACATGTTAATCGACAAGGTAAAAGATGCCGAACCTCAGGGGTTCATTATAAAGCCTTTCAGCAGCAACCTGCTCAAGGTCGTGGTCGAGTTGGCCCTTCACAGGCGGGATGTGGAGATGAAACTGAGGGATTCAGAGGAACGTTACAGAAACTTGTTCGAAAACCTCTCCGACGTTTACTTAGAAACGAACATTGACGGGACCATACTCGAGGCAAGCCCGTCCGTGAAGGCCTGCCTCGGATACGGGAGGGAGGAGGTCCTGGGGAAGTCGATCAAGCCGTTCTACACGGACCTGTCCCGGCGGGATGAGCTGCTCGAGGAGCTTAAGAAAAAGGGGGAAGTTTTCGACTTTGAGATCGAGTTAAAGGGCAGGTCAGGTAAGGTGCCAATATCCGCGAGCATGCGCCTGCTAAACGGAAGAGGGGAGCCCGATCGGATCATCGGTTCGTTTCGCGAGATAACAGAAAGGAAGGCGATGGAGGTTGAGCTGGCCCATTTCAAGGACTACCTGATCTCCGTTATCAACTGCATAACCGACCCCATCATCGTCAAGGACAGCGGCCATCGATGGCTTCTCGTAAACGACGGGTTCTGCACATTCGCAGGGAGAACACGTGAGGAGCTCCTTGGAAAAACGGACCATGATTTCTTTCCGAAGCATGAAGCGGATATTTTCTGGGAGAAGGACAGCGAGGTCCTGAAAACCGGCAAAGAGGTGATAAACGACGAAACCATCACGGATTCACACGGGAACACGAGGAACATCATAACGAACAAGACCCTCTATACGACCCCCTCGGGGGAAAAGTACGTCATTGCCATCGGACATGACGTAACGGAGCGCAAAAAGCTCGAGCAGGAACGGGAAGAGCTCATTGGAAACCTGCGTGAAGCCCTCTCAAAGGTGAAAACCCTGAGCGGCCTTATCCCCATTTGCTCGGTATGCAAGAAGATAAGAGACGACGAGGGTTACTGGACGCAGGTCGATGAATATATAAGGGAACACTCCCCGGTCGAGTTCAGCCACGGCATATGCCCCGACTGTGCACGAAAGCTCTATCCCGACGTGTTCGGAACCGATACTCAATAAACCGCCCCACCGTCTCTGCAAGCATATAAAAAATACGAAGTTACACGCCCGTAAAGGGAGTGCCTGTCCGCCTCCTGACGTATACCTGGTCCACCATCGCCCGGTCCGAAAGAGAGAGGAGGTACAGGACCGTATTTGCGATGTCCTCGGGCAGGATGAGAATGGAGGTATCGAGGTCGGGACGCGCGGA
The DNA here is from genome assembly GCA_964460545.1 of uncultured Spirochaetota bacterium. Classification (GTDB taxonomy): domain Bacteria; phylum Spirochaetota; class B62-G9; order B62-G9; family DRHN01; genus CAYWUT01. The sequence continues at coordinate 61,697 of CAYWUT010000003.1, forward strand.
GGTTGCGAAACCGGTGTCGACGCCTCCGGGCTGTATCGCGGAAACCTGAATGTTGTGTTCCTGCGCTTCCACGGCGAGGGACTTGGTTATACCCATGACCCCGTGCTTGCTCGCAGTGTACGCGGACTGGTTCGGATAGCCCTTGAATCCCACGACGCTCGAGATATTGATGATAAAGCCCTTTCGTACGGGTACCATCATCCGCATCGCCTGCTGGCAGCACAGATACAGGCCGCGAAGATTGACGCTCATGATGCGGTCAAAATCCTCTATGGGAAAATCGACCAGCTTTCCCCATGTACCTGTAGCGGCATTGTTGACGAGGATATCCAGCTTCCCGGGCCCGGATTTCACCTTTTCGAAGAGGCGTTCGATGTCCTCTTCTTTACTGATATCCGTTTCAACGGGCAGGGACCGGCCGCCGCCGCCGGTGATTTCTTTCTGTACTTGATAAAGCGCGTCCCTGTTTCGGGCCGCCAGCACGACCTCGGCCCCCTTTTTTGCGAGCTCGATGCTGATAGTCCTTCCTATTCCCCTGCTGGCACCCGTAACGAGCGCAACCTGACCTGTCAGATCCGTCATATTTCAAACCTCCGCCTGAATATGCTTTTTTGCACCGTACCGTATATGTGCTTCCCCCGCGCGCCACATCTACTTGAAGAGAGAGGCCACGAGGGGTATTCCGCCGATAAAGGTCCCGATAGACGACCCGAGGTTCGAGAGTACGAAAACGAGGAGCACGTGCGTGAAGCGGTTTCGGTAAAAACCCTTGAGGGTCGTTATATCGTCGAGCAGGTTCTCGAAATCGCCCACCCTGGGTTTTTTGAGCGTTCCCTCGAGTATGCCGGTTAGAATGCCGACCCCTATAACGGGAACGAGCGATGTGAACGGGGCGGCCGCGAACGCCAGTACAATGGTGAGAGGATGCGCCAGGGCTACTGCAGCTCCCACAGCCGACAGCGAGCCGTTGATGAGTATCCATTTGAACATGTGGCTGATCGTGGTTGCGGAACCCCTCAGTATGAATCCCGCCCCGATAAGGCCCAGGATAACGACCGGAACCGCCCAGGGAAGGACCTTGCGGAGCAGGGTCTTGTCCGGAACCTCCTCGAGCGCGGAAACGTCGGTATCCGCTTCCCCTGCCTCGATCCTGTGCAGCCTGTCGATGATGCCGGGAACATGCCCGGCCCCGACCACGGCAACGATCTTTTCACCCTCGGACTCATATATCTTTGCCGCAAGGTAGGTGTCGCGTTCGTCGATGAGGACCTCTTTCACGCGCGGCAGAAAGTTCGCGATCTCGTCGAGCATGGACTCCAGCGCGCTCTTCTTTTTCAGCTCCTCGATCTCCTGTTCGGTCAGCTTCTGACCGGAAAAGAGGGAGCCCACCATGACGGCGAGCATCTTGTTCTTGGCCCAGAAACCGGACCGTGACCACGCGCGCTTGAGCGTTATCTGTATTTCCCTGTCGCAGAGCGAGAAGGGCTTGTTCAGCTCCTCCGCCTTTTCAATGGCAGCCACCATCTCCGCGCCCGGCTTGATGCCGAGATCGAGGCCGAGCCGTCTCTGGAAAGACGCGAGCACGAGGTTCGCCATGAGCAGGAAGCCCTTTCGCTCGCGGATCACGCGGGTGATGTTCAGGTTTTTCCACGCCGACTCCTGTGTGATGGAGCGGTAGCGGGACGCATCGATCTCGACGCAGACCCTGTCCGGGTTCTCATCGGCTATGGTTTTTTTTACCTCTTCCACGCTCGTGCTCGAAACGTGGGCAGTTCCGACGATAATGACCGTCCTTTTTCCGATAGTGAGGCGCGTGATGTTCTGTTCGGACACGTTCATCTTCTCCTGTTCCGCGCTGATGGCAAAAGGTACTACCGATGGAACCCGTTGTAAAGGAATGGCTGCTCGGGCCTGGAGACGGTGCCTGAGGGCAGAAGCCTGTACGTAAAATACCCGGCCCTCCCGAAGGAGAGCCGGGTTTATTTTTCATAGTACTTCCCTGCGTAATAATCTTTTACAGGGTATCGGGATCAACCGTCATTAATCGTAATCGTAATAGTAATCGTAATACGTGAGAAAATCCGATCCCGAGATATCTGATACGCTGTAGTCCGAAACCGTGTTGACCGGGGTGATGACCCCTCCCGACATCTTGAACACGTACCAGGCCGTGCCCGCGCTGTTCGGAACGTTGAACGTTGCCGCAAGTCCGGTGGAATCGTACACGTTCACCTGTGCGCTCGACGACGCGAGTACCATACTCGAAGATCCCGAATAGGATGAAAAATCGTGCACGTAATACCGGTACTCGCCCGTTACCTGCTCGTAGACCGTGATCGTCTCCGGGCCGTAGCTTGAGACGTCGTCCCAGTCCAGCTCGCAGTAGGGCACGTCGTCGTCCACACCCTGGGCGCCGTAGTACACGTGGAACAGTTCGGTCTCGCCCTCCACCGGTCCGGTCATGTGGCTGTCCAGGTCCGAGGGAGTCGCGCCCCAGGTGAGGACCACGCGCACCTGCCCTGCTTCGAGCGTCTTGGTCACGGAGTAGTTCTGTTCGTTGATCTCGATGTCCCCGATCACGACCACGGTGAAATACCCCGTGATGTACCCGGAAGCACTCACCTGCGCAGTGTACACGCCCGCGTCAACGCCGGTAAATTCATAATCCCCGTAATATTCGTCCGTGGTGGCGGTGTCCACCGTGGAACCGCTCGTGGCGTTCATGCCCGCACGCAGTGTTATCGAAGCACTCGCAACACCGTCGCCGGAAAAGGCGTCCTTTATCCTTCCGCTCGCGTCACCCTCTCCCGCGTGGTCAGAATCGATGAGGTTGACGAGCTCGAGAATGGTGGTCTCGTCTGCCACCACGTCGATGCCGTAAACGGTCACGGATATGTAGTCCGTTTTCGAAACCACGACCGTATAGCCCGTGCCGGCCGTAACCTCGGTGAGCGAAAAGGTGCCGCTCGACCCGGTCGTGCCCGTGGCAATTTCCGTGGAGCCGCTCTTCACCGTTATGGTGGCTCCGGAAAGTCCGGAGTCCCTGGAACCGTCAGCGGCAAGCGACTCGGAGCTTCCACCGTAGAAGGCAACGGCGTCCTGTACGAATCCTGAAATACTGCCCGTAGCCCCTGGTTCTACCTGATCCCCGTCCTGCGTGGTATCGTCGGTGGTTCCCTCGTCCTCGGTGGCGCAGCCGGTCGCGAAGATGATGAAGAGCGCGAGAAAGGAAACGAAGAGCAGCAGTAGAATGCGGTATTTTTTCAGCATTGCGATGTTCATGTAATGAACCTCCTTAATTGAAATGTGGTTTATAAGCTTAATATAAGCTCGTTACCGGCGTTGTAAATATATTTCAATCGTCTTTGGAAAAATTATCCTGTAACAACTGCCCTGTTGCTGGAAAGCCCCGGTTTCTCTATATTGTATACACGGTTATATCATAATACTGCAGGATGAGAGAAAATCAATGAAAATAACGGCCGCCCAGCTCAATCCCGTTGTCGGCGATATAGAGGGGAACCTCGCCCGGGTGGTGGAATCCGTGACGTCCGCGCTTAAGTACGGGGCGGACCTCGTTGTTTTTCCGGAGCTCTTTTTAACGGGCTATCCGCCCAGGGACCTCCTGGAACGGGACTGGTTTATTGAAAGGGTGGAGGAGGGTCTCGGTAAGGTCGCGGCCCTGTCCAAAAGCCGGAAGATCGGCATTCTTATCGGAGCCCCGGTAAGGGGAGAGAAGGGGCTCTACAATGCGGCGCTCCTCTTCGATAAGGGTGAAAAAAAGGTTGCCCAGCACAAATCACTCCTTCCGACCTACGATGTATTCGACGAGGCCCGATACTTTCATCCCGCGGATTCGGTCCATACCGTGGAGTTCAGGGGTTCGGTACTCGGGGTCACCATATGCGAGGACGCGTGGAACCTCGACCTATCCGGAGGTGAAAAACGGTACGGCAACTTCGATCCCGTTCACGTACTGGCGGATGGAGGGGCGGATCTGTTCATAAATATATCGGCATCCCCCTTTACCATCGGCAAGGAGGAGATACGCAACAGGCTCATATCCGGGCATGCTTCCCGGCACGGGATTCCTTTCCTCTATGTGAACCAGGTCGGAAGCAACGATGAAATCATATTCGACGGCAGGAGCTTCCTTGCCGACGGTTCAGGCAGGGCGGTATGCGTGTTCCCGTCGTTTACGGAGCATGTGGAGACGGTTGAAACCGGGGATCGGGGACGGGAAGGTCTCTTCAAGCCCATGAACAGGATAGAATCGGTCTTCAGGGCGCTCGTACTCGGAACGGGCGATTACATGCGAAAGAGCGGGTTCTCGAAGGCCGTTGTCGGGCTGTCCGGGGGGATCGATTCCGCTGTAACGGCGTGCGTAGCCCGGGATGCGGTCGGGAAGGAAAACGTGCTCGGCATATCAATGCCCTCGCCTTATTCGTCGAAGGGGAGCAGGGACGATGCAAAGGTACTGGCCGAGAACCTCGGCATAGCATACAGGATGGTGGAAATAGGGGAGATATACGAGAGCTATCTGCATACGCTGGAGCCTCATTTCGAGAAAAGGGCCCGCGACGTCACCGAGGAGAATATTCAGGCGCGGATTCGGGGCAACATACTCATGGGTTTTTCGAACAAGTTCGGCTATCTCGTGCTCGCCACCGGGAACAAGAGCGAGATGTCCGTGGGCTACTGTACGCTGTACGGGGACATGAGCGGCGGGCTCGCCGTAATATCCGACGTACCCAAGACCATGGTATACGAGGTGGCCCGCTACATTAACAGGAACGGCGAGGTGATTCCGGAGGCCACGATCGAAAAGGCCCCTTCGGCCGAGCTCAGGCCGGGCCAGACCGACCAGGACACGCTTCCTCCCTATGACGTTCTCGACGGGATACTCTACTATCACGTGGAGGAGGGAATGGATGCGGGGCAGATCGCGGCGCTCGGGTTCGATGAAGGCACGGTGAACTGGACGGTCAGGGCCGTGGCGCGAAACGAGTACAAACGAAAGCAGGCCGCGCCCGGGCTGAAGGTCACGTCAAAGGCCTTCGGCGTGGGAAGACGGATCCCCATCGCCGCCAGGTATACCCAATGAGCGAACCGCGCTTATTGTCGTTATATACCGGCCGCACGTCCGTTTTCCCACCGTTCGACCGCTTCTGAAATTCCGCCCCCGTGCGTACGAACGCTCCGGTACAGCTTTTGAAGGTCCGCAGGCGCTTCATCGACCACGAAGCTTGTAAACGCCCAGCCCAGGAGGTCGAGATCGTTGTAATCGTTGCCGACCGCCAGGATGTCGGTCCTGTCTATTCCGCAACTGCGCCTGATCCATTCCGAGGCTTTGGCCTTGGACACATCGGGCGGAAAAATCTCTATCCACGTGGAAACGCCGTCCATCGGGGAGGTGGTTCTTATCACGGTGAGCGCGTCGAGCGCTTCCCTGATATTCGAGTAGCGCGATCTTTCCGTTTCGGGCTCGACCGCAACGATCTGACATGCCTGCACGGGCTCGATCATGCAGGTTCCCGGCTTTGCGAATTCCTCGTAATAACCGATACGCCGAAGGAAGTCAGGATTATCCCTTCCCTTGCCGTAGTAGGTGAAGAAGTGGTTGTCGGGTATAGGCCTGTGCACCATGAAGTCCATCTTCATTTTCAGCAGGCATTGCGCGGCTTCGGTTATCTGGCGGGCCGACATGGTATGCGACCTGATTATTTCACCCGTTGGCCAGTCAACGATTCCGGCGCCTGAAGAGAATACGAGGTAGTCGATGGGAAGATCGCTGTCGAGCACGCTCCGTGCCGAGTAGAGGGACCGTCCCGTTGCTATAACGCGAACCGTATCGTTTTGCCCGAGGTCACGGAGGGTGGAAATATCCCTCTTGTGCATTCCTGAAGCCCTGTGGAGGAGGGTCCCGTCAAGATCGGTTACAACCATTGATTTTCGCATATATTCCTTTTCCCCGACCGGCGGAAAGCCCCCGGCACACGCGGTACTCATCCCCGCGTGTAAAACACAACCGCGAATTCCGGTATTTTACAGGTCCACAACCACGGTGGCTTCCCATCCGTCCGGTTTTTCAACCAGTGAAAACCGGTGCATCGTGACAGCCTTGACATCTGAGAGAAGCTCGTGGTTTGCCGGGTCGATTCGCTCGCCGCGTGCGGCGGCATTAAGCTTGTAAGTCCCGCGCACACGGCGGATTCTGCATTCCAGAACCATCAGCAACAGCCCCTCGGCGTCTTTATAAAACACCAGCTCCTCGATGAAACGGAACAGGAGCATATCGAGTGTTTCATCCTCAATCTCGATGTATCTCCTCCGCCTGCGTATCCGCCTGCGTCCCAGTGAATGCGGATCATTTATCATGCACGAAAGTGCGGCCTCCCATGCGGCAATAAATACCTCCTCCAGGGTGTGTCCGTTCGCCACGAAACAGGCGTCGGCGGAAACATGGTCGTCAATATATCGATATCCCATGGGACCGTCCGGAATCGTTATCCCTTGATGGAACCGACCGGTGTAAACCGAATGACGGGCCTGCTTATTCCGGCCCTCGCCGTTACGGAAACGATTTCGTCAATGTCCTTGTACGCCGCTCCCGCTTCCTCGGCCTCCTCTCCAGCGGCCTCCAGAAGCCGCTTGGAAAAACGCAGCCGCTCGGTAATCACCGCACTGC
>CAYWUT010000003.1:68394-70001 GCA_964460545.1 uncultured Spirochaetota bacterium
TTCCTCGGCAAGGCCGCTGTAGGAAGAGGTACGGACGTAAATGCCGCGGCGTTCGAGTCCGTTGATGATTTTTTTACCCTCGAAACTCTTCCTCGCGTGACGTCTGCTCATCTTCCTACCGCTTCCGTGCGCGGTTGTGCAGAAAGCGGCACGGGCACCCGTACCCGCGAGAAGGTAGGAGCCCGTTTCCATGCTTCCCCCGATTATCACGGGCTGGCCGGTCTCACGGTATAAGTCCGGAAGGGACTCCATGCCCGGTCCGAAAGCCCTGGTGGCGCCTTTGCGATGAACGAGCATTTCGGCCACGGTGCCGCCATATTCATGCTCCTCGATCTTTGCCGTGTTGTGCGACACGTCATACACCTGGGTCATTCCGAGATCGTCCGGAGACCTGTGCAGCACGTCGGAAAACACTTCGCGAATTCGATGGAGTATTACCTGGCGGTTGGCGTAGGCCATGTTTGCGGCACATTTCATGTCATTGAAATAGCCCTGTCCCAGCTCGGAATGGAAGGGAGCGCAGGCGAGCTCCCTGTCAGCCGCGGGGACACTGCCTTCACCGGCGAAACGTTTAAGCCAGTCGCTCGCTACCTGGTGGCCGAAACCCCTGCTGCCGCAGTGAAACATAACGGCGATCTGGTCCGGAAGCGTGAAACCGAAACGGGCCGCGGTCTTTTTGTCAAGGACGTCCTCTCTGCGCGCCACCTGGATCTCGAGGTAATGGTTTCCTGAGCCGAGCGTACCGACCTGTTTCAGCCCCCGTTCGATCGCCCGGTCCGAGACACGGGCCGCATCGGCACCTTCCATGCATCCCTCTTCTTCGGTAAGGGTGAGGTCATCGACCGTTCCGTAGCCCCTCCTTACAATCCAACGGGCGCCCCCTTCAACGAGTTCGAGAAAATCATCCCTGGAAACCGAAAAAAAACCGGTCCCCCCCACGCCTGCCGGAACGGCACTGAAGAGGCCGTCAACGAGTTTTATGAGCGACCCGGATATCTCGGAAAGCGTGAGGTTCGTTTTCAGGAGCCTCATGCCGCAGTTAATATCGAAACCGATACCCCCGGGCGAGATGATTCCCTCCCGGGTATCGAAGGCCGCAACGCCCCCGATGGGAAATCCGTAACCGTAATGCCCGTCCGGCATGCAGAACGCGTACCCGACGATTCCGGGGAGCATGGCGACGTTCGCCACCTGGTCGAATACGCCGTCGTCCATGGATTCTATCAGCGAAACAGAGGCGAAGATACGTCCCGGTACGCGCATCCCCTTTTTGTATGAAACGGGGATCTCCCAGAGGTCGTCCTCCACTTTTCTGAGAAACGGTTTCACTTCCATCCCTCCGGCAACTAATGAGGATAAATCCGGAAAGGGGTTCTGTCAATCCCAATAAGGACAAATGAAATGTATAGGCAACCCGGATTTAAAATCTTATGTTAAAAATACGATGGATTCCAGCCTTTGAGAACGGGTTTCCCATTCGCATTCGTTTACCGGAGATTATGCACATGTCTTTTTATGAAGGTTCGTTTTCCCATGGATTTCGTCTTCATGCACTCAGACGCTTGGCTGAAATACATTCCACGGGAATGCTTTTCAGACATGAGAAG
>CAYWUT010000004.1:0-32245 GCA_964460545.1 uncultured Spirochaetota bacterium
AATAGTGAGCTTTCACATACTTAAGACACACTATCGTCGGTTCCTGTGGACTTCAGTCATTTGTGGAATGCAATAGACAATGATTATCATGTTTAATAACTGTTTCATTGTAGAAAATAGAAACTCGAAGCTCACTCTAAATATGAATTAATATAATACCACACACGCAAACCGAAGTAAATATTTAAGTTTACGGATCGTAAACCGGAGGGATGGGTGAACAGCAGGCTGGATGTGAGCCCCGGGTTCGAGAGGCGTGTAATAAGGGGGGACGGTACGGTTAAACGCCTCGCACTTCGGTACAGTGCACATGCCTGCCTTCATAAAAAAAACTTGACAGCCGGTCCGGTAATGGGTGAAAATGGGATAATATACTATTATTTAGAATATAATTCCATATAGCAGAATTTATGAGGGACAAACCGAAATATTACCTAAAGACGCTCGGAGACGCTTTCCGGATACTCGAAATAATCGGAAACAGTCGTGAACCGCGCGGCATCGCCGAGCTCAGCGACGAGACGGGAATCGGCAGGAGCAAGACGCACCGTCTGCTCGACAACCTGCGGTACTGGGGTGTGGTCGAGCAGGTCCCGGAAAACAGGAAGTACATGCTCGGCAACCGGCTCATAGCACTCGCGATGAGCAAGCTGAAAACAGTCGATATTATCAAGCTCGCCTCGCCGGTCCTGGCCGACCTCGTGGAGAAATGCGGGGAAACCGTACACCTCGCCGTGCTGGACGAGGGGCAGGTACTTTACCTCGACAAGCGGGAGGGACCGCAGGCGGTCGGCATCATTTCAAAGGTCGGGCAGCGCCTCCCGGCGCACTGTACCGGGCTGGGCAAGGTGCTGCTGGCGTTCTCGGAGGGGGATCTCGTAAATCGTATCGTCGAGCACATCGGCCTGAGGAAATTCACGGAAAACACCATCACGGACAAGAATCTTCTCACAGAGGAACTGGCGGACGTGCGTATGCGTGGCTACGCGCTTGACAGGGAGGAGATAGAAGAGGGGCTCTGCTGCATAGCGGCCCCCGTACGAGACCACACGGGAGAGGTGGTCGCCGCAATCAGCGTTTCGCTTCCCGCATTCCGGTTCACGGACGAGAAACAGGCTTCTCTTACCGAACAGATAACGTCGTCCGCGTTCAAGATATCGAAGAAGTTCGGGTCCGGCCATGAGCAAGAAGAACGCCCGACGACGGGGCCGGCTAGAATGGAAAAAAAGGCATAAAAACGGAGGGTGCCATGAATATAAGGAAAGTGTACGATCTTACCCAGCCGCTTTATCACAACTGTCCCGGATGGCCCGATTTCCCGCCTCCCACGGTGGAACGGCTGCTCTTCATACCGCGGGACATCGCAAACGTGGAACGGATCGATATCAACACCCATACCGGAACGCACATAGACGTTCCCTACCACTTCTTGCCCGACGGCGCAACGCTCGACAGGGTTCCGGTGGAAACCTGGGTCGGAGAGGGGATCGTGGTCGACGTGCATTACAAGAAAGACAAGGAACCCGTTACACCGGACGACCTCGAAAAACAGGCCGCTCACATGAAGAAAGACGACATCGTGCTGCTCTACACGGGCAGGGGGAAGCTTCGCGGTTTTAATGAAGACTACCTGAAAAACTGGCCGTCCGTGGAGTGTGAAGGCGCGCAGTGGCTCGTGGACAGGGGAGCCAGGATAATCGGAACGGACGGGCTCGGAATCGAAATGTACGGGTTCAGCGAGCCTGCGGTGCACCATACCATACTCGGTGCTGGAATCCCGATTATCGAGGAGCTGTACCTGGAGGATATCGCCGGGATGGGAACGAAACGATGGCTCTTCGTCTGCCTTCCCCTTCTCCTGAAGGACGCCGGCGGGTGTCTTGCCCGTGTCATAGCGATGGACGTGGACTAGCGGGCGGAAAAACCGGAGGGAACGCCAATGGTTGTAAACGGCACAACGGTTCTGGAAGCCAGAGGCGTGGTGAAACGTTATCCCGGTACGGTCGCGCTGAAAGGCGTGGACTTCGAGCTGAAACGGGGAGAGGTCAGGGGTCTGCTCGGCAAGAACGGCGCGGGCAAGAGCACGCTGATAAAGATACTGGCCGGGCTGACGAGGAAAACCGAGGGCGAGATCGCCTATTTCGGACGGACTGAGGACGTCCATAATGTACAGGATTCAGAGACGCTCGGGTTCCGGTTCATTTCCCAGGAACCCTCCCTGATGGAGGACCTGAGCATCGCGGAGAATATCGCCCTCCGGGAGAAGGAGCTTCACATGGGGCTCCGGCTCGTGGACTGGAAGAGCATTTACGAGGATGCGGAGAAAAAGATCGGGATAATCGGGCTTGATATCGACCCGAAAATCGAGGTCCGCTACCTGAAGGTCGCCGAGAAGCAGATGCTCCTCGTCATACGGGAGATATTCTCGGAAGGCGCCAGAATCATTGCCCTCGATGAGGTGACCACCGCCCTGTCACTGGAAGAGACCGAAAAGGTGTACGGGATACTGCGGAAGAAGAAAGAAGAGGGACAGTCGTTTATCTACGTTTCGCACGAGATAGACGAGATATTTCAGATATGCGATTACGCCACGGTGTTCAGGGACGGCGAGGTGGTGCTCAACGAGCGAATAGGGAACCTGTCTCCGGACGATTTGAAGAAAGCCATCGTCGGCCGCGAGATACGGGTCATTCGCAGGAAGGCATCCGGGGAAGGGTCTGAAAAGAAAGGCCGGGTGGTGCTCGAGGTCGAAAACGTATGCAACATGAAGTTGAAAAACCTGCGGTTCGACCTGTACCGTGGCGAGATACTGGGGGTCTACGGGCTCAGGGGTTCGGGGAGGACCGAGTTGTTGAAGACCATATACGGTCTTCTCCCCGTGGAAAAAGGGTCCATTGTATTCAACGGCGAGGATATCTCTCACTATTCGCCTTCGCAGATGATACAGAAGGGCATCGGGTTCGTACCCGAGGACAGGGTGGAGGGGCTGTTTTTCGGGAGGCCGACGTCCGAGAACCTCCTCATGACCACCTCCACCGCGACGAAAAAGGTGCACGGGAAAACGGGGCTTTTCATCAATGCGCATGTGGAGCGGAAACTCTTCGGCGAGGTATCCGGGAAGTTCGACATACAGGCCCATTCCCCGTCCGCCGAGATAGACTACCTGAGCGGCGGAAACAAACAGAAAGTGATGTTCGGAAGGAGCTTCGCCTCCGAATCGAGGGTATATCTGATCGACGAGGGTACCAAGGGAATCGATATCGGTGCGAAACAGGAGATATACAGGATCATGGGTGAATTGTCGGCACAGGGGTGCTCGATGATTTTCACGAGCTCGGATCTGGAGGAGATCATTACGGTTTCCGACAGGATCATGGTGATGTACGAGGGAAGCATCGTGTGTATTATCGAACGAAAGGATTTTTCGAAGGAACGGCTGCTGCACTACGCTGACAGCTCCAGCAAAACGTCCAGTAACGCCTCAGAGAGAGGAATCGATCCATGACAAGCAAGAAACTGCAGATCTTTTTTCTGGATAATATGATCTGGTTTATAAACCTGGTACTCGTGGTGCTCTTCGTTGCGATCGAACCGGGGCTTCTTACTCCGAAGAACCTCATATCCATGATCTACTCGGTTTCCATGCTCGGGCTGCTCGTGTTGGCCCAGGCGATCGTCCTCATAAGCGGTAACTTCGATCTGTCGGTGGGAGCGATTGCCGGGATAGCGATGACTGTCGTGGCGGTGGTCCACGAATTCGGGTTGCCGTCCACCCCCTGGTGGGCCCTGCTTGTCATCATGCTCGTCATAGGAACCGGAATAGGGTTTTATAACGGATTCTTCGTCGCGGTGCTGAAGATCAACCCGTTCCTTCAGACGCTCGGCACCTATACGTTTTTCTACGGTCTGATGCTCATTATCGGAAAGCGGACGCTCTTCAAGCTTCCGGACGAGCTCATCGTGCCGGGAGGATCGAGATTCGGGGGCTCCATTGTTCCGGTGGCGGTGGTGATACTCATCGTGGTGAGTGTGCTGGTGCACATCCTGCTCGCCAAGACCTCGCTCGGCCGGAAGATATACGCGGTCGGCTCCAACCGCGAAGCCGCGCGCGCATGCGGTATCAGTGTGGAAAGGACCCTCATCTGGGTGTTCGCGCTGAGCGGCCTCCTTTCCTCCGTCGGCGGGCTGCTCTATGCCGGCTACATGAACTGTGTGACCATGGATCTCGCGCGGCCGGACCTCTTTCTCACTTTTGCCGGGGCGATCATCGGGGGGGTCGCGCTCGACGGTGGAAGGGGGAAGGTCAGCGGGATATTCGGCGGCATACTCCTGCTCGGGATCATGCAGATAGGCCTCACCATTCTGAAGACGCCGCCGACGTGGCGGGAGACCATGAACGGTATCGTGCTCATTGCCGCAATTCTCCTCAATACCTATCAGGCCAGGCTCAAGGGATATGTGCTGGCGAAGAGCGCGACTTAATATAATTCTAGGAATTTTCGAATACCAAATTAATTAAGGAGGACAGGTATGAAAAGAAAGGTGGTAGCTCTAACCGTTGTTGCGGCGTTTCTTCTCGCGGGAGCGCTCGGCGCGTTCGCTGCGAGCAAGGAGGAGGAAACAGGAGGGGCTGCACCGTCCGCAGTTCATGACATCGCGATCATGCCTTTTCACATTCCCTGTATGTGGTTCAGCCCCTATACGGCGGGCGGATACTGGTATCTACAGCAGCAGGGCCACAAGGTGCGCACGCAGAATGCCGGATGGGACACGAAGCAGATGAACACCATTCTGAAAACATGGGCCGAGGACCCGGATCTGGAGGCCGTCATAATTGCTCCGCTCGGAGGAGAAGAGGTCCTTCCCGGCATCAGGGCTCTCAAGGAGGCGGGAAAGGTGGTCGCGCTCTCGAACAACGAGGCGGGGTTATGTCCCGAAGCCGATTTCTGCGTTCGTTTCGACTCGCCCCAGGGGTGCTACGACGGTGCGGCGGAGGTCGTCAAGATGCTCGAGAAGAAGTACGGCGAGGCGAAGGGAGTCGTCATACTCGGGCTCGGCGACGTACGAAACTCGGAGCACCTCGAGAGGGCCGCAGGCGCGAGGAAGGCGTTCGAGGAACATGGCAGTATCGAGCTGCATGAATTCGTAAGCGATATGGATGCCGGCAAGGCGGTCACGGAAACGGGCACGCTTCTCAGAACGCTTCCGCAGGTCGACGCGGTGTTCTCCGTCGGAATGCTGGAATTCATGGGTATGATCAACGCCCTGAAGAGGGAGGAGATGGCTTTCCCCAAGGGCGATCCGAAGCACATCATCTGCGTGGGGATGGATTCCTGCCCGGATGTCATCAATCCCGCGGTCAAGGAGGGGATCGTCGATTTCGTCATCGACCAGCCCGTCCTGAGCTACAATGCGCTTGCCGCTTACTATGTACTGAAAATCCTCGACGAGGGCACGGGCGCGCTTCCGAAACCCGGCACCGTGATCAACCCGGGTGATGTGGACATCAAGTCAAAGGTACCGCAGAAGGACCTCGATATAACGGTCCCGGCGGACATGTGGTCGCCTGCCAAGGTTTTCGATACGAAAGAACAGTTCGGCCATATCTGGATCAAGACGAATTACAGCATCATCGATGATACGAACGTGGACGATCCCGCCCTGTGGTCGAACATAACCGGTCAGGTCCGTGACTACGGATTCTGATTCCTCTCTTTACGGGGGCGGGAAACCGCCCCCGTACATTTTCAATTTGGGTTATGGAGGAGCTCGATGCGCGAGGACAGGTTTACCGATAAAGTGGTGATCGTAACGGGCGGCGGTACCGGAATAGGGAAAGCGTGCGCCGTCGCTTTTGCCGGGGAGGGGGCGCGGGTGACAATCGCGGGAAGGCGGGAGGAGCCGCTGCGGGAAACGGTCGGCGAGATCGAAAAGGGAGACGGCACCGCGGAATACGTTCGGGCCGATATGAGAAACTCGGACCAGGTGGACGGTCTCATCGACGGGGTGGTGAGGAAGTATGGAAGGCTCGACATCATGGTACCGAACGCGTCCATGGTGCTCGTCAACGCTATTGAGGAAACGACCGACGAGGACATAGACCGGCTCGTCGATATCAACGTGAAGGGGACCTACTATCAGCTGCGAAAGGCCACGGCTCAGATGAAGAAACAGGGGTACGGCACCATCGTGGCTATGTCGTCGATGTCCGGCATTATAGGCCATCCGGGTATGACCCTCTACTGCGCAACCAAGGCGGCCATCGCCAATATGTGCAGGGCCCTGGCTCTGGAGCTCGCCGAACGGAACATCAGGGTCAATGCCGTGTGCCCGGGGACCATAGACACACCGATGCCGAGAGGATACGCCGAATCTACCGATGATCCGAAAGCGGTGATGGACGCGTTTATCGAGGGTGAGCCCATGAAGCGGCTCGGGTCCCCGGACGAAGTCGCAACGGTCGTGCTCTTTCTCGCATCCGAGGAAGCCTCGTTCGTAACCGGTTCCGCGTACGCGGTAGACGGCGGTATAATGGCCGGAAAGTAACGAAGACCTCGACCTTCCGGCCTTGTAATAGAATGCAGTCCGTTAATTTAAGGTGAGGAGCGGATATCATGGACCTGAGGAGTACTGAGGTAAAGAAGGGGCCGTCACGAAGCTGGCACAGGTCGCTTATCAAGGCGATGGGATATATCGACGAGGAAATCCAGAGGCCCTGGATAGGAATCGTCAACTCGCGGAACGAGATACTGCCCGGCCATTTTCACCTCGACACGGTCGGCGACGCGGTGAAAGCCGGGGTGAGGATGGCGGGTGGCCTGCCGCTTGAATTCTCCACGATCGGTATATGCGACGGCATCGCAATGGCGCATGAGGGGATGAAATACCCCCTGCCGAGCCGCGAGCATATAGCCGACACCGTGGAGATCATGGCCAACGGACATCGGATGGACGCGCTCGTGTTCATCACGAACTGTGACAAGATCATCCCGGGCATGCTGATGGCCGCGGTACGGCTGAATATTCCGTCGATCATGATAAGCGGCGGGCCCATGCTGTCGGTCATGCACAAGGGGAAGTACATAGACATAAGCTCCGTGGGCGAGGCACAGGGAAGGTTCGCCGCGGGAGAGATGAGCGAGGAGGAACTGCGGGCGTTCGAGGAGAAGGGCTGTCCGTCGGTGGGGTCATGCGCGGGCATGTTTAC
Source organism: uncultured Spirochaetota bacterium (assembly GCA_964460545.1). Lineage (GTDB taxonomy): Bacteria > Spirochaetota > B62-G9 > B62-G9 > DRHN01 > CAYWUT01. The sequence goes on from CAYWUT010000004.1 coordinate 7,208, forward strand.
GGCGAATACCATGAACTGTGCCACCGAAGCCATGGGCATGTCCCTTCCGAAAAGCGCGACCGTTCCGGCGGTTTACGCCGAACGGTACAGAATCGCAAAGTACGCGGGAATGCGTATCATGGATCTTGTGAAAAAAAATGTCAGGCCGCTCGACATCATTACGGAAGAGTCTCTCGTAAACGCCATAACGGTCGATCTCGCGCTCGGAGGGTCCACGAATACAGCACTGCACCTTCCCGCAATCGCGTACGAGGCGGGTATAGATATCGACCTGGACCTTTTCGACGCTTTGAGTGAGAAAACACCCCACCTGTGCAACATGAGTCCGGCCGGTCCCCATCATCTGCAGGACCTTCACGAAGCCGGAGGCGTGTATGCGGTCATGAAGGAGCTCTCGAAGCTCGGGCTTATCAATACGGCACAGCGTACTGTTTCCGGTAAAACCATAGGCGAGAGCATAGCGGACGCGCGGATAGAGCGGGAGGACGTCATCAGGACGGTGGAAAACCCCTACCATGCCAAGGGCGGTATAGCGGTCTTGACGGGGAACCTCGCCCCGGACAGGGCGGTGGTGAAGAGGACCGCGGTCGACAAATCGATGTGGCACCACCGCGGACCCGCGAGGGTGTTCGACAGCGAAGAAACGGCCGAAGAAGCGATATTCGCACGGAAGATAAAAAAGGGCGATGTCGTGGTAATACGGTACGAGGGACCGAAGGGCGGACCGGGAATGCGGGAGATGCACATCGCCATGTCCTCCGTCGTCGGCATGGGACTCGACAAAGACGTCGCGATGATAACGGACGGCCGGTGGTCGGGAGCCTCCCGCGGTCCCGCCATAGGCCACATATCGCCGGAAGCCGCGGAAGGGGGGCCTATTGCGATCGTGCGGGACGGGGATATTGTCGAAATCGACATTGAGAAGAAATCGATACGGGTCGACCTGCCGGACGATGAGATTTCGAAACGGCTCGCTGAATGGAAAACTCCGAAACCGAAGGCGGTAAAGGGGTACCTCGCCCGATATGCCCGGATGGCGCAGTCGGCGAGCAGGGGAGCGGTTTTCAGGTCTCTTTGAAATAATACCCGGCGTACACGGAGGACGTTTAAACCAAACGGGGGAGAATCTATGCTGAAAGAGGAAATAAAGAAAGCGGCGTCCGATCTGTACGACGCCCTGAAAAGCGGGAACCCGATAGGCCCGCTCACGGAAAAATTCCCGGACATGACCGTCGAGGACGCCTACCGGGTACAGATGGAAAACATAGGGAGGCTGACCGGTGAGGGAGAACGGATCATCGGGAAGAAGATCGGCCTTACCAGTTTCCCGATGCAGCATATGTTCGGCGTGTTCGAGCCCGACTACGGGCACCTCTTCGAATCGATGCTCCTTATGAGAGGCGAGCTCGATATGGGGGAGGTGCTGCAGCCGAAGGCGGAGGGCGAGCTTGCGTTCGTGATGGGCCGGGACCTGACGGGGCCGGGTGTCACGCCCTTTGACGTGCTCAGGGCCGCGGATTACGTCGTGCCGGCGATAGAGATCATCGACAGCCGGGTTTCCGACTGGAAGATCAAGATACAGGACACGATCGCGGACAACGCGTCAAGCGCTTTCATCGCGGTGGGAACGAGACCGCTCCCGGTCTCGGAAATCGACCTCTACGCCACGGGCATGGTTTTCCGTAAAAACGGGGAGGTGATTGCAACCGGGGCCGCGGCCGCGGTCATGGGAAATCCGGTGAACGCGGTGACGTGGCTCATAAACAAGCTGTCCGAGTTCGGTGTCGGCGTTAAGGAGGGGGAGATCATTCTGTCGGGCTCCCTGACCTCAGCCGTGGATATCGGCGGGGGCGACGTACTGGAAGTGACGTTCGACAGGCTCGGTTCAGTACGGCTGAAAGTGAAAGAGGAACAGGGATGAGCGGCGACAAGGTGGATGTGGCGATTATCGGGCCGGGGAACATCGGATCCGACCTGCTTTACAAGATCATGCGGAGATCGAAGTACATGAAGCCCAGCCTCATGATCGGCATATATCCGAGTTCCGAAGGGCTGAAAAGGGCCAGGAGCCTCGGGGTGGATGCGTCGGCGGACGGGATAGAGGCGGTTCGGGGAAGAGGAATAAAGATCGCATTTGATGCGACGTCAGCGGCGGCCCACCTGAAAAACGCTCCGGTGCTCGAAGAAGAGAATATCGTTGCGATCGATCTTACGCCCGCGGCGATCGGCCCCTATGTCTGTCCCGTGGTCAACCTCGAGGGGCATTCCCGGGAGGCCAATATCAACCTCATTACCTGCGGGGGACAGGCCACGATACCGATCGTCTACGCCGTTTCGTCCGTGTGCAAAGTTCGCTATGCCGAGGTCGTCGCGACCATCGCGAGCAGGAGCGCGGGGCCCGGAACGAGGCAGAACATAGACGAGTTTACCCAGACTACGGCGCGGGGAATAGAGTTGGTCGGCGGGGCCGAGAGGGGGAAGGCGATTATCATTCTGAATCCGGCGGAGCCTCCCATTATAATGCGAAACACCATATACACGGTCGTCGAGGACGTCGACAAAGACGGGATAGTCAATTCGGTTGAAAACATGGTCGGGCGGGTACAAAAATACGTGCCGGGATACAGGATCAGGCTCGGCCCGATATTCGAGGACAACAAGGTCACGACCATGATCGAGGTTGAGGGTGCGGGAGACTTTCTGCCCGCGTACGCCGGAAATCTCGATGTAGAAACCGCGGCGGCGGTCGCGATAGGCGAGACCATTGCCGAGAGAATGGTCACCAGGGGGGAGGCCTCATGAGCGTGAAGGTGCGTATTGTAGACACGACCATGCGGGACGGGAGTCACGCGGTCAGCCACCAGTATTCCATCGACGACATAACGAACATCGCCACGGCGCTTGACCGGGCGGGGATATACGGTATAGAGATATCGCACGGCGACGGCCTTTCGGGATCGTCGATACAGTACGGGTGGGCCAAGCACACCGACGAGGAAAGGCTGGCGGCCGCGAGCAGGGTTGTTACCGGAAGCAGGATAACCGTGCTTCTGCTTCCCGGCATAGGGACACGGGAAGACCTGAAGATGGCGATCGAGAACGGTGCGAAGATAGCGCGCGTCGCAACGCATGTAACGGAGGCGGATATATCGGAGCAGCACATCCGGCTGGCAAAGGATATGGGCCTCGAGGTCATGACGTTTCTCATGCTCGCGCACATGGAGAAGCCTTCCAAGGTGCTGGAACAGGCGAAGCTCATGGAGGGTTACGGCGCGGATGTGGTTTATGTGGTGGATTCCGCGGGAGCCATGCTCCCCGATGATGTAAAGGAAAGGGTGGGGCTGCTGAAGAAAGAGCTCGGCATCGAGGTGGGATTTCACGCACACAACAACCTCGGGCTCGCCATCGGGAACACCGTGGCCGCGGTGCAGGAGGGGGCGACGGTGGTGGACGGGACGCTCGGTGGTCTGGGCGCGGGTGCGGGAAACGCTCCTACCGAGGTCCTGGCCGCGGTTTTCGATAAAATGGGGTGCGATACCGGTGTGGACCTGTACCGTATAATGGACGCGGCGGAAGACATCGTACGGCCGCTGATGCAGAGGCCGCAGGTCATAGACAAACCCTCTCTCATCCTGGGATATGCCGGGGTATATTCAAGCTTTCTTCTTCACACCTATCGGGCCGTTGAGCGGTTCGATGTAGAGCCCCGGGACGTACTTGTAGAGCTCGGGAGGCGCAAAGTCGTTGGAGGACAGGAAGACATGATCATTGACGTGGCGTACGAGCTTTCGAAGAGAAAAAGCTCCGAGGGGGGAAAATGAAAGACGTTTCGATCAGGATCGTGAAGATCGAGGGAGAGTGCAGCAAGCACAAGGTCGGCGATTGCTGGGTGATGAAAAACGGGACGCTGTACGATCCCGACGGCAGGGGTATATGTATTTATGCGCTGAACGCCATCATGCCGATGCTGCCTCTGAAGGAAACGGTCGTGGGTGAGGAAGACCACTGGATACACAAGTACGAGGAGTTTCTGTGCCCCGATATAAACGGCCGTGCGCTGTTCAGGGTGGAACCCATTGCCGATGGGACATAAGACATCAGACATAAGCGGTTTTCAGATTTTTTTCAAAGGAGCGGGGAATGAAGGATTCTGAAATGAAAAAGTGGCGTGAAAATATGCGTATCGCCGCCGGTATCGCGGGAGACGAGAAAAAAAGGGAAGCATTGATCGGAAAGGGGTATGAGATCGGCGGGGAATACGTGACGAAATACTGGGGTTGCGCCCAATCGACCTTTCTGGCTACCGTGGATACGTTGCGGGAGTTCGGTATTGAAATACTGGAAAAAAAGGACCAGGAAGAGATGTTTCCCGCCTTCGTGGGCCTCGCGGGAGGCACCGGAAACGTGGGTGTCGGTACGTGCGGCGCGCTCGCGGGGACGGGATTCTGCGTCAGCCTTTCGGCCCTTCGCTGCCAGGGGGTCGATCAAAAGGTACAGGAGAGCAATATCAATCACCGCTGGATAGCATTCGATTCGGTATATAACTATTCGGCATCGCGGTTTCTGAAAGAGTACAACGGCCTGTCCTGCAGGGACGTTACCTGGTCCAGGTTCGGGAAGCACTGGGATTCCTGGGACCCGCACGCCAAGGCCGAGTTCGGAAGGGAAGAGAAGGAGCGGGGCTGTATACTGGATACCGCGGGTTATCCCTGCACTATTGCACGGGCGGTCGCGTGGGCGGTCGAGGACATCGTCGATCTTCTCGCCGACCCGATCACCCTGCAGAAAGTGGTAAAAGATCATAATCTCGTCTGAATCAGTCTGGGGGACACGATGTCGGAACAATTGGAAACACCGAAGAAGTTGAGCGAGGACTGGGGTATAGAACTTCCTCCCGGAAAGCTGGCCGTTATCAAGGCCCGGGAGCTCGGAACCAAATACCAGGGGACCATCATAGGGTGCAGCCACTGCACGTTCATCGCGGCTTTTGACGCGCTCAAAGAGGTGGGGGTTACACTTGCCTCGGATGATATACGCGACAAGCTGTTCACCGGTCTCATGGGGCTTACGGGCGGTGTAGGGAACTGTCATAGAGGTACGTGCGGTGCGGTAAACGGGGCGAGCTTTCTCGTCAGTCTGGCGTCGAACGTGACCATAGAGGAGAACGCGCGGGACAACTCGAATCGCTGGCTCGCGTTCTACGATGTCAAGAAGTATATATGCGACCGTTTTTTCGAAAAGTGGGGCGCCATAACATGCAGGGAGATCCTCATAAAGAATTTCGGAATGGCGTTCGATTCCCGGAGGCCGAACCGCTCCAAGGAGCTGTTCGCCGCTGCAAAGGCAAAGGGATGCAGGAACCCGTACGACTGCACCATCGCCATCGGAGCCGGGTGGGCCGCGGAGGCGGCGTGGGAGATCGTTCACAGAACCGCAGAGGAACGGGAGCTTCTGAAGGAGGAAATAAAGAGACGGCAGTCCACTGACAAGAGTTCACAGTACGGAAAATAGTCGGGGGGCCCGTTTCATTCTTTCTTTCCCCTGAGGCGCGCCGCGAGGTCCCGTATCGCGTTTTGAAGCTCGGGCCGGAACCACAGGCCGGCGAGGCTGCGGGAGTCTTCCCCGCGCCGGTTTCTAATCAACTCCGCCAGATCGCGGCGAAAAACCGACCTGGTGTCCTTGAGCGCCTCAGCCGGTGCCTCGATGATTTCTTCACACCAGTGAAGCGCTGCTGCCGGTGCCCGTCCCGTGGGAGCGAGCTCGTCCACGAGACCGATAGAGAGCGCTTCGGACGGACTCAGCAGCCTGCCCGAGACGCACAGAGACTCACCCGCCCTCAGTCCCACCACACGGACCGCAAGATCGGCCACGAGCTTCGGGACCGGTATGCCTATTCGGACCTCGTTGATGCCGATGGAGAAATCGCCCTCGGCCATCACCCGCCTGTCGCAGCACAGTGCCAGAACCGCGCCGCCTGCAATGGCGTGGCCGGTAATTGCCGCGGCCACGGGAACGGTTGATCCTGCCAGCGTTTCCAGCGTATCGAAAAGGTCGTTGAATACTCGAAGGAGCCACTCCCTGTCGAGTTCGGCGAGCATCAGAACGTCCAGCCCGGCGGAGAAAACGCTCTCGCTTCCGGAGAGAACCAGTGCGCGCGCTCCCTGCTCGGGGGAACGGCGTACCTCGCGTGCAAGGGCCTGTAAAAGCTCGGGTGACAGCGCGTTTGCAGGCGGCCTGTTCAGTCTCAACTCATGTATTTCTCCATGAATCGTTCGTTCGATCATCTCGGCCTCCGAATACATCCTGTCGATTATACGGGAAAAGGTATGGAGGAAAAACATACGTCTCTTGGTTAAAAAAAAGAAATAATCCCCGCGTGAACATGCTACACGCAGCGTGTCTTTCTGTCAAGCCGGCCGGGCAATGATGAGCAATGAGACATTTGCGCTGTGGTAATACGTTCGTGGAGCTTGTTTTTCGATTCCACCTCCGTTAAAACTACGATATTATTATAATCAATGAAGCGGGGATTCCCCCCGCAGTGAAGAACCCCGTACCGGGGAACCCGTCAAGCCGAGCGGAGGTCGATCGTGCGCATGAGTGTTGAAATAAAACGCGTTGCCGTTCTCGGGGCCGGCTACATGGGAAGCGCGATTACGTTTCCCCTTTCGGATAATGACATTGCGGTGAACCTCTGGGGGACATGGCTCGATGACGATATCGTCCGGACATCCGAACAGGGCCCCCACCCGAAGCTGGGCAGGAAACTCCCGGAATCCGTACGCCTCTTCATGTCGGACAGGCTGACGGAGGCCGTCAGCGATGTGGATGCCGTCTTCGTGGGTGTGACGAGTGAAGGTTTTATTCCCGTATTTTCCGGGTATCTCGAGGCGGTGAGGGAACCCCTCCCCGTTTTTACGCTCACAAAGGGGTTCGCGGATTTCGGGGATACTGTCACGAGTATATATGAAGCGGGGAAGCGGCTCAGTACCCGTCGTTTCGGCGAAGCCCCCATAGACTGGGTGTCCATCGGGGGGCCCGTGAAGGCCGTGGAGCTCGCGGGTGAAATACCGACCGCGACCGTTTTCGGGGGGAGCCCCGGGCTCGGCGGTGCCTCCTCCTCCTTTTCAACGGATTATTACAGGGTTTTCCGGACTCACGATATGCGTGGTGTGGAGCTCTGCTCGGCGTTCAAGAACGTTTATGCGATCGTCATGGGCGTTTGCGACGGCCTTTTTCACGGGTCAGGCACGAACTACCACAATCTGAAATCGTTCATCTATAATCAGGCGGTGCGCGAACTGGCGATCATCGTTTCGAAATTGAACGGCTTGCGGGAAACCGCCTTCGACCTCGCCGGCGTCGGTGACTTGTATGTGACTGCTGCTTCAGGCAGAAACGGCCGATTCGGGTCCCGCATAGGAATGGGAGGAAAACCTGATGCGGTCTATGATGAAATGAACCGGGAAGGGGAGATCGCGGAAGGATATCACACGCTCGCTCTTGGACGGAGATACCTTCAGCGGAACGGATTTGAAACGGCGAGGGAACTTCCCTTGTTCGAGGCCGTTCATGCAATTATCTTTGGTAATCACGACCCGCGCGACGAGTTATACAGGTTTGCCGCAGGGTGCTGTTAAAAGACGGCGGAGCACGATGATTTAACGGATGTATTCCGAAAAATTTGAACGGAGAGAGACGGTGGCGTATACACTCGAATGGATAGCGGGCAGAATAGGCGGAAGGGTCAGGGGTAACAAGGACCGGGTCGTTCGGAGTGTATGCCCTCCGGAAAGACCCGAAAAAAATTCCATTGTTTTTATCAAGAACCGCAAGATGTATTCCGGTGTAGACCGGACGGCCGGAGCGTGCTTCGTTTTCGGTTTTAACGCGGAAGACGAACCAGCGGACGACTGTATACTGGTCGACCCGAAAAAGAGCTCGACGGCATTTGTCGAGCTCCTCTCTCTTTTCGAAGAACCGGACGGCACCGGGCCCGGGGTATCCGGGAGTGCGTCCATAGCCCCTGGCGCCGAGATCGGGGAAGGCGCTTCGGTCGGTCCCTTCGCCGTGGTCGGGCAGGGCGCGGTTGTCGGCGCATCCACAAGAATAGGACCCCAGGTACTCGTCGGAAACAACTGCAGGATAGGGAAGGGGTGTATTCTGCACCATCACGTCACCCTGTATCCGGGATGCAGGGTGGACGACAACGTCGTGATTCACGCGGGCGCGGTCATCGGGAGCGATGGTTTCGGTTATGTCCTGGAGGAGGGAGCTCACCGCAAGATACCGCAGATCGGCTCGGTAATTATCGGGCGGAACGTTGAGATCGGCGCGAACACCACCATAGACCGTGCCACCTTGGGAAATACACTCGTCGGCGAGGGAACAAAGATCGACAACCTGGTGCAGATCGGGCATAACGTCGAAATCGGAAAAAACGTCATAATCTGCGCGCTCTGCGGTATATCCGGGAGCGTCAAGATCGGCAACAACGTTGTTATCGCGGGCGCGGTCGGATTGAAGGATCATATCGTCATAGAGGACGATGTTTACATCGGCGCAAAGTCGGGCGTTATGGAACGGCATGTGAAGAGAGGAAAGAAGCTGCTGGGCATACCGGCCGCCGATTTCAAACAGGAAATGGAATTCTACGCACTGAAACCCAAGATCAAGTCGATGTTCAGCGATATCGGGAAGATAAAGAAAAAGCTCGGTTTGTGATGACGAACAGCCGGAGTCACAGAGGCTGCAGCCAACCGTTTTCAAGACCGCATGAAGCGAGCGCATCCGCCGCTTCCGCGTACTCCTCTTTCGTCAGCTTTCTGTTCAGTTCCGGAATCCCGACCGCCTTGTATGCTGGAAAGTACTGGCTCATGAGACTGATGGTAATCGACGGTGAGACCGCCGCGATGCTTTCGAGCACCCGCCTGGTATCCGCGATCCCTCCCGGTAGTACGAGATGGCGAACGATGAGGCCGCGCTGAGCGATTTCCCCGTCCATTACAAGATCGCCCACCTGTCGGTACATCTCCTGCACCGCGGCCCTATTGATCTTTCCATAACGGGGGGCACCCGAGTAGTGGAGCGCTGCATCATCCTCGAAATACTTCATGTCGGGAAGATATATGTCTACGATGCCGTCCAGAATTTTCAGGACCTCGACGCGCTCATAGCCTCCCGAATTGTACACGATCGGTATACGGAGGCCGAGCCCCGCGGCCCGTTTTACGGCTTCCACTATCTGGGGCGTGAAGTGCGTCGGTGAGACAAAATTGATGTTGTGCGCTCCCCTGCTTTGAAGGGAGATCATGGTACGGGCAAGCTCCGGAACCGTAATATCCCTTCCGTTGTTGTACTGGCTTATGGGGTAGTTCTGGCAGAACCCGCAGGTGAGGGGACAGCCGCTGAGAAAGATCGTTCCCGAGCCCCTTTTCCCGGAGATAGGCGGCTCCTCACCCGTGTGGAGGGTGGTGCTCGCTATGCGCAGCGAAGCTCCCGCCCCGCATTTGCCCTTCCCGCTGAACCGGTCCGCGCCGCACATGAGGGGGCAGACGGTACAGGGGCTCAGCATGTCCCTGAGCAGGGATATCCTCTCGTTCCAGTCCGTTACCGTGAGATAGGATGGATGGGGAGCGCGTTTCATGGGTTTTACGGTAATACCCATGATCGCGAACGTGAATTTTTATCGATTGAGGGGTGCAGGGAAAATAGGGAAGCCGTGTCGCGGTCTTTCGCGCCGCCCGATTGTTTGCAGATGGTCTTACCCCTGCACGGATGCGTCCGCCTTCCGCTTTGTTTGTTCGAGGTATCCCTCGACCGTGCGAATTTTTCCGTCGAGCCTGCCGAGGTGCTCGTCGATGATCCGGTCGTAATCGAGCTCACCGGACAATATCAGATAGAGCTCGTTTTCCCAGGAATCCCTCGTGATCCGGGTCTCCACGCCGTCGGCCCGGCGTGCGTGAATCACGGCCTCGTCCCAGTAGTTTTTCCCGGTTTCATAGTAATAACGGGCGATTCCGAAACTCTCCAGGAGCTCTTCGGCGTATCTGAGGTTGAAGAAATAGACATGCTCCTTGTCGAAACGGGCACCGAGCTTCAGGTAGCTGTCTATGATAAGAAGGTTCACATGCATTTTAAAAAGTGACCTGTACCGTTCGAAATCATCCTCTGTTTTTATCACGGCGAGGCTCCTGACCGGGTTGTCGAACGGGGCTTCGAGCGCCCACTGCATGTAGCGGATGTTACGGGCCAGGTTCGGATTCGTATGGTGCAGGTTCAGAACGTAGAGATAGAATTCCTCCGCATAGTAGAGACGCCGCGCGTCGCCCCGTCCCGCCGATGCGAATAAAAAGAGGACCAGGAGTATGAAGACGGTTTTCCTCATAATACCCGTATTTTTTCCCTATCAAGGATTGCCATGCTCACTTACCTAACCTATCGTCCGTTCCACATCCATTCTTGAATTGACGCTGGGGCCCTTTGATTGTTATTATTGGCGCACTGAAAACCTTCTCAGTACCGTGCGCACCATCGTGTCGGTTCGTGGTTATCAACGGAAAAGAGCGGGGACACCCATGGCGGATGCCGGGAAAAACGGTCTGACCTTTGACGATGTTCTGCTGCTGCCCGGTTACTCCGATGTGGCGCCCGCGGACACGGATATCGCCTCCCGCATGTGCAACCTCCAGCTCAATATTCCCATTATCGCGGCCGCCATGGATACCGTTTCAGAGTACAGGATGGCTACGGCGCTCGCTCGTGAGGGAGGGCTCGCGGTCATACACAAGAACATGCCGATCCGGGAACAGGCGGGTGAGGTCGAAAAGGTCAAGAAATCCCAGAGCGGAATGATCATCGATCCCGTTACCCTCGATCCTTCGGCACCGATCACAACTGCCCTCGAAATAATGAAGAATTTCAGGATATCGGGTATTCCCATTACGGAAAAGGGAAAGCTCGTCGGTATTCTGACGAACCGGGACCTTCGTTTCATAACCGATTTCGACCAGCCGGTTTCCAACCTGATGACGAGGGAGAACCTCATTACCGCTCCCGAGGGTACGACCCTGGAGGAGGCGAAAACGCTTCTCCAGCGTTTCAAGGTGGAGAAGATACCGATTGTCGACAAAGATTACAACCTCCGCGGACTTATCACGATCAAGGACATACAGAAAGCCATAGAGTTCCCCATTTCAGCGCTCGATGACAAGAAGAGACTTCTCGTAGCCGCGGCCGCGGGTCCGGGACCGGATTTCATGGACCGGGTAAGCACGCTCGTGTCCGTACAGGTGGACGCCATAGTCGTGGATACCGCGCACGGGCATTCAAAAAGAGTCATCGATGCGATCAGGGCGGTCAGGGAAAAGTTCGGCGACATCACGATTGTGGCGGGCAATGTCGCGACCGCCGAAGGAACGGAGGCCCTCATTAAAGCGGGGGCCGATATCGTGAAGGTCGGCATAGGCCCGGGCTCGATCTGCACGACGCGTATCGTAGCCGGGATCGGGGTGCCGCAGCTGACGGCGATCATCGACTGCGTCGGAGCGGCCCGCAGCCGTAACGTACCCGTCATAGCGGACGGGGGCATTCGATACTCCGGTGATATTATCAAGGCGCTCGCGGCCGGGGCTGATGCCGTTATGACCGGAAGCCTCTTCGCCGGTACGGACGAGAGCCCGGGAGAGAAAGTCATCTACCACGGGCGTGCTTTCAAGGAGTACCGGGGTATGGGCTCTGAAGGCGCCATGAAGAGCGGCTCGTCGGACAGGTATCATCAGGAGGGACAGAGGAAATTCGTTCCCGAAGGTATCGAAGGCCTCGTTCCGTACAAGGGGGGTGTTCGGGACATCGTGTTCCAGCTTGTCGGGGGTATTAGAGCCGGCATGGGTTATGTGGGGGCCCGCAACCTGGATGAGCTTCGAAAAAAAGCAAAGTTCGTGAAGATATCCTTTTCATCCCTCAAGGAGAGCCACACCCACGACGTCAAGATAATGAAGGAACCTCCCAACTACCCGGCGCCTGAATACGACGACGAGTAGCAGGGTAGACGGCCTCAATGCCCACGTTTCCGCGCCACCGCGTTCATACTCATGCCGCTTCGTAATGGCCCTTTAAGAGTCCTCACTGTAACCGAGGATAGGCTCTGCTTCATGGGAACGGTGGTTGCCGAATCAGCGGACGGCCCGCATAAAAGTCCACTCAATCGATAGTGTAAGGATTTTTTCCGGTATACCAGCCGAACCGGACCGCCGGATCACTACCACTTGAGCGCGAAGTTGAAGGTTAAGTTCTGAACGGGTTTCGCTCCGGGATAGAAACCGAGCTCATCAACGTAGTAATAGACGCCGATGTGGACGATCTTCAGGTTGAAGCCGAGCCCTCCCGTAAGGTATCCGCCGTCGATCCCGCCCATGAGATCGATGATGCGCAGGGTTGAAAAACGGGCACCGAGCTTGATGTTTGAGAGTACGGACGAGTAATCGAGGAGATCGTAGTAATCGAGGGCGACCACGAGGTCGCTCGATCGTTCCCGGGTGCTGAAGAGCTTGAGAGGATAGACGGCGGACCCGAAAGCGATGCGGGGTTTGATCATGCTCTTCGGAAAGCTCCTGGAGCCGCCGATGACCTGCCAGTGAAAACGGGTGCCGAAGAAGTCCTGGCCCGTCAGCCCGAGCGAGAGCCACGGGAGCGGCATGTACAGAAGGCCGAGATCGGCACCGAAACCGACGGACTTTGCCGCGGGCAGGTCTCCCAGCTCCCCGAGCGTGTCGATGACATCGACCACGGAGCCCTTGATCCGGGATTTCATGCGCAGCAGGACCTTGAAATTGATGCCCCCGTAGAGATTATCGAGAAACGGCAGGGGGGCCCCGTATCCTCCGATAAAACCGAGATCGGTGTACGCATAGAATTCCGCAATGGGCAGTATCGCCCCGCTCCTTGTGCTGAACCGCATATAGAGGTTGTCATAGAAGGCGAATCCGAAATTGTTGCCCACCCTTCCGAAATAGAGGGGTCCCGCAATACCGGGAGCGAAGGTCGTATTCCTGAGATATGAAAGGATATTGCTGGTGGATGTGATGTCCTTTCCTGAGATGATGGCGTCCATGAGATTTACCGCGGATTCGTCGACGTTTATCTTCAGGTCAAGTGAGAGTACCGAGACGATGCCCTCTTCGATCGTGGCATATCCCGCAGGGTTGTAAAAGACCGTATTCTCATCGTTCGCGACTGCGGTGTACGCTCTTCCCATGGCGCGCACCTCCGGAAGCGGGGGAGCGGCCACCGGTTCGGACGTATCGATCGCGAAGAGGCTCCCGGATGAGAGTATAAAGACCAGGAACGCGGTAATAGACAGTATGAGGTGCGGGGTCCTTTCTCTCAAAAAACCTCCTTCCAGCCGGTTCTCAGTGCTGTTCGATCACGAGAGGGGCGACTCGTTCAATCCGTTTGTCACCCACACGTTGATGTTCTCCTTCAGACCGGTAATATCCATATCGAGCGGAGGATCCGCCTCGAGCGCGGTAAGGGCGTCGAAGGCGTTTCCCAGATAACCGAGCATCGATGTCTCGCGATCGGTACCGTCAACGTACTGCCGAAGCCCGTTGTTCGCAGGGGTCGTATCCTCCCAGGTGCTGATGTTGAAGGGATGGGTACTCGCCGAGTCGTTTATAGCCTCGTACTCCTCATTCACGGTCACGTCGGCAGGGCCCCAGCCCGCGCCGTTGTACCCGGCCGCGATCGCCGTCGAACCGACGCCCGTGGCGGCCATCATATTCGCCTCGTAAGCTTCTATGAGGATGCCCTGATCTATATCCGATCCCGAGTTGGAGATTGCCGCGTTATAATCGTCGGCCGAGCTCTGGACGTTGGAGAAGAATGTTTCATAATCCCCGTCCGCGACGATGCTCTCGATGACTTCTCCCGTACTGTCGAAATCGACATCACCCTCGACGAGATCGTCTACGACGTCGCCGAGCGTTGAAGAGGCGGTATTGAGGTAGGCTGAAGCCCTTCCCAGGTAGGCCTCCGTGAGCTGTTCTCCGCTTGAACTCCCAATAACGTCACTGAAGTAATCAATCGCACTTGCGTAGTTGCCGTCGGAAATCGCGTTATACGCGGCATCCATTTTCGCATCGTTGTTCATCCTGGACGGATTCACGAGGGGGCTGAAAATGTTGATGGGCTTGCACGAAGAAAGGAAGAACGGTAGTAAAAGAAAAACGAACAGACATCTCCAATAATTTTTCATGGTTCCGTCCCCCTGATTCGTCTACCGCTAGTATAGCACATTTTCCAGCGGCATTCAAGGGTATGCCCCCTTTCGGCTTTACAGGACAAATTCGCCCCCCATTGGTAGGATTATCGGCATCTCATGTTCCATACCTTATATGAAGAGAACCCGTATTCCTAGCGCGGGGAGAGTTTATTTTCGGACGGTATGCGGACGGTTTGTTCCGGGATTTTATCCGGAGATAAAAAAGACCCCCCGAAAAGGAGGAAAACGGGGGGTCAAAAGAGCATCTCCTAGGGGAGTCGAACCCCTGTTGCCGGGATGAAAACCCGGTGTCCTAACCACTAGACGAAGGAGACATGTGAGCCGCGAAGGGATCGAACCTTCGACCCACGCCTTAAAAGGGCGTTGCTCTACCGACTGAGCTAGCGGCCCCTGCCTTGATGGAGTGTATCACTCATGCGGAATATACCAGAGTGCCGAAGACCGGGTCAAGTTCTTTTTCTTTACGGGCCCCGTCACGGACGGGCCCCCGCCGGGATTCTTTTCGGTTTTCCTTTTAATGAAAATGGCGTAGTATAAATCGAGCGGACTTACCGGGAAAAGAGGATCAAACAGTGAACAGCATGACGGGCTACGCATCCATGAGCTTCGAGCTTGGTGACTGCACATTCCTTATCGAGATTAAATCGCTGAATAATAAATTTCTCGATATCAGGTTCAAGCTTCCATCCTATCTCGAGCATATGGAGGAGGGGCTCAAGCGGCTGGTCCGGGGCGAGGTCAGCCGGGGAAAGATCGAAATTCTCATCAGGGTGGCCGCGAAAGAGGCCATGGAGCTGAAACTCGTACAGGAACTCCTCGGGCGGTACATGAAAGTTATCGGTGCACTGGCAGAGGAGTACGGTGATAAAATACAGGTGAGCCTTCAGGAGCTGCTCGCTCTCAAGTCGCTCTTCAACAGCACTGCCGACAGCGTAGGGCGGTTCGAGCAGCAAGAGGTTGAAAAGATGTTCATACCGGTCCTCCGGAAATTCTGCGACTCCCGTTCCCGTGAGGGAGAACTGGCTCTCAGGGATATTGAGAAGTACGTGGGCCTCATTGTCAGGTCGCTGGAGGAAATAACGAAGGTCTACCCGGAAGTTCAGAAGCGATACGCGGGACAGTTGAGAAAGAAAATCGAAGATCTCATAGACGGCGGGATCGATGAGACCCGGCTCATGACCGAGGTGGCCATCTTCGCAAACAAGGTTGACATCAGCGAAGAACTTTCGAGAATAAAGGGACATATCGCCGGTATGCGTTCCACCCTCAAATCCGGGAGCCCGTGCGGAAGGGAGCTGGATTTTATTTCACAGGAGATGCTTCGTGAAACGAACACCATCGGCGCCAAAGTACCCGATTATACGGTCGCGGAGCAGGTGGTGCAGATCAAGACGAACATAGAGCGAATAAAGGAACAGGTACGGAATATTGAATGATGAGGGTATCATTCTCGTGATCACCGCTCCCTCCGGAAGCGGTAAAACCACCATATATAAAGAGCTGCTGAGGCGGCGAAACGACATCGTGTTTTCCGTTTCCTACACAACGAGAAAACGAAGAAAAGACGAGGTGAACGGTGTCGATTATTTTTTTATATCCTCCGTCGAGTTCGAGAAGAAGATCGATCGGGGTGAGTTCATTGAATGGGCCCACGTACATGGTGATCTGAAGGGGACCGAACGGGAACATCTTTACACGTGCCGTAAAAAGGGCAGGGTATGCCTTCTCGACCTCGATGTACAGGGGGCCCTCGCTCTGATGAGTGAGTTTGAAGATGCGGTCACCGTTTTCATCGAGCCTCCGAACATGGCGGAGCTGAAGAGGCGTCTGGAGAGCAGGGGAACGGAAAGTCCGGAAAATATGGAACGCAGGCTCAGCAACGCCCAAAAGGAGCTTGAATACCGGGATCGATTCAAGTATATTCTAACAAACGATAAAGTTGACAGCTCGGTCGAAAAGCTTGAGCGCATTATCGATCAGGAACTGCAGAAGAGGAGATAAGGGTGCTTCCCGTCTATCATATCATCGAGTTCACGAAAAACAGGTACCTGCTTTCCCGCGCGGTAATGAAAAGGGCCCGCCAGATCAACTTCGTGGGTGATGAAGCCCTGGATAAATACGAGGGGAAGATCGTCTCGCTCGCATTGAAACAGGTGCTCGAAGACGAGGTTAAGTACATAAACTCCGAGGAGGAGGGTGAACCCTCCTGATTTCCGTATCCCGTGCATGCGCTTCGCTCGCTATGCTCACATTGTTCGCTTTGCTCGCAGTACATTTTTTTTCTCGAGTATAAGGATCGCCTTTCCGGTTCGCCTTTTCTTTCCCGGCAGCTTACCTGTACTGAGTCCTTTTCCATGCCGTCTTGCATAAGGGGGACTTATACGTCCATGGATTCCACCGTCCACTATCCCAGGAAAGCGGTATTTCTCTTCGGTCCCACGGGAGTCGGCAAGACAAGGCTTGCCGTGGATATCGCGCGGGGGCGCTGTGAGATCATATCGGTGGATTCAATGCAGGTTTACAGGGATATGGAGATTGGGACGGCCAAACCCGGCCCCGGCGATCTTGAAAGGGTCGCCCACCATCTTGTCAGTATCGTAGAACCGGATTACCGTTTCAGCGCGGGAGATTTCAAGCGGCTGGCGCTTGGTGCAATCGACGACATCACGGGACGCGGTAAAATACCCCTCCTGGTGGGCGGAACAGGCCTCTACTTCAGGGCCCTCGAATCGAGGCTGGGGGATGCGCCTCCCGCCGACCTCGAGCTCAGGCGATCCCTCTACCGGGAGGAGGAGAAATCGAGGGGGGCCCTGCACCGCAGGCTACTGGCGGTCGATCCCGAAACGGCGGACAGGCTCCATCCGAACGACGTTGTGCGCGTCGTTCGCGCGCTCGAGATATTCGCACTGACAGGCAAGACCTTCTCACGGTTTACAAAAATGGAGGTATGCGATAATCTCGATGTACTGAAGATCGGGGTCACGATCGAACGAGAGGAGCTCTACGCGCGGCTGGAGAACCGGTGCGAGCGAATGATCGATTCAGGTCTCGGCGTGGAGGTGTACGGACTCCTGTCGTCCGGATGCGACGAGCGTTGTCCGTCCATGAAGGGTATAGGATACAGTCACTTCATTGATTACTTCAAGGGGTGTTTCTCGTTCGACGAGACCGTACGGCGTTTCAAACGTGATACGAGGAGGTATGCGAAAAGGCAGCTCACCTGGTTCCGCAGGGAAAAGGACGTGCGATGGTTCGACCCGCGCGATGTGCGGGGGGTGAGCGGCGAGATCGACCGTTTCTTTACTCCATGACAGAGGAGGGGCCCGTGTTTTACGTGGTAATTATTGCCGGAGGCAGGGGGGAGCGGTTCTGGCCCCGGAGCATAAGGTCCATGCCGAAGCAGTTCCACACCATCGTGTCTGAAAAAACGATGATACAGGAAACCTACGGGAGGATAACGCCGGAGATCGCCGGGGAAAATATCTTTTTCGTGCTCGGCCCGTCCTTGAAGGGGCTCCTTATGGAGCAGCTTCCAATGGTACCGGAGAGCAGCATCATCGTCGAGCCGGAGGGCAGGAACACCGCGCCGGCGATCGGTCTCGCAACGGCACATATACACAAACGGGATCCCGACGCGGTGATCGCGGTTTTATCGGCCGATCACGTGATACGGCCCAGGGACGTTTTTCTCGATGCGCTCGGGAATGCCGCGCGCATCGCTGAAGAGGGTTCAGTGGTCCTGTTCGGTATTACGCCGGACAGGCCCGCCACCGGATTCGGATATGTGGAACTGGGAGAAGCCGTTTCCGGGTATGAGTACGCGGAGGCATTCCGGGTCAGGAGTTTTACCGAAAAACCCGATCTACGGAGGGCCCGCGTATTCCTGAGGAAAGGGTCTTATGTCTGGAACTCCGGCATGTTCGTGTTCAGGGCGGACAGGATGCTGGAGGCGATAAACCGCCACATGCACGCACTGTCCGGCGGGCTCGCACGTATTGAAAAGAGCATCGGTACGGAGGATGAAGAAAAAATAACGTCAGCCGAGTTCTCACGGGTCGAGGCCGTTTCGATCGATTACGGAGTCATGGAGAAGATCGACAATATCATTTGTGTCCGGCCGGATTTCTTCTGGGACGATGTGGGTTCGTGGAGTGCGCTGGGCCGCCATCTCCCCGAGGACGACGGGGGCAACATATGCAGCGGCAATGTGGTGGCCATTGATTCCAACCGTAACATCATTCTCGGCGGCGACGACGCGCTCATAGCACTCGTGGGAATGGAGGATACGATCGTGGTCAGGGAGGGCGACAGGATATTGGTCTGCAGCCGCGACCGTGAACAGGAGGTCAAGGAGGTGCTGAAAAAACTCTCCGAGAGCTCCCAAAACCGCAAATATCTCTAATAGGTTGATAGGAACGGTAGTTGTATATATATTATGGGGTGGAATGACTCAGGGGGGATTCCTATGTCCGACACGTATGTTCCGGAGTCCAGTTTTGCGTCCCTTGTTCTCACGCTCAGTTCTTCCGCGTGGGTGGGGCTGGGAAAGATCGCGGACCCGGTATCCGGAGAGCTGCGCAAGGACCTTGCGGGCGCGAAACTGACCATAGATATGCTCATCATGCTGAGAGATAAAACCAAAGGCAATCTGAGCGATGACGAGCAGAAGCTGCTCGCTGCCGTCTTAAACGATCTCCAGGCGAATTACGCGGAGGAGGTTTTCGAGGAGAAGAAAACAAAAGAGGATAAGACCGGGGAAACACCGCCTCCGCCGTCTGAAGGAGACAAGGCCCCTGAAGAAGAGGATGAGGGCGGTGAAGCCGGCAAGGATACATCCGGGGAGACATCCGGAGAAACTGCTTAAAGAACATAAGGAGGATATTTGTATATGGTGAGGAGGAGTAATGCCGTCGGGTAAAAAGAGAAAGAGGCAGAAGATTGCCAATCACAAGAGAAAAAAAAGACTGAGAAAGAACAGACATAAAAAGAAGTAAGGAACCACATTGAACGGTTCTATTCCTTTCGGAAAAAAGACCCTCATCATGGGTATCGTCAATATGTCGCCCGATTCCTTTTACGGCGGCAGCAGGATACTCGGGACCGGACGCGGAGCCGTTCGGGAGGCTGTTGACCGCGCGTTGCGCTTCGAGGAGTGGGGCGCGGATATCGTGGATATCGGGGGCGAGTCCACAAGACCCGGCTCCCGTCCCATATCCGTTGAGGAGGAGCTGGGGCGCATCTATCCCGTGATCGATGAAGTAAGAAAGAGGACAGGACTGCTCGTTTCCGTTGATACGTACAAGACTGAAGTCGCTCTCCGGGTTCTTTCGTCAGGCATACACATACTGAACAACATAACGGGTCTTTCATCACCGTATTCCGAGGGCCTGGGGGAGCTCGTCGCGGCATCGGGTGTTTATATCGTTCTCATGCACATGCGCGGCACGCCGTTCGACATGCAGTCGCATGCCGCCTATGACGACGTTATGAAAGAGATATCCGATGAGCTCGACGAATCGGTACAGCGGGCTCTGGCGGCGGGCATCGATAAAAACCGCATCATTATCGACCCGGGCATAGGATTCGCGAAATCAGCCGAGCACAACCTCGATGTTCTCAGGGGAATATCACTTTTAAAGAGGAAAGGGTGGCCTGTTCTCATAGGCCTTTCCAGGAAATCCTTTATCGGCAGGTACACGGGCCTGGACACGGATGACCGGCTCATTCCCACCGTTGCAGCGAATGCTATATCAATTTTCCAGGGCGCCGATATTATAAGAGTCCACGATGTGAAAGAAGCGGTTGTAACGGCGCGTATCGCGGACGCTATCAGGGGAGAACCGGACGGCAGCCGGTGACGGTACGGCCGGGTCTCGCCGCATCCGGTGAAACACAATCACGAAGTCATGGCGTCGCAGGAATGAACACACTCATAAACGTATCCTGGGTACAGCACTATATCCTTCCCGTAATAGACATCGCAATTATCGCCTTCGTTATATACAAGGTTTACACCATGATAACGGGAACGAGGGCGATACAGGTCGTCAAGGGCCTTGCCCTCATCGTGTTCGCCGCATGGCTTTCCCGGTTTCTCCGACTCGAAACGGTGAGCTGGCTGTTGAAACAGGTTATTCAGTTCGCCGTTATCGCGGTCATCATTCTCTTCCAGCCGGAATTGCGCAGAATGCTCACCAAGCTCGGTCAGAACAGGTTTTTCGGGACCATCTTCAGGGAGAGCGTCAATATTATCGACATACTGGCTGAAAGTGTCGAGGGGCTTTCGGACAAGAAAATCGGCGCTCTCATCGTGATCGAGTCAACAGTAGGGCTGAAAAATTACATAGAGACCGGCATACGCCTCGACAGTATGCTCAACAGGGACATACTCTTCTCCATACTGAACAAGGAATCACCCCTCCATGACGGCGCGGTCATTATCAGACTCGACAGGATCATAGCGGTCAAATGTATTCTGCCGCTTACCGATAGACACGAGCTGCTCGAAGGCTGCGGAACACGCCACTACGCTGCCCTCGGGCTCGCGGAAGAGACGGACGCGCTGGTTATCGTCGTATCGGAGGAAACGGGAAAGATCTCCATCGCCTGGCAGGGCTCCATGGAGCTGGGGGTTTCCATCAACAGGCTTCGCGAACGGTTGAACGAACTTCTCATTAAAAAGAGCTGAGGAAGATGTTCGGGAAAAATCTAAATCTTATCAGCCGCCTTACCTACAACTGGCCTGTCAAGCTCCTTTCGATCGGACTCGCCTGCATACTCTGGATTTATGTCAACAGCACGCAGGAGAAGGAGCGTTTCCTCTCCGTTGAGCTTGCGGTCATGAATATACCCGTGGAATACATCGTATCCAGCGAGGTCCCGGATACGGTACAGCTCGTCATCCGCGGAAGGGAAGCGAAGCTCGCCCTGGTCAGTGAAAAGGATGTGACCGCGTTTGTGGACCTCGAGCAGAGTACACGGCTGAACACGAGAAGGATCGTCAAGATAAACAGGTCCCATATACCCCAGGGGGTTTCCATCAAGGAGGTCAACCCGCGTTTTGTGGATATACAGGTCGAGAAGACGATGAAAAAGATGGTCAAGGTCGTGCCCGTCGTCATGGAAGATCTTCCGAACGGATATAATCTGGAGGATGTTCTCGCGGAACCGGATTCCGTCGAGATAGAGGGGCCCTCATCCCTGATAGAAAGCGTGGACAGCGTCTATACCGAAGAGATAGACGTGAGCGGAATAACCGAGACCACGGTTTTGGAGGTGGACCTGGAACGGGGCGATGAAAAGGTCCAGCTCTCCGGTGAAAAGCAGGTAAAGATCAGGGTTCTGGTAAAAGAGGAATACGCGGTGAGAAGGTATGACGATATACGGATCAGGACCGTTAATGTGCGGAAAGGCCTCGTCGCTTCGCTGGAGGCGGACCGTGTTTCGGTATTGCTCAAGATGCCCAGGAGGATGATTCCGGAGTTTCGCACAAGCGAGATCTACGTTTACGTGGACTGTGCTGATATAGAGGAAGAGGGCGAGTACCGTCTTCCCGGTTTTCTGCGCGCGGATGTCGAGGAAGCGTCACTCATATCGACCATCAGGATCGACCCGCGCTCTATAAAGGTCAGGGTCGAAAAGGAACCGCCGCCGTCCGAGCCTCCGGAAGGCGCCGAACCGCGGAAACAGGGGGAACTATTCGAAAGGGAAGGTCCGGGAAGCGTGTAGCAATCGAATTATTGTATTCGCCGGGGGATTGCGGTATAATTTTTCCTAATAATTAGGGGTTGAAAACGGAAAGAGAATGGCCGTGGAAGAAAAAAAAGTAAAAATCTCCTACTTTTCGAAAAATCCGCTTGAGTGTCCGCTTTGCGGGACCTCTTTCAGGAAGGAGGAAATGCTTACCGGTGGAGGAAGACTCATCGCCCGGGATATTTCCGATGAGCTCAGGCGCAGGTATGAACCCGGGAAAAAGGTGGGCGAGGTATACCCGCTCGTTTATCCGGTTACCGTGTGTCCCCAATGCCTCTACGCCGCGTACGGAGAGGATTTTATGCATATCAGCTGTGGCCACAAGGAGGCGGCCCTGTCGCAGATGAGCAAACGGCGTCATGACATCAAGCTCATCTTTCCCATCATCGACTTTTCAAAACCGCGGAACCTCTTCACGGGCACCGCGAGCTACATGCTCGCGACGGGCTGCTACTCCTTCCACGGAGGCGAACGCGCGCCCACCTTCAAAAAAGGGCTCAGCTGTCTCAGGGCCGCGTGGCTCTTCGACGATTTGAACGGTAAATACCCAGCCCAGGGATATGACAGAATCAGTTCAATGTGCTATTCCAAAGCGCTCGTGTATTATGAGAAGACAATCGATCTGGCGCAGACGGGCAAGGAACGGCTGGACGTCGTTAAAAACGTAGGGCCGGACCTCGATAAGAATTACGGATTTCAGGGAATACTTTATATAACAACGCTTCTGATTTACAAGTACGGTCCGAAAGACACAGAAAAGCTCCAGTCCGCAAAGAGGATCATCAGCAAGGTATTCGGTTCCGGGAAATCGAGCAGGAGCAAGCCCGGCTTCATTCTCGACAAGTCCAAGGAGCTCTACGAGCGGATCGATGAGAAAATAGCGGAGATCGAGGGTGTATGAGGCGAGTATGCGGACCGTCGCTCTCGAGATCGCCTACGACGGCTCGAATTACGCGGGGTGGCAGATACAGTCGAACGCGGTGACCGTTCAGGGAGTCATTGAAGATGCGCTGGGCAGGATACTCAAGAAGCCGGTACGGTTGACCTATGCGGGCAGGACGGATACGGGGGTCCATGCCCTGTCGCAGGTCGGGTGCTTTGAAACCGACTCCGCGATGACGACCGTGCAGTTTCGAAGCGCGCTCAATGCGCTGCTCCCGAAAGACATACGCATACGAAGGGCCGAGCGTGCCCCGTCCCGTTTTCATCCGCGGTACTGGGCCCGTATGCGGTGGTACCGTTATATTATCTGGAACGGCGAGGAACCCGTTCCTTTCTTTAACCGGTATGCGCTCTGGGTTCGCAGGCCGCTCGACATCGGGCTCTTGAAAGGCTACTGCGGTGAGCTGCTCGGCGATCACGACTATACCAGTTTTGCTTCGCTTGAGAAGGGGCAGAACCCGCGCAGGCGAATTTACCGGTGCGAGATAACGAAAAAAAGAGAATTTGTCGTGCTCGATATAACGGCGAATGCATTTCTGAGGAAGATGATCAGGACCATAGTCGGGACCGTGCTAGAGCTTGAAAAGGGCCGCCGGGACAGAACCGAAATAGGGGAAATACTTTCGGCGCGTGACAGAGGACGCGCCGGACGAACCGCATACGCGGGCGGTCTCTATTTCGTCGGAGCCTGTTTTCCGGGCTTCCCCGTTATGAGCCGTTTCCACGGATTGGATTAATGCTGATACTCACAATCGTTCTTTTTCTCATTGTCGTCCTGCTCTTCGTGGGATTGCTGGCTAGATTCTACCGGAAAAACAGGTTCGAAAGAGCGAAACAGTTCGTTGACAACGGCGATTACGAAAATGCGCTCAGGCTTCTCCATCTGCTCACCGCGAAGAGCAACAGCGGCGTGTTCAGCTGGTATACGGGCCTGTGCCAGGAACAGCTCGGGAACATCGAGCATGCCATCGTGGAATACAACAAGGCGGCTATAAGCGAGGAATTCAAATCTTCACAAAAGGCAGCGGAGGTACACGGGAAAATCTCGGAGATGTATTTGAAGCTTGGAAACGTGGGAAAGGCCGAGGAGGAGCTCAGGATAGTCCTGTCTCTTGATGATAAAAACGCCCGTGCCTGTTATACTCTGGCCACCATATTCAAGAACAGGGGTTCTCAGCAGTCCGCGCTCGAGTTTCTTGACAGGGCCGTCGAGGCGAAGGGCGCGTTCTTTGAGGCTCACATGGAGAGGGGAAAGATCAGCCATGCGCTGAATTATTTCGAAAAGGCCAGGGGATCGTTTCTGAAAGCGCTCGAGCTGGATCCCGATTGCACGGAAGCGCATTATTACTACGGGCTTGTACTGGAGAAGGCAAAGAATTACAGGAAGAGCGCGGATGAGCTGCTCCCTGCGGCGAAGGACGAGCGGTTCGCCTTTGAGGCGTCGGCCCACCTGGGTTCCCTGTACTACAAACTTTCGGATACGGTCAGGTCATTCGATCACTACGAGCGGGCGCTCTCCATTTCCACGGAGGATACGGTACGGCTCCAGGAAATAAGGTACGACTACGCGGAGGCGCTTGTCAGCGAGGGAAACATAGCAAAAGCCCTGGAGCTCTGGAGCAAGGTGAATGCGGAGCAGCCCGGTTTCCGGGATACCGCACAGAAATTAAGAATATACAGTGAGGTCAATGAAAGCCCGGCACTTACCCGCATCATGACGGCTTCCAAGAAGGAGGTACACGACATCGGAGTATCCCTGTGTAAAAAGCTCGGTGTTAAAATCATGAAGCACAATTACGGCCGGGAGAACTTCATAGAGTATATCGGAACGATCCGTTCAGGAAGATCGGAGATCGGTGCGCTGCTGCATTTAGGGCGGTGGACATCGCAGGTGGGTGAGATTCCCATTCGGGATCTGATCGAGAGGATGTCGGAGGAAGGCGCCGGAAGGGG
Organism: uncultured Spirochaetota bacterium; assembly: GCA_964460545.1. Classification (GTDB taxonomy): domain Bacteria; phylum Spirochaetota; class B62-G9; order B62-G9; family DRHN01; genus CAYWUT01. Next base: position 32,136 of record CAYWUT010000004.1, read on the forward strand.
TTTCTTTGTTACCACCTCGGATTTCTCGGATAAGGCGCGAAAAATTGCCGGTATCCGGCCTATTGAGCTGATCGACAAGGAAGGACTCATATATCTTATGTCCGGTATCA
>CAYWUT010000004.1:32345-54647 GCA_964460545.1 uncultured Spirochaetota bacterium
CGGCCTATTGAGCTGATCGACAAGGAAGGACTCATATATCTTATGTCCGGTATCAACGGAGGTAACAACCGAAGGACAGAGGGGTAGTATATTTTTTTATTGGCATTGTCCCGTATTTACAGTAAATTCTTACGCTATCACGCGATAGCGTGCTATTATTCGATAGCGAGGGAAGACCGAGGTTCAGGGTGGTCGTTTTTTTATTTCGTATGCGGGGCAAAGAGGGGGGGATGGGAACAACATGAAGAAGAGAGTACTTGAGTCGGTCAGTAAGAAGCTCATTAAGAAGATGAATGAAATACTGGAGACGATAGATCGCACCGAGGAGAACGACGTATCGGAGCAGGAAAGTGAAAACATCATCGGCGATATAGTCGACAGGGCGAACAGCGTCTATGAAATGCAGATATACGACAAGCTGACGGAAAAGGAGCAGGAGAAACTGCAGGAGATAAGCGAAGCGCTGAAGCGCATTGAAGAGGGTGTCTACGGTAAGTGCGTCGTCTGCGGTAAGAATATCGAGGAGAAGAGGCTTCTTGCCATTCCGGAAGCAAAGATGTGTATAGATTGTAAATCAGCTCAGGAGAGAAGGAAGTTCTGACGATCCCACCTCCGTCTTGCCCGCCGGACCGTATTTTTTCCGGGAAGTCCCGAAGCGAATATCCACGCTCACTCGAAGCCGCACAGAGGAGGACAGCCTGCAATGGAAGAGCGCTTTCAGAGGGAGCTGCGGGACCTTGCCGGTGACGTAATCGCTTACCTTAAAACCGGATTCAGGGAAATGAGAGCGCCTTCGGAATCTCCGTCCGAAGACGCTCCGTCCGAAGAGGAGAATACCGTGCCGGGCACGTCCCCGGAAAGCCGCGCACGGACGCGGCCGCTGGGGCGCGAACAGGCGCTGGAGCGGCTCGAACGCGAGGTGGGCGGGTGTACGAGGTGCAGGCTCCATTTGCGGAGACGGTGTGCCGTTCCGGGAGAGGGGAGCTGTAACGCGGATATCCTTCTCGTGGGCGAGGGGCCCGGAGAACAGGAGGACGCGCAGGGCCGTCCCTTTGTCGGGAGAGCGGGCGAGCTTTTGACAAAGATGCTCTCCGCAATACAGCTTTCCAGGAACGAGGTCTACATAACCAACATCGTGAAGTGCAGGCCCCCGTCGAACAGGAATCCCCTTCCCGATGAAGTCGCCGCCTGTTATCCCTTTCTGAAGAGGCAGATAGAGATCATAGATCCCAGGATAATCCTGTGCCTCGGTTCTCCGGCCGCGAGAACGCTCCTCGACACAGAGGCCGGAGTTACGAAGCTCCGGGGTGAATTTCACCACTACCAAAACATACCCGTGCTTCCGACCTATCATCCGGCCGCCGTGCTTCGCTTTCCGGAGAAATACAAGCGGCCCGTGTGGAACGATCTGAAGCTTCTTCGGGACTACTACAGGGAAATATCGACATAGCCGCGATGTTTGCAGACGTTGTTTTCAACAAGCCTATTGCCCCCCTTACTTACTCCATCCCCGACGGTATGTCCGGGGTCGAACCCGGGGTCCGGGTCCTCGTGGGCCTGCGGGACGAGAAAGTGAAGGGCATCGTCTACCGGCTGAAGGATAAGACCGGACTGCCGAGGCTCAAACCGATCGAAGAGGTATTGGACCGGGAGCCCGTCCTCAACACCGATCTCATCCAGACGGCGGAGTGGATCTCGAGCTATTACCTCTGTTCTCTCGGAGAGGCGCTCTGGACCATCATACCGAAAAGTGTGAAACGGAGGGAGAAGAGCGTCCTCATGCCCGTGTCCGACACGCCGGCATCCGAGATCACGCTCACCGAAGACCAGGAATCCGTGTTTACCGTTCTCAGGGAAAGCTTGAAAGGCGAGGGGGGCCACTATCTCCTCCATGGGGTAACGGGAAGCGGGAAAACGGAGATCTACCTCAGGATTATCCGCGAGGTTGTGGAGATGGGGAGGGGCGCCATACTGCTCGTGCCTGAGATTTCCCTCACCCCTCAAACCGTCCGATATTTTTCATCGCGCGTCGGCGACAAGCTTGCCGTGCTCCACTCGAGACTGACGGGTGCTGAAAAGATCAACGAATGGCACAGGATACTGTCGGGTCAAAAACCGATCGTGATCGGCGCGCGTTCGGCCGTATTCGCCCCGCTGCGGAACATCGGCATCATCATCGTGGATGAGGAACATGAAACGAGCTACAAATCGGACGAGACCCCGCGGTACAGCGCGAGGAGCGTCGCGTTTTACCGGGCGAGGAAGCACGGATCGCTCCTCCTGCTGGGGAGCGCGACGCCGTCGGTGGAATCCTACTACCGGGCCAGGATGAAGTCGAAACTGCTCCTCCTCCCGAAACGTGTTATGAACCAGCAGCTCCCTGGGACGCGCGTGACCGACCTGCGGAAGGTCCGGGGTGCGTGCCATATATCGAATACGCTCCGGGCGGCGATAGAGGAGCGTTTAAGGAGGGAGGAGCAGGTGATCCTCTTCCTCAACAGGCGCGGATTCGCCCCTTACGTGTACTGCGAAAACTGCGGACACGTTTTCAGGTGCAAGAACTGCGACATCACCCTGACCTTTCATCGCAAGAAAAAAACCATGAGCTGCCATTACTGCGGTTTTTTTCAGCCGCCGCCGGACGTCTGCCCCACCTGCGGGGATACGGGGATATGCTTTTCGGGATTCGGCACCGAAAAGATAGAGCGTATCCTGAACGGCCTCTTTCCCGGAGCGGTGATCGTTCGCATGGACACCGACACGGTAAGGAAGAGAACGGCGGTGGACTCCATACTGACAGCCTTTTCAAGAAAGCAGATAGACATACTCGTGGGGACGCAGATCGTGTCCAAAGGGCTCCATTTCCCGGATGTGACCCTGGTGGGCGTTCTGAACGCCGATATTTCCCTCAATTTTCCCGACTTCAGGGCCGCTGAACGCACCTTCAACCTCATTACCCAGGTTTCGGGCAGGGCCGGTAGGAGCGACAAGGGCGGGGAGGTGATCATACAGACCTTCAACCCCTCCCACTACGCGATACGAACGGCGAAAACCCAGAACTACGAGGAGTTCTATACGCGGGAGATCAAATACCGGCAGACGCTTCTCTATCCCCCCTTCTGCAGAATTGTGAGGCTCGTTTTCAGGGGACCGAACGAGAACAGGCTGATCGAGGAGGCTGAGAGAGCGGTCGAATTCATAAAGACGAACACGGATGAATTTATCTCCATTCTGGGGCCCTCATTCTGTCCGATCTCGCGAATCAAGAACAATTACAGGGTCCATGTCATCATCAAGGTGGAAAAGACGGGGCCGGTGAAAGAGGTGCTGAGAAAGCTCGTGGTGAAGCGGTCGGACTGTTATCTGGAGATAGACGTCGATCCCGTGTCCATGCTCTGAACACGTTTTTACTAAATAGACGTCTGTCCCGTGTCCATACTCTGAACCTGTTTTCCCTTGTTTGCGGAGGGGACGCATGAGTATATTAGGATCATGAAAATTCCGAGAACCAGAACGTATCCCGATCCCTTCCTGAGGCGGAAAGCGGAGGATGTGGCGGAGATTAACGACGATACGCTCGAACTCATTAAAAAAATGTTCGTCGTCATGGAAGAGGACGGCGGTATTGGGCTTGCCGCGCCGCAGGTCGGCGTTTCAAAGCGTATTATCTGTATTTCCCTCGAGCAGAAGGGGTTCGAACGGCTCGCGCTCATCAATCCCGTTATCACGCAGGTCTCCGACCGGACCGAGACCATGGAGGAGGGCTGCCTGAGTATTCCCGGCATCAACGCCGAGGTAGCGAGGCCGGAGGACGCGATTGTCCGGGGAACGACAAAGAGCGGAAAGCAGGTGGAAATAACGGCGCACGGTCTCCTCGCCCGCGTCCTTCAGCACGAGATCGACCATCTGAACGGCGTACTCTTCATCGACAGGCTCAAGAACAGGGAGAAGAAGAGAATCGAAAGAGATCTCGAAGCGCTCGCCGAGCGCATTTCTCCCCGTATTTAACCGCGGTACCGATAATCCGGATGAATGATGTTCGTATAGCTTTTTTCGGATCCCCCCTCCTCGCCCTGCGCTGCCTCGAGGAGCTCTGTGGCAGTCTGGACGTCCGCCTCGTGGTCACCCGGCCCGACAAGCGGTCGGGGCGCGGGAAGAAGATACACACCACGCCCGTGAAGTCGTTCGCGGTTACGCGGGGTATCGAGGTGTGCCAGCCGCTGAAACCCGACGAATCGCTCATGGAACGACTGCGGGAGCTCGGAATAGGCCTCGTGGTCGTGGTTGCGTACGGCCGCATACTGCCGGAACATTTACTTACCCTGCCCTCCCTGGGATGCCTCAATCTCCACGCATCTCTTCTGCCCCGTTATCGCGGTCCTTCGCCCATTGAAGCGGCGCTCCTGAACGGCGATTCGGAAACCGGCATTACCCTGCAGAAGATGGCCCCGGGTATGGATGAGGGAGATATACTCGATTCATGTCGAATACCGATCGGCTCCGAGGACAATGCCGAGGACCTTCTGGCCTCCATCGCGGATTCGGCACCTGCGTTTGTTACACGGTCGGTCCGGGATTATATTGCGGGCGGGACAACGCCGAAGAAGCAGAATGAGGATGAGGCGACCTACTGCTCCCTCATACGCAAGGAGGATGGGCTTATACGCTGGAGCGAGCCCGGCTCCGCCGTACTGAGAAAAATCCGGGCCTATGCGGTCTGGCCCGTGGCTTATACCGCGTTCAGGGGGAAACGGCTTCGGATATACAGGGCGTCGCTGACCAAGGATGATGAGAGGTCCGATGCTCCTCCCGGAACGGTACTGTGCGCGGACGGAAAGCGGGGAATAAGAATTGCAACGGGAGACGGTTCGATCGATCTGGTGGAGCTGCAGCCTGAGAACAGAAAAAGGATGCATTTCAGTGAGTTCGTGAACGGATACAGGGAAATAGAGGGAGAGGTTCTCGGCGAGAATCCTTGATCTTTTGACGTGTGCGGATAAAATGAATACACCGTGTCCGGATATTTCGCGGTACGGGAACGGGAAATATAATGAGAAGATACCTGAAGACCAGTAAGGGTGGATTCCTGAAAAGGGCGGGGAACCCGTTCCGCCTGTTCAAGGATTACCTGATAACGCATTCCAGGCTCATCATCAGGAACGTCGTTATTGTAATCGCCGTCAGCCTCGTGGTATTCATCGCCGTCGGGCTGCTCGTTTTCCGGCTTATGTGGCAGGGCCCGCCCGAGGTCGCGGTACCGAACATAACGGGCAAGGACCTCATCGGGGGACTCATCGCACTGCAGAACAGCAACCTTCATGCCGTCGTGGACCCCCGTTTTTTCAGCGACAGCGAGAAGAACACCATCGTTGAACAGAACCCGAAGCCGGGAAGCATCGTGCGGGAAGGCAAGGACGTTCGGATCATCGTTTCAAAGGGACCGATTATCTCCGTTATCGAGGATTATACGGGAATGACCGTGGTGTTCGTTCGGAACAGGCTTCAGGAGATCTTTTCGTTCCAGGGGAAGACCATACAGATCGGCAAGATTTCCACCGTTGCATCGGAAAGTCCGCGGGGAACCATCGTGAGCCAGTATCCCCCTCCCAATACCCCGATCGCTGAGGTGGACGCGATCGACCTCGTGGTGAGCAAGGGCCGGGAGGTATCGATCGTCCAGCTCGCGGATTATACCTACGAGAACATCAAGGAGGTCATGGAAACGCTCGCCCTGAAGGGAATACTCGTGCATGTCGTTCCGGAGGAGGTAGACGATCCCGAACAGGACGAAATCATACTCGCGCAGGAGCCGCCGGAAGGAACGCTCGTCTCGAGGAACGAGACGGTCACCTTCTACGTAGGCTACCTTCCGACCGAGCGGAAGAAGGACACGCTCTCGGAGCGCGTCATAGAGTTTGAAGTGCCTGTCGATATCGAGGATGACGCCGTTGTCCGAATCGTGGTCCAGGACCGTATCGGCGAGCGTGAAATCTACCACGAAGAGAATATGGCGGGCGATCTCCTCACCATACCCTTCAAGAGCTACTCCAACACGACCGCTTTCATATACGTCGACGGCGGGCTCCAGGAAGTACTCAAGTACGAGTAGTCTTTACGGAGCCCGGGTATACGTTATCAACGGTCCAGTTTTCGGAGGGAGCGTTCGGCCCGTTCCCTGAGAAAGCCGACGAGGAGCGCGAGATGGCTCTTCAGCAGGCCCGGGTCGGGGTAGAGGAGCCGTGTTTCGAGCGCGCTCTCGCGGAGAAACGGGTAGCGGGCCGTGAAGGAGGGGACCCCGTCGCCGCTTTCAGGGAGGTCTCGCCCCGCCCGCTCCAGCGCCTCTTTCAGCGCACGCAGAAAACCCCTCGCATCTTCACGGGTGAAAGCACTGCCGGACGACCCATCCATCAGCTTGCTGACCGGCGTTTTGGCCTTCCCCGCAAACTTTTTTTCGAGCTCCGACGGTTCCACGGTTTGAAGGGTTTCAACCGCGGCCCCTTTTCCGGACAGTACGAACACCTTTCCCCCGTATTCGGAGCGAGCCGCTATCCACTCGATATATGAGCCGAATATGAAATCGGACAGCACCGTTCCTCCGGAGCGCGAGGGAACGCGGAAGAGTTTGCGTGCCTTAAGCGCGCGAGCCATGGCGGTTTCCAGCGTATTCAGGCGAAGGGAGCCGTTCAGGTACAGGTTGTAGTGGGGTGAGGAATTGACGTGGGTCTTGAAATCCGTGTACCCGAGATCCAGGCCCGCGGCGATTACGGGACGGGCTCCGGTGTACAGGGCAAGCTCAAGTGCGGTTGTGGATACGGAGCCCCCGCATCTGAGGGAGTGGATATCCGGGTGAAAAGTCCCGAGCAGGTCGGTAAGCCCATGATGCTCCCGCCGCTCTCCCGATTCGAGCAGAGTCCTGCTGAAAAGGAGGGGGCCCCTCCAGTGACTGAGAATTCCGGGGCAGACCGTGATGTCGGCCGCGAGTACGGAGCCGCCGGATCCGTTCGAGCAGAAGAGACGGGTGAAATCGAGAAGATTGTGAAACTGGGCGTCGAGCGTAACCACGACGTCGGGAACGATTCCCCGCGCGAGCAGGGGCTCGATCGCGGTATCAACGGCGAAGAGGTGTACGCCGCCCGCAATACGCTCGATCATATCGAGCTCATCCAGGAGCCCGGGGCCCGCGTTTACCACGAGCGCGGGCTTACCTGAGAGCGCATCGCGGAGCCCGGATACCGACCTTCTCCCCGCGAGAAACACCACGTTTTCAATGATGTTTTTCATCCAGAGGTTTTCGAACGCGAACCGGGTCAGGAGGTCCGAAAGCCTGGCCGACATGAGATGCCTGAACCCTGTCTCTATCCTGCCGAAGTAATCTCCGAATACGGAGTGCGCGCCCCTCAGCTTTACGATTCCGTGTCCCCTGAATGAGAGTGGATCCAGGGATTCGAAGTATTCGATTACCTCTTCAGAGGCCCTGCCGAGGAGCAGGCGCGCTCCCCTGAGAAAGGACACGTCCCTGTGATGGAGGAGAAGTGAAAAGGACTCCACGCTCGGTTCTATTACGACGACGAGGGCCTCATCCGCGTTCCGGCCGTGCACCCGGCGGAATTCCTCTATCTGAATTCCGGTGCCGATCCCGAGAAAGATGACGAGCACGCCCTTTCTCAGGCCCACGCTCCGTGCGAGGCTGCGCGCCTCCCTGACGGGATCGGAGGAGTGCAGGGGCCTGTCGTTTACCAGTATGTTCGGATTTGGAGAATCACGGTAGGTGCAGGTCTTAATCTCATCAGGGGGAAGAATACCGGGAAGGACCGCGGGGAAATGTTCTGAAAGAAATCGAATATTTTTCTTGTAAATCTCCATCCCACGGGTTCCTACCGAAAGGCACGCGCGTCAACCCTGTGGACCGAAGAAGGTATCGAAGTTATCCGTTATCTTCGATTCTTTCAGAGTGTGAATGTACCAGTCATTGAAGAGGCTGTTCTCCTTCAGCTGCGCATAGTAGGTTTGAAGGTAGCTTCTCGCCTTTTCGTATTCCGACCTGTCGGGCTCCTTTTCCTCGAGGACCTTGAAAATGATCTCCCCTTCAGACGACTTGACCGGTCCGCCGACGCTGTACCTGTCCGTCGCGAACACGAGATCCACGAGGGTCGGTATGTTCATGAGCTCGAAGAGCGGCATCGTCTCCTCTTCGTTCAATATGTACTGCCCGTCCACGCTGATGAATCCCGTTTTCCCGGTTTTAAATCCGTGCTTCTCCGCTATTTCGGAAAAGGACCACGGATCGGCATTCATCTCCTCGAGGAGAACCCCGGTCTTCTCTCCGACCGATTTCGTCACTTCATCGCGGTGGGCCTTGACATATTCCCTCTTGACACGGTAGAGGGCCTCATCGAACTGAAGTGCCTTTACGGGTTCAAGCGCTTTTATGATGTGGTAGCCGAACACCGTCTTTACGGGCTCGCTTATATCCCCTTCAGCAAGCTTGAATGCCGCTTCCGAGAACTCCGGCACCATGTCGCTCCGGTAGAACCAGCCGAGGTCTCCGCCCTTTTCAGTGGTGGTGTCCTCGGATTCGGATTTCGCGGTTTCCTCGAAAAGGTCGGGATCGGCCTTCACCTTTTCGTAAAGCATCCGTGCCTTTTCCTCGTCCTCCTTGATCAGGATGTGGGCCGCATGGACCTGTTCAAAGAGTTTCGGGTTCTGCTCGAAGAAGGATCTGAGCTCCTCCTCGGGAACGTCGTCATACCGGAGCATCACGTATTCGATCTTTTTGCCGTAATCGGTAAGGTTGAAAAACGCCTCGAGCTCCACTTCGGTGACCCGCGAGGCGTTCGAGAAATCCCGCAGGAACAGTTCGATGATAAGCTGCTCTTCCTCGTTCTTGAACACGCGCTGCTTGTCGGATTCCGGTGTCGAGGCATAGCGCTGCTCGTCGAACTTCTTGCCCGGCGTCGCGTAATAACCCTTGTTTGCGATCGACTGGAGGACCGTCTCCTTGCTTACCCTGATATCCGCCTCTTCCGCATACTGGAGTATGAGCATCCGCTGTATAACGGTGTCGAGCGCCCTCCGCATGAGCTGCCGGTTTTTCTCCTCTGTAACCTCCTCATCCGCCTGACGCTGTTCCTCGTAGAACTGGCGGTAGAAGTTTGCGAAGAGCGAATCGCTGCCTACGACGACGGTTTCACCGTTTACAACCGCGAGGCTCTTCGAGCCGCCGCGGCGCGCCGTATAGTTATAGGCAAAGCTCCCGATAAACGCGACTGCCACGAAACCGACGATCGCGGTGACGAGTACTTTTTTTGCGGCTTCCTTGGGGTCGTTTTTACGTTTTTTCGGATTTTTTTGAGGACTCATACCTGTCTCGCGGGCGAAATTATTACGATAAGCTAATAAGCAACCCGATGCCAGTCAATGGAAATCAAAGCCGAAGGCCATGGATGTTCCAGGGGCCGCTTCTTTTTTAAGGGTTGAATTTTTCCCTTTTTAATGGTATGTATGGTCGAACGTTAATTACGGATGAAAAAAATGAAAAGTGTAGTGGTACTCGGGGCACAGTGGGGGGATGAGGGAAAAGGGAAGATCGTTCACATGCTCTCGGAGCACGCGGACGTCGTATGCAGGTACCAGGGCGGCAATAACGCGGGCCATACGATCGTCACGTCCGGCAGCAAGTACGTTCTCCATCTCATACCCTCGGGTATCCTGAAACCGGGCACGGTTTGTATCATCGGAAACGGCGTCGTGGTCAATCCCGTCGCGCTGCAGGAAGAGCTGGACATGCTGAAGGGGGCCGGTATCGACTGCACCTCCCGGCTCTTCATATCGGACAGGGCGAGCCTCATCATGCCCTATCACATAGCGCTCGACCACGCCTACGAAAAGGCGCTCGGCATAGGGACCACCAAGCGGGGAATCGGGCCCGCCTATACCTTCAAGTACGCGAGAATGGGTATCAGACCCTGCGACCTCACGGAGTCCGGTTATATGGAGCGTATGGTGGAGCTCGCGCTCGAAGAGGTGAATTCCACGCTCGTCGGACGTTTCGGCATGGAGAGGGCGAAAAAGGGCGATGTCCTGAGAGCGGCGGAGGAGTATACGCGGATTCTCGAACCCTATGTATGCAATACCTCCGAGCTTCTCAGGCGTCTTTCCGGAGAGGGAAAAAGCCTGCTTTTCGAGGGAGCGCAGGGCGTATTGCTCGACGTGGATTTCGGTTCCTATCCTTACGTGACCTCGTCGAATTCATCGGCGGGCGGCGTGCTGACAGGCCTGGGTACCGGCCCTCGTTCGGTCGAGCGGGTCCTGGGAATCGCGAAAGCCTACCTCACCAGGGTGGGGGGCGGGCCCTTTCCCACGGAGATCGAGGACGAGACGGGAGAGCTCATAAGAAAACGCGGCGGTGAATTCGGGGCATCGACCGGGAGGCCGAGGAGATGCGGCTGGTTCGATGCGGTCGGTCTGCGGCATGCGGTGACCGTATCCGGCATCGACAGCATCGCCATGACGAAGTTCGACGTGCTCGACGGTTTCGACACGGTAAAGGTCTGTACGGGCTACAGAATAGACGGGGAGGAAACGGGCGATTTCCCTGCAAACGCCGATGTTCTGGAGAGGGCCGTGCCCGTGTATGAGGAGCTCGAGGGCTGGACGGACCTTGCCGGTGTCACGGATTACGATGAGCTGCCCGAGACGGCGCGCGCCTATGTCGCCCGCCTGGAGAAAATAATCGGGGTTCCCATCTCCATCGTTTCCACGGGACCGGATGAAAGGGAGACGATACTCAGAGAAGAGTTTTTTACCTCCTGAAGTCCCCCGTGTTCCCGGTTGTATTGAAGCATTCAATAAACAGAGCGAATTTATAGTTTCGATAAATATATGTAATGGAGAGCTTTCACATAATTAAGACGCACTATTGCCGGTTCCGGTGGACTCCAGTTATTTTTAGAATAAAATTGAAATGATTATCATGTTTAATAACTTTTTCATGGTATGAATGGAAACCCGAAGCTCACCCTAAACCATTACGACATACCCATAAGGAGACAACAATGGCACAAGAAGAGAGACTGATCAAAACGGCACTGGACAAGGGGGCGGGTATCTTCCGTCTCTTTCCGAACTGGGTCCCGCGTTCGTTCTGTATACCCGGCAGGAGACTCAAGCTCCATCCTGACGATCTCTACGCGTTCGGCGCGCATCGGGGCGGTATCGACGAGCGATGGTTTTCATCCACCGTCAATGCGGACAACGGTCCCGAGACACTCGAGGACGAGGGGCTGAGCTATATCTACGTGGAGGACGGCGGATCGTCAAGCAAGGTGCTCCTCAGGGACGCGATCGACGTACTCGGCGACGATATACTGGGCAGGGACGTCATGCAGAAGTACGGCGGATGGAAGATGTTCGCCAAGTTCTTCGACAACATGGAGCCCCTTCCCCATCACGTGCATCAGGACGACGAGAAGGCGGCCGATGTCGGCATGCTGGGCAAGCCCGAATCCTACTACTTCCCGACCCAACTGAACGATCACGGGGCCTATTTCCCCTACACCTTCTTCGGATTCAATCCGGGTACGACGAAAGACCAGGTGATCGACTGCCTGAAAAAATGGGACGAGGGCGACAACGGGATCCTCTACCTCTCCAGGGCCTACAAGCTCAAGCCCGGAACCGGATGGGACATCCCCCCCGGAGTTCTCCATGCGCCGGGGTCCCTCTGCACCTACGAGCCACAGAGGGCTTCGGACGTATTCTCCATGTTCCAGAATATCGTCTGGGACCGGGTCCTTCCCTACGAGATGCTGGTCAAGAACGTTCCTGACAAACGAAAGAAAGATCTCGATTACATCCTGGATATCCTCGAGTGGGAGATGAATATAGATCCCGATTTCTATAAAAACCACTTTGCGGAACCGAAACCCGTGAAACCGCTCGCCGAGATGCGGTCGGACGGGTACGAAGAGTACTTCGTAAGCTACCTGTCGGAGCATTTTTCGGCCAAGGAGCTGACCGTGCTTCCGAAACGGTCCGTCACCATCAAGGAGGAATCCGCCTACGGCATCATCGTTATCCAGGGACACGGACGGTTCGGAGGGCTGGAGATCGAATCGCCGAACCTGATCAGGTTCGGCCGGATGACGAACGACGAGCTCTTCATCACCGTGAACGCGGCCCGGGACGGCGTCACCGTTGAAAACGGAAGCGACTGCGAAAACCTCGTGATACTCAAGCATTTCGGCCCTAAAGCATAAGACGCAGAGATTTGAATGCGGGGGCATATTGGATTGTCATTACCCGCCCCCCTCAATCGGCGCTGCGCGCCTCATTCGAGGGCAAGCCTGTGCGGGTAATCCATGAAAAAAGACTGGATGCCCCGGATGAAATTACCCTTCGGCTCGTCCGGAGGGCCGGAGCATGAAAATTCAGGTTCGAACCGGGGAAATGGGGAGCGCGGCACATCTGCAGGTTGAAAGGAGGGGGCCCATGAGCGGGAAGGAAAACGGAAGATACGTAATCGGTGTGGATTTCGGAACTGATTCGGTTCGCGCCGTTGTCATAAGCGCGGATGACGGGAAAGAGATCGCTTCGCACGTGGCTCTGTACACGCGGTGGGGCCGGGGCATGTACTGCAGTCCCGGAGAAAACAGGTTTCGCCAGCACCCCGCCGACTACCTCGAGGGGATCGAGGAGTCGGTCACGCACGCGCTCGAGGGCGTGTCGAAAGAGGTGCGGGAATCCGTGATCGGCATAGGGGTGGATACGACCGGCTCCACGCCGGCCCCGGTCGACCGGGACGGAACCCTGCTCGCGCTGCGGGACGAATTCAGCGATAATCCGAACGCGATGTTCGTGCTTTGGAAGGATCACACCGCGGTCGAAGAGGCTGACGTGATCAACAAGATCGCACGTTCCTGGGGAGGAACGGACTTCACCAAATACTCGGGCGGAGTGTACTCTTCGGAGTGGTTCTGGGCCAAAATCCTTCATGTGCTCCGAACGGACAGGAAGGTCCGGAAGGAGGCGTTCTCCTGGGTGGAGCACGCGGACTGGATTCCGGCCGTTCTTACCGGCGACACGGATCCCCTGAAAATAAAACGATCAAGGTGCGCAGCCGGCCACAAGGCCATGTGGCATGCGGAGTGGGGAGGCCTTCCCTCCGAGGAATATCTCGTGAAGGTCGACCCCCTGCTCGGCGGGCTTCGGGAGAGGCTCTACGAGGAGACATCCACGGCTGACGTGAATGCCGGGGGGCTGTGCGACGAGTGGGCCGGGCGTCTGGGACTGAACCCGGGCATAGCGGTCGCCGCCGGAGCCTTCGACGCGCATATGGGAGCGGTCGGAGCCGAGGTGAAGGAGAAGACCTTCGTCATGATACTCGGAACCTCGGCGTGCGACATGGCGGTCGTTTCTCCCGGCGTGCTCGGAAACAGGCTCGTGGACGGTATATGCGGCCAGGTGGACGGATCGATCGTACCCGGCATGATCGGTCTGGAGGCGGGACAGTCCTCCTTCGGGGATGTGTACGCGTGGTTCAGGGATGTGCTGCTCTGGCCGTCACGAAACCTGATGGACCCGGAGTCTGCGGCCCGGATCGAGGAAACGCTCGTGGACGAGCTCTCGAAGGAGGCCGCGAAGGTCGATAGAGGGGAATCCATACCCGTGGCGCTCGACTGGCTCAACGGGAGGAGGACCCCCTACGCGGACCAGAAGCTCAAGGGCGCGATCATCGGGCTGCGGCTGGGAACGGACGCGCCCGTCATGTTCAGGTCTTTCGTTGAGTCGACCGCGTACGGCGCAAGGGCGATCATTGACCGTTTCGCGGAGGACGGCGTCGAATTCGAGGAGGTCGTTGCATCCGGCGGCATACCGAAGAAGTCTCCCTTCGTGATACAGGTCCTGAGCGACGTGCTCGGAATCCCGGTCAAGGTCGCGAGGGCCGACCAGTCCGTCGCGCTCGGTGCGGCCATGTTCGCGGCCGTGGCTTCCGGCGTCTACGGCCGGGTCGAGGACGCGCAGAAGCGCATGGGAAGCGGTTTCATCAAGACACATAATCCGGATAAGGCGCGATCGGACCGGTACCGGGAGCTCTACCGGCGGTACCGGAACATAGGGGCCGCGCTCGAGGACGAGCTGCGGAAGTAGCGGTCGCCGGTGGTCACGTCGAAGATATACGGCACGGGCCGATGCCGATACGCGCGAGCGTGATCGGGCTGACGAGATGAATCCGGAGGAAAGAGGCCGAGAAATGAAATACGGAGAACTGCGGGAACGGGTGTACAGGGCCAACAGGGAGCTGAACGCCCGGGGGCTCGTTGTATACACGTTCGGCAACGCCTCGGGCATAGACCGGAAAAGCGGTATTGTCGCGATTAAGCCGAGCGGCGTGGATTACGAAAACCTCGCTCCCGAGGACATGGTGCTCCTGGACCTCGACGGCACCGTCGTGGAGGGAACGTACAATCCCTCGTCCGATACGAAGACGCATCTCGTGCTGTACCGGGCATTCGGCGATATCGGCGGCGTGGTCCATACCCATTCCCGGTACGCGACCGCGTGGGCACAGGCGCGCAGGAACCTGCCCGCGTACGGAACGACCCATGCCGACTATTTCTACGGGGACGTGCCCTGCACGGAGGTCATCTCGAACGAGCGCATACTGCGCGATTACGAGGAGGAGACGGGCAACCTCATCCTCGATACCTTCAGGGAGCGCGACCATATGTCCATGAAGGCCGTTCTCGTTGCGTGCCACGGCCCCTTCGTGTGGGGAAAGGATCCCGGGGAAGCGGTCTACCTGAGCGTCATGCTCGAGGAATGCGCCCGCATGGGATACATGACCTCGGGTCTTAATCCGGGGATCGGACCCATGAAGCGGGAGCTTCTTGAAAAGCACTACCTCCGGAAGCACGGGGAAAACGCCTACTACGGTCAGAAGGACCGGGGGTAGATTCGCTTGTCATGTATAATTCGCTTAATACAAATAATCAGAAGTGAATGCGGGACGGTCCCGCGAGGAGCATGGCCCCGAGAATGAGCATGAGTACCCCGTTCGTTCCTTTCAGTACCCTGCCATAGCGCTCCCCGAGCCTGTATTTTCCCATGACAAAGGCGAATATAAGAACCACACAGATGAGGGGGGTGACGTATGCGGCCGTGTAGAGGACGAGGTAAAGATAGGCGACCCCGCCGGAACTCCTGCGCGACAATGCGTTCGTATATACCGCGGGCAGACCTATGGTGCAGCCGAACTCAATCAAGTTAACGATCAGTGCCAGCAACAGGGCGGACAGGGCCGTCAGCGGTCCGGATGGATTGTTCGCAACGGCCCTCATGCGCCTGAATAAGGAAGGCAGAGCCTTTTCGGGTATCATGAGTGTGGGTCCCCGCTTGAAGAAGAAAAGTTCCTTTGCGTTTATAATTCCGATTATGACAACTGTGATGGCGAGCACGAGCTGAACGTATCGTCCGGCCCCGAATAGTACAAAAAGTCGGTACCAGGCGGTCATGAAAAAGAGGTATATGAGCGCCGACCCGCCTGTAAAAACGAATCCCACCATGAGGAGCCTTTGCCTGTTCCTCGTACTTACGAGCAGGGTGAGCAGGAACATGAGGACCCAGAGTGCGCAGGGATTAAATCCGTCGAAAAGTCCGAGAAGCAGGGTGAAGAGCGGAAGGGGGAGATTGCTCCCGATACCTTCCACGGATGAACCCTGCTCCCCTGCCCGTACTCCCGGGATTTTATGGCCGTACCAACCCTTTTTCTTCAGCCGGTAACGTGAAATCCAGGAGATGATCTCGCGACGGTTCGATTTTGTCCCGAAACCCACGAGGTAACGGTCCCGGAACACGAATACGGGAACACCCGGGGTGGATATGCCGAGTTCCTCGACGAAATTCATGAGTACTTCCTGGTTTTTTCTGCTTTTTACGATTTCGAGCTCATGAAAGACAATATCCGGGTATTCCACGGCGAGTTCTTGTACGAATCTCCTTGCTTCCCTGCAGGAGGCGCAGGTATACGAGTGAAAGAGGTAGAAATGGGGTTCTTGCTCCGAGGGTGTGTCAAACTCGCCGCGGGCGGGGGATGGTACGACTGGGAAGACGATCACCGTGATCGCGCACATTACAATAAGAATTCGTTTCATGCGTTACCGGGTATCCATTTTCAGTAGACTTTTTCCGCCTCATCTAGATATCTCCTGAGCTGTCGGGAGATCCTGATGTCCATCGTTTTTTCGAGATACTCGACATAATTGATTTCGCTTCGTGCATCATCCAGCATTCCCGCCTTGAGCAGGGCCAGGACCTTGTTATACCGGATTTGAATTTGATTGGGCATGCCGGCCAGTGCGCGATCGAAATGTTCGATCGCATCGAGATATTTGCCACGACCGTAGAGCAGGAGTCCGATACCGTTGTGGGCACGCGGGCTTTCCGGGTAAACGGCGAGGGATTTGCCGTACAGCTCTGAGGCTCCCGTCCCGTCACCGGATCTCCTTCGCTCGTCTCCCTCGGACGCAAGCGCCGACGAGTACGTCTTGCGGGCGTCCGTGAGAAACAGCCGGGTCACGCCGTCTTCCGGAACTGAGGCCAGGGCTTTCCTGTAGTGGGAGATCGTCTCCTCGAATTCTCCAGCGTAGGTCATGATGCGGCCCCTGATCATTTCGTTCCGGGCTTCCGAGAAACGCCGGAGGAGTTTCGTTTCACCGCCGGTAACCAGGGCCGTACGAGTGTAGAAGAGTACCGGGTCTTCCCGCGCATCCCCGAGCAGCGCAAGGTTGGTGGGCGTGGTTTCCCTGCCGAAACAGCGGGCCGCGGAGTGCTCGAGATAGGGCCTGTCATCCGTATTGAGGGGGCCTTCGCCCGCAAATTCGTCGATGCGCGTGTTTGACATGAGAAAGAGGCTGAGGAGCTGCAGCGGGGACTCGATTCCGACCGACCTGAGATCGGAAGCGACGGCGGGTTCGGAAATAAGCCGCTCCATGCGTGCATTATCTATGACCGGTTTGGATCTGCTTCCCACTGCAATGATATAGGAACCGGAATACCAGAGGCTGAGGTTCGGAAACGCGGAGCGCAAGGTCCTGAGTATACACCTGAAGTCTTCATCCGAAAGCCAATGCAGGGGAATCCACTGGCAGAAGAGCCCTCCCTCGGACAGGCGCGATAGGATGAGATCGTAAAATTCCCGTGTATACAGAATCCAGCTGTCCGCGCTCCATGGATGGGTTGCGTCGGCCGTAATAACATCATATTTCCTTTTCGTTATGAGAAGGTGATTTCGGCCGTCCTGAACCATAACATTGAGTGCAGGATCGTCGAGTACTCCCCCGTTCCACGGCTCGAAAAACCGTGCCGCCTCGATAACAGGAGCGCAGAGCTCGACCGCGTCGATCCGCTCCACATCGTGAGCCGCCACGCTGCTCGTGGTCACCGCGCCTCCGAGGGAGAGCACCATCACATGCCGCGGATCGGTATGGAGAAACAGGGGCATGTGCGCGAGTACACGGAAGGTCAGGAGCGAGGAGGGATCGACAGGAACCTCGTCGAGCCCGTTTATAGAGAGCATCCTTCCCCCCTCCGCGTCCTCTCGAACCGATACCGTTGCGGGGTTGGATTCCCTGTAAAATATGAGGCGCTCGCCCGGCATGAGCTGTTGGAGCGGCGCGTGAAGCGGGATAAGGAGGACGATCGCCGCTGCAGCCGCGCCGCACCCGATACCGAGCTTCCACGCGCCCTTCATTCCCCTGCCTGTCGAAATGAGGGAAATGCCCGCGGCAATGGAGAGGAGGGAAGACAGTTTCAGGCTGGTGCCTATTCCAACAATGCCTATGAGGATGAAGCTTGCAGCTCCGGCTCCCGCTATGGATCCGAAAGTATTGAGAGCATACGCTTTTCCGATCTCATACCCTTTTCGGCGGCCTCGTGCCGTCCCGCCGATCACAAGGGGGAACAGGGAGCCCATGAGAAATGCCGGAAAAAACAGCAGGAGAAAGACGAGCCCCGTTTGAAAAAATATAAAGCTTCCGAATCCGCCGGTCCGCAGGGTCAGCCAGCCGGCCAGGCCTCGTACTCCGTAGAGCAGAAGGCTTATAGCCGTGATTGATGTGCCTATGAGGATTTGAGCAAATCCTACCCACAGGTACGGGTGCCCTGTTTTATCCGCGATCCGGGAAGAGAGAAGACTGCCGATTCCAAGTCCCGCCAGAAAGGCGGCGAGAATAATGCCGAATGCGAAACCATGGCTGCCGACAACATAAGCAAGTATGCGGTTCCAGTAGATCTCGGCGGAGAGACCGACAAAGCCGGCTACGGTGAGTGCTGCGAGAAGCGTTTTACGCATACGAGGGTCAGCTTCTGTCGCGTTCCGGCGATTCCCGTAGTTATTTTTATCTTCCAGCCCCATTGAGGTGCTTCGTCCGATAATGAGCGCTGTAATACCCACGGCCGTGCTCATGCAGGAGAAGATGAGCATGGTCCCGCGTGTTCCGATTTTCCCGACGAGGAAAAAGGTCACGCCGAGCGTGCCTGCAACACCTCCCAGTGTATTGATTCCGTAGAGAAGGCCTACGGGACGGCCCGTATTACCGTGCAGTGAAACGGCCCTTCCGAGCGCGGGCAACGTCCCGCCCATAAGAATCGTTACGGGCAGTATCAGTATACCCGCAACCAGTCCCTTGAGAAAGAGCCCCGTTCCTACGGAAGAACCGGTGCTGTGCATGAAGGAGAGGTATATGAAATCAAGGTAGTCGGTGAGACCGAGTAGAAGAAGGGTCATGAGACCGATACCGGCCTCGAGTATCCCGTACATGAGAAGGGGCCGTGTCGGTCTGTCCGCGATGCGGCCGAAGAGCATGCCGCCGATGCCGAGCCCCGTCATGAATATGATCAAAACCATCCCGACCGAGTAATGTGAAATCCCGAGGGAGAGATGAAGAATCCGACGGAAGAGGATTTCAAAGACGAGGCCGTTCGCGCCGGACAGGAAGAAGGATGTATATATGAAGAGCCGTATTGTCGGTCTGCGAAAACCGTTCGTTGAAGGGGATGTAGCCTTCATGGACATATCGCCCCTGCATCGTGGTGGAACATAGGGGTGTTATTATATAGCAACGGTCGTTTACTTACAACAGAATTGACATTCCATCGGGATCGGATAAAGGTATCCAAACATAAAGACATAATAAATTATAAGGAAAGGACGGTGATATGAATAATTTCTTGACGAAATTAACAGGAAATGATACAAAAATTACTAGCGTTTCGGAGATGTTATTAAATATCTTTAAAAGGGAGGTTGTGTATGCGAAAGGCTAAGTGGCTCATGATCTTCTTCGCTTTCATGCTTGCCGTGTCGTTCATCTATGCGGGCGGTAAGAAGGAGGAAGAGGGGAGCGGCGCTGCGGCACCGGAGCCGAAGAAGGACGTTACGCTGACGGTGGTATGGCACGGTGGTGTCTGCGCGGACATGCTCCTGGAACTCGCAAAGGACTGGACCGCGATCTCGGGCGTAAAAGTCGAGGGAGCGCTCGTCGGTTACGGGCCCGCGTGGCACGACAAGATCGCTTCGGAGTTCGCGGCACGGGGCTCGGGTTTCGACCTCGCCTGCTGGGACAGCCAGTCGATCGGTGAATTCGCAGGCGGTGGGCACTGCGTACTGCTCAATCCGTATATCGAGAAGTCCGACAAGCTGAACATGTCGGACTGGTCGAAGGAGATGCTCGCGCGCTACGGCGAGTATCCGGACGGCAGTGGAAAGATATACGCATTGCCCGTAAACGCCGACTCCGAGGGAATGCACTACAGGAAGGACCTGTTCGAGGATCCCGATGAGAAAGCCGGTTTCAAGACCAAATACGGTTATGAACTTGCTATACCGCAGACTTGGCAGCAACTCCGTGATATAGCCGAGTGGTTTACGAGACCGCCGGACCTGTACGGGCTCGGCATGATGGGCGGCCGTGAGTACGACTACCTTACCAGCGTGACGAACTGCCTCGTCTGGGTATTCGGCGGAGAGCTCTGGAATCCCGCGACTTATGAGATCAAGGGGTATATTGACAGCCCCGCTTCCATAGACGGCGTCAAGTTCTATATCGATCTCATGGAGTTCTGTCCTCCCGGCGTGGAAACCTGGGGCTGGGACGAGGTGAATGTTGCATTCCAGACAGGCAAGGTGGCCATGGCGCACAACTGGTTCTACTTTTTCGGCGCGATGGACGACCCGGAGCAGAATCCCTATTCCGATGTGACCGGATTCGCCATACTGCCCGGAGGCATAGGCAGGGACGGCATGTTCAGACGGGAATTCAGTATGGGCGGCCAGGGCATCGGTATTTCGAAGTACTCCAAGCACGTGCAGGAAGCGTGGGAGTTCATCGAGTGGTACGAGCAGAAGGAGCAGCAGAAGCGCTACGGAGCGGTGTGCCAGACCGGGCGCCAGGATGTCCTCGACGATCCCGCATGGCTGGGTGGCAACGACTACAACAGACTGTTCAGGGTTGCATTCAACTACACGAACGACTACTGGCACCTTCCAGAATATGCAATACTCCTGGATATTTTGCAGGAGGAAACGCATAACGCCATCACCGGCAAGAAAACGCCGGAACAGGCAATGGCGGACTGTGCGGACCGTCAGGAGAAGATACTCGAAAAGGCGGGGTACGAGATAGAACGCACCCCGAAGATCGATGTTCCGGATACAAAGGTTACTCCTTGCGGGAAACCGGATGTAGTACCCATTTACGTTGACTGATTTTGTATTTGAAGCTTCCCGCCTGTAGTAAAGGCTTTCATCAGGCGGGAAGCTTTCACTTTCACACGACGACGAAGATTGAAGGACATCGCGGATGGAGCAAAGAAGAGGGATTGTCAGAAGAATAGTATTTGTAATTATTATTATTGTTGTTCTCATATATACGCTCTTTCCCCTGTACTGGCTGTTTCTCGCCTCGCTCAAGACGAGGATAGATCTCTTCACCATACCCCCGAAATTCACGTTCAAGCCGACCTTCAGCCATTACAAGAAGCTGTTCATATATACGACGCTTGAAACAGGGGAAGAGCAGCAGACACGTTTTCTCTACTGGCTCATTAACAGCATGATATCCGCCGGTGTCGGTACCGCTCTCGCCGTTTCCTTCGGTACCATGGCCGGCTATATCAATTCGCGAATGACCTACCGGGGGAAGGGGGACTTCATGTTCTTCGTTCTCTCCACCCGAATGCTCCCTCCCGTGGCAATCATCGTGCCGCTCTACATAGTATTCGCGCGGTTGAGACTGGCGGACACACGGCTCGGCATGATACTGCTCTATACCCTTATAGGAATCGGGCTTGCAACATGGATCATGAAGGGCTTCTTTGACGGTATTCCCACGGAGGTGGAGGAAGCCGCGTTCGTGAACGGATATACGCGGTTTCAGGCTTTTTTCAAGATACTCGTTCCCATGGTAAAGGGAGGGATTGCGGCGACAGCGGGTTTCTGTTTCATTTTCGCCTGGAACGAGTTTACCTTCGCGTCGATCATCGCGACAAGGCACGCCATGACCCTGCCCCCGCGTATCGTCTCCTTCATGGGAACCTCGGGATTCGAGTGGGGAATTGTTGCCGCCTCTGGTTACATTCTGATCATACCCATACTCGTTCTCTTTATACTCATAAGAAAATACATACTCATGGGTATGACATTCGGAGTTCTCGGCAGGAAGTAACATATCTTAAAATGGGGTCCTGACTATGGTACTGAACGACTATCAAAAGTTTGCCAACAGGGAAAAGTGGATCAAATACCTGTTTCTCTGGCCGACGCTCATTCTGCTTCTCTTTCTCATTGCATACCCCTTCATCATGCTCATATACTACAGCTTCTTCAACTACTCCTTTCTCAGGCCCGGAAACGTCAGGGCCGTTGGATTTAAGAATTACGTGAATATCCTGACGGACACCTATTCGTGGGAGCGTTTTATATTCACCTTCAAGTATGTGGCCCTGGCGGTCGTCGTACAGTTTGTGCTCGGGGTACTCATTGCTTTTCTTCTGCAGAAGGAGTTCTGGGGCAGAGAAACGGTTTTCACGATCGTTCTCATGCCCATGATGCTCTGCCCGGTTGTTGTCGGACTCTTCTGGAAGTACATGTTCAATACCGAGTGGGGGATAATAAATTACTTCATACACAATATCCTGGGTCTTGCCCAGGTAGAGTGGCTGGGAAAGGAGAAGAACAGTTTATGGGCCACGATCATCGCTGATACCTGGATGTGGACACCCTTCATGGTATTGCTTGCCTCCGCT